>NZ_CP046120.1:1222036-1546573 GCF_009707465.1 Novosphingobium sp. Gsoil 351
AACGTGACCCATATGAGAACGTTGATCGCGTCGCGGAGCCTTCAGCGGCGATAGAACCTTGCTGGCTGTGTCGCCGGCCCCTTGGCAAGACCACCGTCTGGCATCATCCGGTACCGAAAAGCCGGGGTGGCCGCGATGTCGTTCCCATGCATCCGATTTGCCAACAGGCGCTGGTCGCCAATTTCACCAATTCTGAACTGCAGCGCCATGCGATGGATGTGGAGGCCCTTCTGGCCAATCCAAACGTGCGCAAATTTGTCGATTGGGTCGCCAAGAAGGACCCAGACTTCACTGCCACCACCTCAAAAAAGCAGCGCTAATCGGCTGAATAGAGACCGAATTCCGTCCGACAGGTTTCGGATTCGTTTGTCACTAACCGGACGCCAAGGCATCCCCTCAGTGGGGGAGAACGATAGACTATTGGCGATGATTGCGTCCTGTGAAGTCGTTTGAACGCCAATCAGGGTCGCCGCATCCGACGCACGGTGCTTACGAGGTCGACGCCACGCTTTCCCGCCTGTATCGAACGTATCACCATGCAGCCTTCGCACGATCAGTCGGGCGGTGCGAACTCGGCAGGGGTTGACCAAACGCCCGCGCTCGTGGCGCCATCAGGTGCCTTGGTACTGGCGGGGTCAGCAGCAGCGAACGGCGTCGCCAACGGCAGTGGACTCCATGCGGGAGGATTGGCTGGGCCGATCTGGACCAGACCCGCAGCACGACCGGCAGGAATTTCCGGAGGGCGCATTGCGATCAGCCCGCCGAGCCCCAATGCCAGGATCGCCGCGCCAGTGGCGATCATTCCGACGACCGCCTTAGCGCTCATAACCCTTGAGCTTCGAGCGCGTCGCGACGTAGATGTCCGCTTGGCCTTCACCTCCGGGCTTGCCCACCGATCCGACCAGGAGGAAGGTGCCGTCCCACGAAAGCGACGCGCGGGTATCGTTTCCAGGGCCACTCACCACCCCGAGGTGCTGCGGAGGTGACCAGGGGTCGCTGGTCGAAGCGCGCTCCGAGGTCCACACGTCCTGCCCGCCCAAGCTCGATGCCCGGCCCGAGTCGAATACGATCTCGCGGCCGTCCTTTCGGACGTTTGGTCGCGCCGCATCTCCACCGATACTGAGTTCGCCGACGAGTTGCGCGGGTCTGGAATTGACACTGGCATAGATGCTGTGTGGACCGCCAGCGGGCCCTGTCGTGCGCGAGAAATACAATACGTCGTTGCCGTCGTCGTCAGTGAAGAGCGAGGGGCTCCACTCCTGCGCGGTGCTATTGATCGTGTCGGGCAGACGCTCGGGCGTATCCCAACCGTCCTGGCTTAGCCGGCTGCGGAAGATGTCCCCATTGTTGGTCCCTGCGGGCGCGCGGACAAACAGCAGGCCCTTTCCGCGTAACGGCGACGGACAATATTCATTGTCGGAGGTGTTAATCGGAGCGGGCAATTCCACCGGCGCCCCCCATCCCGACGTCGTCGTCTCGCGACGCGCAACCCAAATATTCAGATCGGGAAACGGATCACCAGGAAATTCGGGCCGGTTGGTTGCCATGTACAGACTAAGGCCGTCGGGTGAGAGGATCGGGCAGCCATCATTGAATAGGGTATTGAGCGACGGGTCCGAGCCTTCCTCGGCGCTCACCGGCACGCTCCATTCGCTGAACGCGGCGGCATAAAGCGCCCCGCCAAGCGCGGTCGAGGCCAAGATCGCACAGGCGGTGCTGAATACGAGGCGCCGAGTCAGATATGATCGAGAAGAACGCATCGCTTGTATCCCTTCGGCAGTTCGTCCGGACGAGGCTTGGTAGCGTCTGTTTGTGTCGCCGTCCTGTTCGGATCGGTTCTGCCTCCGACAATGGGCCCAGTATCGGAAAAGTCCTGTTGGCATGCCGACAGAAAGCTGACTTCTTGCCGACTTTTCCCGAACTGCACGTCACGCCGCACCGAAATCGTTCGAAACATGCGGAAATCAGCGTTATCCTCAGCGCGAAGGAGGACAGCGCAGGTGGGCGACGAAAAGCTGGCGTTCGACTTCAGCGGGGTTTCCACACCGGCTCCTGTACCATTGGCACATGTCCCACGGTTTCAGCTGGGGCGTTTGATCGTCGAGCCAGCTCTGCGCCAGGTGCGCTCCAGCTTCGGGCGCACCCAAACGCTCGAACCCTTAGTATTGCAATTAATGATTGCGCTGAGGGCTTCACTGGGAAGCACGCTTAGCCGAGACGATTTGATCGCGGCATGCTGGAATGGGCGGATCGTGAGCGACGACGCAGTCAACCGCGTGGTCTCGAAGCTGCGCCGCGTTCTGATCGAACTTGGCGAGGGCGCTGTCCGATTGGAGACGGTCCCCAAGGTAGGCTACCGGATCGTCGCCGACCCTGTTGATCCTCCGCTCGTGCGTGCAGAGATGGAGACCCCAGAACCGCGCGCCCAATCGCCGCGGCCACGCCAGCGGGTGCTTAGCGCACTTGCGCTCGTTGCAGCGGTCAGCTTGGGAGGTGGGTTCTGGGCTTACGCGACGCAAACCCGCGCCAGCGAATCGCTAACGATTGGCGTCGAGCCCGTGGCCAGCACGGCTGGCGACCGCGAAGTCCAGGCATTCGCCAGCGCGCTCACCGGCGATCTCGCGCAAATGGCCGGCGCGATCAGCCGGGTATCGTTCGTCGAAAACGTGCCCTCTGGCCGTCGCGCCAAGGAAGACCTTGTGGTGCGTATCGCGATCGAGCGCGAGGGCGGGAGATTGGTTGCGCGACCCCGCCTAGTCGACGGGGCGAACGGCGCGGTGCTTTGGTCGGACCGGTTCGAAAGCGACGTCCGCACCCCAGACCGATTGCGGCAGCAGGTCGCGATGGCGACCGCCGGCGTGATGCGCTGTGGGCTCGAACGTTCGGCAAAGGTGCTTGGCGATGCTGCATCGATCCGCTTGTTTTTTAGCGCTTGCAACGCGGTCATGCAGGGCGACCCAGCGCGTGGGGCAAGCTTTGCGCATGAAATCGTGGCGCGTCGACCAGATGTCGCTGCAGGCTGGGCATGCCTCGCGTTGACCACGCTCTATTCCAACTCCGCACCAGGTAACTCGACAGAAAAGTCGGCTGCAACGGCTGAGGCGACGAGATATGCGCTCAAAGCCCTCGAGCTCGATCCCAAGATCGGGCGCGCGTATCAAGCGCTTGCGGTGGCGGCGGCGCAAGGCAGCGTCGAGCAGTTCTCGATCATCGAAAAGGGTATTGCCGTCGATCCCGAGCTCCCGGCCCTGCATCGTGTTCACTCGTATGCCCTGCTCGATGCGGGCTATGTCCGTGCGAGCGTCGTCGCCGCGCAACGCGCACTTGCGCTTGATCCGACCTCAATGGCTGAATTTGGTAATGTCGAGCTCCGTCTCATGGCTGTAGGCCGGTTGGACGAGGCTCGCGCGATGCAGGCTAAGGCGGAGCGGCTATGGCCGAGCGAACCGTGGGTTGCGGGCATGCGAGAGTCCCTCCTCGTATATGACCCTGACCCGCGCCGCGCTCTCGCGGAAATGGAGACGATCGAAGCGAAGGCCCATGGCAAAGGACTGTCGCCGCTTCTCCGACGCGAAATGCGCTGGCGCTTCGATCCCGCTTCACGAAACCTCGCGTCTCTCGAACAAGAAGCCGAATCTGCCTTTGCTGCCGACCCGACTAACGCTTGGGAAAATGCGGCGACTTTTGCTCACCTTGGCTTGCTGGATGCCGCCTTCGCGTGGATGGCGCGCGCGCGCCGGAGCGAGAGGGACTACCAATGGTCACTGCTCTTCCGGCCAGAGAGCGCCGCCCTCCGCCGCGACCCACGTTTCTTTGCGGCGATGGCGCGGATCGGGCTAGCCGACGTTTGGCGCGCTCGTGGGCAGTGGCCCGACTTCTGCTCGGAGCCAGGGCTACGTTACGATTGTCGCACCGAAACGGCCCGCATCAGCGGCGTTAAGGCCTGACTGGAGCTTCATCGAACTTTCTGAAAATGGGATCTGCCGACCAGCATCGTCGGTCGCATTTCGGGCCTGACCGCTTTCGCGAGGTCCGTAACGGGGCCGACAGCGGATTGGCAGGTATTTCAAGATCTCGGTTGAATGCAGCCCTTCAATCTAGCGCTTGACGCAGCGGAACCCGATATGGCTGGTCGAGGTATCAATCGTTTCCGGGTGACGTGCTGCCGGGCGGAAGCGTCGGCAGTAGTTCTCAGCACAGAGGTGCGAACCTCCATTGAGGACCTTACGGCCGAACTTCACATGGGACTGCGTTGGGTCGAAGCTCTCGCGCAGGACGTCATGTAACGACAAGCCCTTCGCTCGCCTGACTGGTGCCTCCGGGAAACAGCGTTTTCATCGCCAGCGCCGGGTCTAGCGCGAAGTGTTGGGCCACTGCACCGGCGATCGTCGCATCCAGCGACGCGGTCGGCCTTAGGTCGCGGCCTTCGTAGAGGCTGGCGGTGGCGAGGCCGGGCCAGTCGGCTACGATCCGACCGCCCACCACCGTTCCTCCCAGCAGCATCGCCAGGCTCGCGGTGCCGTGATCGGTGCCGCCGGTGCCATTGACGGCCGCGGTGCGTCCGAATTCGGTCGCGACCACGACGAGCGTATCGGCCCAGGCCGGTCCCAGCCCCACCTGGAGGGCGCCGATCAGCGCGTCCAGCCCGACAAGCTGGGCGCGCAGCCGGGCAAGCTGGCCGGCGTGGGTGTCCCAGCCGCCGGTCTCGATCATCACCACGCGCGCGCCCTGATCGCCGGTCATCAGCGAGGCGGCAAGCGCGCCGGTCGCCGCCGCACCCCTGCCGCCGTCCGCGGCGAGGTCGCCGGCCATCGCCCGGGTCGCCATCGCCTCTGCCCACAGCGGGTGGAGCAGGGCGTCGCCTTGGTAGAGCTGGGTCACCCGGTTCAAAAGGTCGTCGCTCGCCCTGGGCAGGTTCGAAGGGGCGTAGCTCGCGACCTGCGCCGGGCCGCGCAGCGCGGCCGGGATGGTCGCCGAAATCGCCAGCGCGCGCGCCTCGCTCGCTGGGAGCAGCCCGACCAGCCGGTTGAGCCAGCCCGACTTGACGTCGTACGGCATGTTTCCGCCGGTCTCGAGCACGTTCTGCCCGTCGAAATGCGAACGATCGCGATAGGGCGATGCCGCCGCGTGGACGAACAGAGCCTGCTTCGCGCCATGGAGCTTGGCCACTTGCGCCAGGGCGGGATGCAGCGCGAACATGCCGCCCAGTTGCTGCGCGTCGGCGAAGTCGGCGGCGAGCGCGCCTCGCAGTCCGGCATAGGCGGGGTCGCCGGTGGGAGCGAGGGTGCCAAGCCCGTCTGCGGCGCCGCGCTGGATCACGAACACCAGTCGGCGCTGGGTCGAGGCGCGGGCGAGCGCGATCCGCGGCGCGAACAATAGACCGGTCCCGGCGAGCGAACCGCTGACAATCAGCGAGCGGCGATCTAGCATCGGATTATCTCCGCATCATTTCGGGCGAAGCGAGCAATAGCGCCAGCCCCTGCGCCGGGCTCTCGGCGCGCTGGATCGCGGTGCGCGTCGTCTCGGCTAGCGCGCCCGGAAACAGCTTCTCGGCAAGCGCGCGGGGATCGGCGGGGGTGGTCACCCTTCCGGCGATTCTGTCGGCCAACTCGACCCGGCGGACGAGCGCGTCGGGACCGGCCCAGCTCGCGGCAATGTCGTCCCACCCCGCGGGCGAGCCGGGTTTCCACACCGCCTGTCCGAGCTGGACGAAAGCGCCCGCCGCTGCCCGATCCTCGAGATGCCGAACCCCCGCTGCGCGCATCGCGGCGATGCCCCAGTCCCAAGGAGTGCGAAACTTTGCCGCGGTTTCGTCCCACCCCTCGGGTGCCGCTACCAGCGCGCGATAGACGGTAGGCAAATCGCCGCGTGAGGTGAGGAATGCCTGCTCGAGCCGCGCCACCAGCGTCGGGGGTGGATCATCGGCGGAGAAATGGCGGGCGAGCTTGGTCGCGATGTGCCGTGCGGTCGCCGGGTGCGCAGCCAGATCGGCGAGCACCGCCTGCGCTTGCTCTTCCCCGTCTTCACCATAGCGCTTGCCCATGATCGCCCGCGCACCGGGCTCGTGGAGCGGCGGGGCGTAGAGAAAGCCGCCCTGAGTCCCGCGCAGGAAAGGGAGGCGGCCGAGCCCGCCCACGGTCCACCCGGTCAGCGCGCGGGCAAATTCGGTCACGTCGGCCTGGGTGTAGACCGTGCGCACCCCCAGCGTGTGCAGTTCCATGATCTCGCGTGCGAGATTTTCGTTGAGGCCGCGCTGGCGTCCATTGCGTGCCGCGCGCTGGCCGAGCGGGCTGTCTGGGCCGATCGACTGCGCCTGATCGAGATAGAGCAGCATCGCCGGGTGGCGTTCGACGGCGCCGAGCAGATCGGCGAAGCTGCCCAACACGTGCGGACGGATCGCCTCGAACTCGAGCGCGCCGGCCAGACCGATCGAGACCTGCTTGTCGACCGACACCGCGAAGTGGTTGGCCCAAAAATGGACCAGCCGCTCGACGAACGGTGTTTCGCTGACCAGCGCCACATTGGTGCGCGCGCCAACCGCCGCAAGATAGGCTTGGCGCAGTCCGCGGCCGAGACCCGCGCCGGGCATCGCCGTGGCGGTCCGCAATTCGCCGTTCATTGCGGGTTCGGGTGTGGCCGTTGCTGCGCGCCGTTCCTGCCGCGCCTCGCGCAGGTCGGCCAGCAACGCCACAAGCGCAGGGGTTCCGGGCAGCGCGGCAATCGGGGCGGGACGGATCGCAAAGCGAGCGAGCTGATCCGTCAGCCAGCGGTGCGGATCGGAAGGCGGCGCCTCATCGTCCCGTGCGCCGAGGCCAAATCGGTTCAGGGCAATCCTTGCAGCGCTCATCGGCCTCTCCGCCTGATGTTGGCCGGACGGTGCAGGACGCTGGGACACAAGTCACGTCGCGAAATGTATCCGAATGTCACTTGAACGGTCTCTGAAATGCAGGTCGGACGTCAGCGGCCGATCGAGGGCGGAGGCCCGCCTGCACCGTCGGCTCCGATATTCGTAGGCGCATCTTGCTTGAGCTCGTTCCCGAAGAAGTCGGTGACCGGCGATTCGCTCACCTCTGCAAAGACGCTTTTGCCAGCGTCGGGAAACGGTGGGTGCGCGACAGCCGTTCCGGCGCCGATGGCAGCGCTCCCAGGCAGGAGACGGTATCCCTCGGGCGAAGTCGCTCCAGGATTGGCAATATTCGGGTTGGCCGAGACGACACCGGAACCCATGGCCAGGAGTTCTGCATTCGTCTTGCCGAAAAACAGGTTGTTGCGCAGGTCTAGCGGCGGCCCCCGCAGATCGAGCTTCAACTGTTCGCCGATCATGGCATGGGGCGATACGTAAAAGATGTTGTTCCAAACGTGAGCGTTCAATACGGAGAACGAGAGGTCGGGAAAGAGGCCGGACCTTATAAATACAGTATTATTATAGATATAGACTTCGTCGGACGGATTTTTGCGCGGCGACCATGTGCTGATCCACAAGGTATTTCCGTCCTTTTCGCGCAGACCGTCATTTACACTGATATTATAGCGCCAAATGATATTGCGGTTATTCCCCAGGATCTCGACGAAGCCGCCTTCACTGTCTTCCGAGTAGTTGTATTGGTAGAGGACATTGAGATTGCCGAAGTCGACGTGCATCCCGTACGAGTCCTTGTATCCGCGGACATGGCGCGAACGATTGCGCTGCGCGACGATGTCCCGAGAATTGACCACCCAGGCTCCACTGCCGCGTCCCACCATCCGATCGGGTCTCGCGCTAGAGCCGCAATAGTCGAAATCGTTGTTCTCGATCAGCGCATCGCGCGCGCCGGCCAGTTGCACTGCCGAACCGCCCAGCTCGAAGAACTTGTTTTCGGCGATGACGATGTCTCGGTTGAAGCCCGTCTCGGGATCGCGCGATTGGGCGTCCCCGGCTCCTCGACTGCGCGGACCGGCGTTGCTGATCTGCACCCCAAAACGCCCGGTATGCTCGATCCGGTTCCCCGAAATGCGGATATCCCGAAAGTACGACGGCGCCGCCCGCGTTTGCCTGTCGGTTGTCTCGAAGCGAATGCCGCTCACGGTCACCCGGTTGAACTGATCCTCGGTGGTATGGGTGACGGCCTTCGCGAACACGTCGTGGACGTGGAGGTCGGTCATCCGGATATGCTCGAGCACCCCGCCGCCGTCGTTGACGAACAGAATGCCCGCAGCGGTGTCCTCCGCCTCGCCCGGGCGCGGGCGGTCGACGCTGTTGCTGATTTCGAGCCCGCGGATCTCGATGTGGTGTTGATTGCGGACCAGAATTGCCGCCGCGTAGGCTCCCCCACTGCCGCCGGCGCCATCGATGCGGGGACGCGCACCAGCGCCGTACGTGGCGACGATCAGCGGCTTACCGGGGTTACCCGACGACCGAATCTGCAACTGCCCGTTGAAAATATCTCCAGCCTTGAACAGGATCTGATCGCCAGCTTCAAAGGTCTGCGCGTTGACGCGCTCGAGCGAGGCCCAAGGGCACGATGGAGCGGTCGCAAGGCAATTGTCCCGACCTTCGGAACTGCTTACGTAGAAGACGCGGCCGTGCGGCGAGATGGGCGGATTGGCGGCAATCGCAGCGCCACACGGAAGGCACGCAAAACCGGTGGCGAGCGCGACCGCGAACGCGACCGCGCACGACATGACTTCATGCCTCATTTCGCAGATTTTCTCAGATCGGTCGAGAACGGTCCCAACGGCAGGCCGGAACTGTCGAATACGTTGCAGATCGGCGCGGCTGCGTAGCAATAACGGACAGTATCGGCCTTGACGCCGGCGGGCACGGCGACGCGGATTCGCTCACCGTCGAATTCCGCGTCGGCGAATTGGCAGACATTCTGACTGCTTTTCGTGCCACAGACCATGAAGGGTCCCGGCCTGCCCCATGAAGCGGAGATCAGTGGCTCCGAGGCCCCAGCAATCTCAATGAAGACCGAGCTGCCATCCAGCCGTGCGGCCCCGAGTTCCGGGCCCGTCTTCACCATCTCTCCATACACGAGCCTGCGCAAACCCATCGCGGCCCGGCGGGCAACGGGAAGCTTGAGCGGAGGGTGTATGTCGAGCCGCTCGCCGACATCGATCGTGACCACCAGAGCGGTCCGCGGGTCGTTTGCTACGACCTGGCGTTGGGCTTCGCGAACCTGTGCCCAGTTGTTGTCCTCCGCCATGGCGCTCAAGGGGCCGAAGCTGGCCAGTTGTACGATGACGAAGGGCAGATCGGCGTGGAATTGGCGGCGCCAACTCGCAAGCATGGCAGTGAGCTTTGCGCGATAGACCTGCGTCCCGTCGCGGCGGCCGGCGTTGTTCTCGCCCTGATACCAAAGCGCCCCGGCAAGGCCGTAGTCTGCGAGCGGCGCTATCATTGCGTTGTATAGGTTCGCATAACCGATGCGACCGCCCGATTCCGAAGGCGCGTTCCAGCGAGCGTCCAGCATGGCGCCATACCGAGCTTCTGCAGCTGCCGGGGCGGCGCGAAAGGCCTCCAGAATAGCGAGTTCGGGCTGCATGCCTCCCGCAGCCGCGAGACCGGTTGCAGGCGTCCACGATTCAATCGCGGTTCCACCCCAGGAGGAATCGATCAGCCCCACCACGACCTTCTGCCGAGCGGCGATCTCACGTCCCGTCAGGAAGCAAACGGCAGAGAAATCCTGGCCAGCCTCATCGGCGGTTTGCCAGGCAGGGGGCTTTAGGAAGGTGACGAGAGGCAGCCTCGCCTGGCTCTGCGGGACCGTCAGCAAGCGAAGCGCGGCATCGCCTGGCTGCTTGCGATCCTTGGGCTGTAGCGCGGTCTCGGACATGGCGAACTGCATGTTCGACTGGCCCGAGCACAGGAAGACGTCGCCAATCGCAATGTCCCTGGCCGCAATCGTCTCGCCGCCCGAGCGGGCGACGATCGCTTGGCCCGTCGCCGCCTGCTGGCGGGGGAAGAGCGCGCGCCATTCGCCCTGCCGGTCGGTCAGAACGGTCCGGGTCATCCCGGCGAATTCGATGGAGACCTTCGCTCCCGCGTGGGCGTGGCCACGGATCGCGATGTCCTGGCCGCGCTGGATGACCGCGTGGTCGGCGAACGGGGCATGCAGGACGAAGTCCTGACCTTGGGCCCGGGCGGGCGCCGCTGCCGAAGCAGTCCAAATCGCAACTGCGACTGTGGCGAGAATGAGCGGCGCGACCTTCATTTTCCGAACAAAGCCTTTCTCTCGGCGATATTTTCTTTGGCGACGTGATCGGCGGAATATCGGCGCACGTCCTCCTGCGACCAGAAGGTTCCGGTGTGCCAGCGCGGATGCTCGAGGGTGCCTTCCCACGCAAACAGGCGCTTCATCATCGAGCGCACGCGTTCGGGATCGGCATCGGCAAGATTGCGCGTCTCGCCGATGTCGCCGACGAGATCGTAAAGCTCGGGCGGCCGATCCGGATACCGCAGCAGCTTCCACCGCCCGTCACGCATCGCCGCCATGTTGTCGTAGCGCCAATACAGCGGGCGCGCGGCGAGCTTCGCCGGATCGGACAACAGCGAGAGGCCGTCGAGCGACTGCGGCACTTGCGCGCCGCTCAACTCAAGCGCCGTCGGCAGGACATCCAGCAGTGAGACGGGAGCCGTCACTTTCGTCCCTGCGCGTCCGCGATCGGGCAAGCGGACGATCAACGGCACTCTGATACCGCCTTCCAGAAGCGTGCCCTTCGTGCCCCGCAGGGGCGTGTTGTAGGCACCGATCCCCACCCGGTCGCCTCCGTTGTCGTTGGCGAAGACGATCAGCGTGTTGCGATCCGCGCCGGTCCGCCGGAGTGTCTCGATCACCTTCCCCACCGCGCGGTCCAGCGCCCAGCTCATCGCCGCTAGCCGTCGCCGCTGCGGATCTTTGATCGCCGGGAACCGCGCTTCATCGGCAGCGAGCGCGTCCATCGGAGCATGGACCGCGTTGAACGCGAGATAGAGCAGGAAGGGCCGGTCCTTGCTCTCCTCGATGTCGCGTGCCGCCTCTTCGCCGAACTGGTCGGTCAGATAGCGGCCCGGCGTCTCAGGAGCACCGTCGCGCTGGATCGCCGCGGCCGCGATCCTGTTTGGAAAATAGCTGCTGCCGCCTCCCAGAAAACCATAGAAGTGATCGAACCCGCGGGTTCGCGGATCGAACTGCGGCTGTTCCCCCACATGCCATTTGCCGACGGCGTAGGTCGCGTAGCCGGCGGCACGGAACAGGTCGGCTGCGGTCCGCTCGCCGGTATCGAGGCCCATGAAGCGCGCCTCCACGCCTTTGGGCGGAGCTTGGGTCAGGTTGAACTCGTACCCGAAGCGCTGGGTATAGCGGCCCGTCAGCAATCCGGCGCGCGATGGGCTGCAGAACGGCATCGAGGCATAGGCATCCGAATAGACGATGCCTTGACGGGCCAGCGCGTCGATATTGGGGGTGCTGATTTCGCGGCTGCCCTGGAAGCCGAAGTCGCGATAGCCCGCGTCGTCGGCGAGGATGATCACGACATTGAGCCTTGCCGGTTTGGAGGACGCAGCCGCAGGCGTGTACGCCGACAAGAGAGCGGTCGTACCCAGGCAGGCGGCCGCCGCCAGGCGGAGGCTTCGGCGAAGTCGCGGTCCGCTAGTCCTCGCCGGCGAAGCGATCATCGCAAGCCCCCGGTCCGCGCGGGCTCGGCGATCCGGCGCGCTTCGACTGCCCTCAGCTCCGCTGCGAGGCGCGCGGCCAGCGCCGGTCGGGCGGATGCCAAATTGCGCCGCTCGCTAGGGTCGCGCCGGAGGTCGTAGAGTTGCGGCGACGCGCTTGCCCCGCCTTCGATCCCCTTGCCGGCGATGAAGGCGGCGGTCGCGGGGTACCGGGCGGGGGCGATATACTTGAACGCGCCCGAGCGGATAGCTCTGGTCGGAACCGATTCGGTGAAAAGATAGTCGCGTCCCTTGCGATCGGTGCCCAGCAGTGCGGACAGCATGTTGCGGCTGTCGATCGCCTGCTCCGGAGCGAGCCGCGCCTTGACCAGCCTGGCGCACGTTGCAAGCAAATCGACATGGGACAAAAGCGCCGGACTCGTCCCCGGGCGGATATGGCCCGGCCAATACGCGATCAGGGGAACTCGCGTACCGGCCTCGAAGGCGCTGTACTTGCCGCCGCGGTAAATCCCGCCCGGCCGGTGATCGCCCAGCTGCTGGACCGCGCCGTCCTCGTACCCGTCGTTGAGCACGGGGCCATTGTCGCTCGACAGGATCACCAGAGTATCGCGCTCGAGACCCTGCGCGCGCAGTTCGGCCATGACCTGCCCGACGATCCAGTCCATTTCGACGATCGCGTCCCCGCGGGGCCCCATGCCGGTCTTGCCCGCGAATTCCTTACCCGGAAGGCGGGGGACGTGCGGATCGGGAATGGGGAAGTAGAGGAAGAACGGCCGCTCGCGGTTGTCGCGGATGAAGCCACGCGCTTTGCTGGCGAGCACGGTGTGAATGTCCTCGTCGACCCATTCGGCGGACTTGCCGCCACGCATGTAGCCGATGCGCGAAACGCCGTTGATGATACTGTCCGAATGCTGGTCGTCCGCCTTGTAGCGCAGCATTTCAGGATGCTCGCGTCCAACCGGGCGGCCAGGCAGGGGAGCCGCATAACTGACCGAGATTGGATCGGCGCGATCGAGGCCGACCACGCCCTGGTCCTCCAGATAGACGGTCGGTACGCGATCGAGCGTCGCCGGCAGCAGAAATGAGTAGTCGAAGCCGATTTCCTTCGGGCCGGGAGCGACGCGGGAATTCCAGTCCACCGTGCCCCCGCCCAGGCCGAGATGCCATTTGCCCACCACCGCGGTACGGTAACCCCGGCTCTTTAGCACCGAGGCGATCGTGGTCGTGCCCGGCCGGATCAGTGCCGGCGCATCGCCGGGCAGGATTTCCGCATTGCTGCGAAAGCCGTATTCTCCGGTCAGCAGGGCATAGCGCGAAGGCGTGCAGGTGGCCGCCGGGGCATAGGCATCGGTAAAGCGCAGGCCCCTGGCCGCAAGTCTGTCGCTATGGGGCGTCGCTACCCGCCTCGCGCCGTACGATCCCAGATCGCCATATCCCAGATCGTCGGCATAGAGGATGACGATGTTGGGGGTTCGCGCGGAGGGCCGGTCCGCAGCCTGACCGGATCCGGCCCGCACCGGCGCGAAGGCGCCCAGCGCTGCGCCTAGCGCCAGCAGTCCGGCCAGCGCGCGGCGCCGGGACGATGCGGGTTTCACCGATCGTCGCCCTCCCCCTTCAGCCGGTTTGGCGGGTTTGCCAGCGGTGGCCGCGGTAGCGGCATTGCCCTTGGCCGGCCATGTGCCGAGCGGCGGGAAGGCTGGTTTCGGCGCCATCTGACCAGCCCATGCCGCGTAGAGCTGATCGAATTTTGCCATGGTCTCGACGTTCTGCTTGGCGATGTTGCGCGTTTCGCCGATGTCGGTGCGCAAGTTGAAGGCGGCCTTTCCGTCAGGCGTTGCGATGTACTTCACGTCGCCGATCACCATCGCCCCCTGATGCTGATCGAATTTGCGCCAGAACAGTGCGGGATGCGGATCGCCCTTGGTGGTCCCGGCGAGATAGGGGGTGATGTCGACCCCATCGAGCGGCTTTCCGGACCGGGTCGCCAGCCCAAGCTCGTTGGCGAGAGTAGCGAAGATGTCGAGCGAGCTCACCGGCCGCTCGTAATCCCGGCCGCCGGCGATCTTGCTGGGCCAGCGTACCGCAAAGGGCACCCGCACCCCGCCTTCGAACAGTTGGCTCTTGCCGCCGCGGAGCGGCGCGTTGTCGGCAACCGGCTGCTCGCCCGTTTCATGGGTGACTACCCCGCCGTTGTCCGACAGGAAGTACACTGCGGTATCCTTGGCGATCCCGCGACGATCTAGCTCGTCGAGCACCTGCCCGACCCCGTCGTCTACCGCGCTGATCATCGCCATGTAGGCGCGCCGCTTGGGATCCTTCACTTGCGGGAAGCGGGCGAGGTACTTCTCGGTCGCCTGCAGCGGTGCGTGGGGGGCATTGTATGCCAGGTAGAGAAAGAACGGCTTGTCTGCCGTCGTCATCCGATCGACGAATTCGACCGCACGGTCGGAGAATTCCCTCGGTCAGGTATTTCTTGAACTCGACCGCCACGCCGTTGTCGGTAAGCTTCGAGTAGTACCAGTCGTAGGTCACCTTGGACTGGCTGATGTCGTTCATGCGGCTGAGGCCCGGGAAATATTGGTGGCCGCCCTCGATGAAGCCGTAAAATTCGTCGAAGCCCCTGACCCGCGGGCGCAAGGTCGGATGCGTTCCCAGGTGCCATTTGCCGATCGCCTTGGTCGCATAGCCGGCCGCCTTCATCGCTTCAGGCAGCATCAGCTCCGTGCGCGGAACGCCGCCCTTGGGATCGGCCGGGTCGCCGTTGGGGTTGCGATCGAAGCCGAAGCGCGCCGGATAGCGACCGGTAAGGAGTCCCGCGCGGCTCGGCGCGCAGACCGGGAACGCGACATAGCCGCGCGTGAAGCGGACCCCTTCGCGCGCGATGCGGTCGATGTTGGGCGTGGGTATGTCGGGGCTGCCGTTGAACCCGACGTCGCGATAACCCTGGTCGTCGGTGACGATGACGATCACGTTGGGTCGCGCGGCGGCATCGGCGCGGGCGAGCACCGGTTGCGGCGCGAACAGGCCCGTGGCCAGCGTGCCGGCAACGAGCGCCATACGGCGCATCCGGGCGCGCGCCGATCGGATGACTATCATCGGGAAACTCCTGCGGGTGCGTTGCGCCGTGCGATGACGGCTGGGTCCTGCCCGGACGCCAGGGGAACGAGGCGGAAACTCCAGGCGTAGTTTTTGGCCGGAATGCTGTATTGCGGCAGGGGCAGAGCGCCCCAGCTGTTGATTCCCGCTACGCCCGTCTGGAGATGATCGAGGTTGACGCTCACGAGGTCGCGGAAGGTCACGTCGCCGCCGTGGCGATGCGGCGCGCCGCGGCGGCGATCGTGGTCGAGATCGCTCTGCAGCACTGGCAGCGCCGAGAAGTTTAGCAATCCGTCGCCGGTTACGAGGATGCCGGTCCCGTGCGTATCGCGCAGGGCGAACCAGCGCACGTCGGTCTTGTTGCCGGTCTCCTGCGGCCGCGTGTAGTCGTGATACTGCTCCGCGACCGTTGCCGAATAGCGGCCCACCGCGGCGCCGTTCCGGCGATCCCAGTAATTTTCGTGCGGTCCGCGCCCGAACCATTCGAGATTGGAGAACGCGCCCTTGAACTGCAGGTTGGTGCCGACGCGCGGGATGATGGGCAGCTTCTCCTTGAGGGGATCGAGCCGCGCCGCGACATTGAGCGAACCATCGGCGGCGATCGTGTAGTCGAGCGCGAAATCGGCAATGTCGCCGCCCAGACGATAGGCCGTTTGGACGCGGACCGCCTGCCCGCTGCGGGATACGATGAACGAAGTCAGCTTGCGGTTGGCGACGGCCGATTTCCAGATGCCGGAGGTCTTCAACATCCATGATGCCCCGGAATCGTTGTCGGTCGGCGCGCGCCAGAGGTTGGGAACCAAGCCTGCGGTGAGCATCTCACGATCGTTGCTGCGCCACGATGCCAGCTGGCCGGTCGATCGATCGAACGTGAATGCCGAGCCTTCCCTGGTTACCACCGCAGCCGTCGTGCCGCTTTCAATGAACTTTGGCCGTCCGTGGGCCGCAGGCGAAATCCTCAAGGGAGGGGACCCGAGCGGGAATTGCTCCCACGCCACCACCGCGCCTGCATCAATCAGCGGAATGGCGCCGGGGCGTGCAATCGCCTCAATGGTCAGGAAAGCTTCGGTTTTGCCGTCCTGCTCCGTCGCCTCGGGCGGGAGCGGCAACGTGGCACTCGCGCGGGGGGCCACTTGCGGAGTAGGCAGCGGGCCGCCTGCGACCGTCTTGCCGTCCTCATCGCGGCGCCAGCGGAATGTGAACCCGGACACGTCCTTGAAATCGAGGCGATTGACGACTTCGAGCCCTTGCGCGGGATCGAACCGGAAATCGATCGGCTGGTAGACCTTCTTCAGTTCCCAGGCGTGGGGATTATAGGTCCGATCCGGTTGGACGAGGCCGTTGGCGCAGAAATTATCCGAATCCGGCCGAGGGCTTGGGCCGAAGTCCCCACCATAGGCCCATATCGTCCTGCCGTCGGGCAGCTTCTTGTAGAATGTCTGGTCCACGAAATCCCAGACGAAGCCGCCCTGGAGGCGGGTGGGGTGCGCGTAGATCGTGTCCCAGTACTCGCGAAAGCCGCCCAGGCTGTTGCCCATGGCATGGGCATACTCGGCCATGATTTCGGGCTGCGCATTGTTTGACGCCGCATAGTCGAGCAGTTCCGAAGGGGGATCGTACATCGGTGAATAGAAATCGACGTACGGCAGCACCGCCGGACCATCGACGGTGCCATATCCGCCGTAACTGACCAGGCGATGGGGATCGAGATTGCGCGAGAGCGCCGCGGCCTTCTCGAACGTGGGACCGATCCCGGCCTCGTTGCCGAGCGACCAGAAGAGGATCGACGGGTGATTGCGATCGCGCTCGATCATCCGCTCGACGCGCTCGAGGTGGGCTCTTTCCCACTCCGGCTTGAAGCCGAGCTGATAGTCGGCGCGGGTCTTGGGCGGCTTGGCCTCGTCGCCCATCCGCATGTATTCGTGGCTCTCGATGTTGGCCTCGTCCATGACGTAGAGGCCATACCGGTCGGCGAGTTCGTAGATGTACGGGTCGTTGGGGTAGTGCGACATCCGCAGCGCATTGATGTTGAGCTGCTTCATGATCCGGACGTCCTGCTCCATCAGCGCGCGACTGATGACGTGGCCGGTCGTCGGATCGTGTTCGTGCCGATTGACCCCCAGATCGTAATCGGCTTGCCGTTCACGGTGACCAGACCGTTGCGCATCGCCACGGTGCGAAAGCCAACCATGCGGCGCACGGCCTCGATCGTCGCTCCCCTGCGGTCGGCCAGGCGAACATCCAGCGCATAGAGCTTGGGCGTCTCGGCGTCCCAAGGGACGATTCCGGGAAGATCGCGCGCAAAGGTCGCCGTCGTGCCGATGGCGGGGCGTGTCTCGCGATACAGCACCGTGTCGCCGTCACTCAGCGTCACCTCGACAGTCGCCCTCGAGCGCGCAGCCGCCGGCGACAACGGCGCGGTTACGCGCAGCTGTCCGGTGGTGAGATCGTCGCCCAGTTCCTGTCCGACGACGATGTCGGCGAAGTGCGCCGCGGGGCGCGCAGATATCGCAACATCGCGGAAGATCCCGCTCATGTTCCACATATCCTGCTTTTCCAGATAGCTGCCGTCCGCGAAGCGGTAGACTTCGACAGCAATGGTGTTGCGGCCCGGCCGGATCAGCCGGGTGACGTCGAACTCTGCAGGGAGCCGCGAATCCTCGCTATAGCCGGCCAGCTTGCCGTTCACCCACACGTAGAAGGCCGACTGGACCGCGCCGAAGTGCAGGGTGAGGGTCTGGCCGGCCCAGGCCTTGGGAATATCGAAGTCGCGGCGATACGAGCCGACCGGATTGTAGTCGTCGGGCAGATAGGGCTGGTTGGCCGGAAAGATGTATTCCTGGTTGATGTAGTGCGGGATGTCGTAACCTTGCAGTTCCCAGTTTCCCGGCACCGCTATCCGCGGCCAGGCGGCGACATCGAATTCCGGTTTCTCGAACCCCGTTGCGCGCTCGGACGGGTTCCTGGCCCAGTGAAACGACCACTGGCCATTGAGCGAGAGTTGCCGGGCGGACCGAGCCGGGTCGTCCTGCCGGGCAAGCTCCTCGCTTTCGTAGGCGATGAAGCTCGTGCGCATCGGCAGGCGGTTGATGGCGTTGATCTGTGGGTTCTCCCAGTCGGGCAGAGCCGCCCGCGCTCGCGGATCGGGCTCCGCCTGCGCCACCGTGGGCAAGCTTCCGGACAGAAGGGCCATGGTCAGGGCGATCAGCGCTCGTTCGCGGCGTCTCATCGAATTGCACCTTTGCGCTGGTAGACACGGACGTAATCGACCTCAAACCGGGACGGCAGCTGCGTGTCGCGGAGAGGCCCGCCTTTGGCGCTACCCAGCGCCAGGTTCATGATCAGGTATTGCGGCTTGTGGAACGGGTTGATGCCGCCCGGGGCTTCGCGGTTGCGGACTTTGGCGAGGTCCAGCCGATTGATCTCGCGACCGTCCAGACCCAGGCTGATCCTGCGTTCATCCCAATCCATCGTCCAGATGTGAAACTTCTCGTCCCAGCCGGGATTGCCGGCGAGTTCGGCGACGGGAATCCGGACGCTGTTCCAGACCGGATGCCCGGGCACGCGCGAAGCCCAGGCGAAGTTCGCGAGAATGTGGCCCTGATAGAATTCCATCAGGTCGATCTCGCCGCAGGCGGGCCACCTTCCATCCGTGCCGACAAACCACAGCGCAGGCCACAGGCCCTGTTCCGCAACAAGTTTGGCTCGGATTTCGAAGCGTCCATAAGTCCAGCTTTGCAGCCCCTTGGTCGACAGGCTCGCCGAGGTGAAGTTGATCGACTTGCGCTCACGAAAGGGCGGCTTGAGCGTAGGCGATCCGAATTGCGGGTTCGGCTTGCGCTCGCGCCGCCCCTCGATGATCAGGCGCCCGTCCGCGACGCGTGCATTGTCTGGCTGATACCACTGCATCTCGCCGTTTCGCACGAACCCTCGTTCGAACGTCCACTTCGCCGGATCCGGCGCGCCCTCTCTGTCAAACTCGTCCGACCACACGAGCGCATAGCCCGGTGGACGCAGTAGCGGGTCAGGCCCTGTATCTGCTGCCACGCCGGCCGCCAGGCACCCGAAGGCCGACAAGGTCACCACAGACGTCAAGTAACGCAACTTCCGCTCCTGCGCAGGTTGTTGCGGGGCGCGGCTAGGAAAAGCCACGCCCCGCGCAATCGTTCAAAAGCTGACCGAGACGCCGAAATTGTATTTGCGGCCGGCGTAGGCGAGATAGTTCACTAGTTGCGGATACTTGATATAGCGAAACGTGCCGGTGTTGGTCAGATTGATCGCGTTGAAGGTGAAGCGGATGTTCTTGTTCACCTTGTAGCGCAATGCCAGGTCAAGCTGGTCCCGCGCCGCCTCAGTTTCCGGCAGCGTCTCGGGCCGGGCAAAGCCGAGCGCGACATTTTCCCGCCGAGTGAAGTCGCTCCGCCAGTTGTAGGCGAGGCGTGCGCTGAACTTGCCGTCGTCGTAGTAGGCGCCAAGATTGGCCGCCTTGGTCGACAAGTCGCGCCGGCTGACCGGATCGCCTTCCTGGTCCACGAGGTCGCTGGATTCATCGACGATCGTGTAGTTGGCGGTCACCCCCAGGTGTGACAGGAATCCCGGCAGGTAGTTGAAGGCGTGCGCCATCCCCAGCTCGATGCCCTTGATCTTGGTGCCGCCGAAGTTGTCATAGGTGCGTACCGCGAAGACCTCGTTGCCGATCTGTAGCGGCACCTGGGCCGACCCGAGGAAGATGGTCGGATCGATGTTCTTCATGAACGCCGCGACGGAAACGAAGCTGCCCTTGTCGTAGTACCATTCGAGCGAAGCATCGAAATTGTTCGAATGGACCGGCTCGAGATCGGGATTGCCCGCGGTGCCGAAGCCGTCGAAGTTGGGATCGACGTCGCTGCGGGTGATGGAGAGTCCCGGCGAAATGATCGACAGGCCGGGCCTGCCCAGCGAACGGGTATAGGCAGCACGAAGGATGATGTCCCGGGTGAGCGCGAAGTTGAGATTGGCTGAGGGAAGCCAGTCATCGTACTTGCCCGGCAGCTTCACCGTGTCGAATGCGCCCGTCGTGGTCGCACTGGGAATGTACCCGCCAGAGGTGGTCTTGGTCTTGACGTAACGGACGCCGACGTTGCCGAACAGATCGATGCCGCTAAACGTGGTGCTGAAATCGGCCCGAAGATAGGCGGCAAGCGTCTCTTCGCTCACATCGAAGCGCTGTGCGACCTGCTCGTAATAGCCGGCGCCTGTCGCCGGGTTGACCGCCCGGATGTCGATCAGGTTGAAGTAGGCCTCCACCGCCTTCAGATCGCAGCCGGCGGTCGATCCGAATACGCGGGGAAGATTGCTGTCGAACTGAGCCAGCAGGCCGGCGCGCCCGGCCGAGTTGATGCACGGCTGAAGAAAGACGGAAGTCGCCGCGGCGCCGGCGTCTGTGGTCGACGCGGGATTCACCGGGATGCGCTGGATATTGACCAACTGGGCCGGCGCGCGCACCCCGTCGAAGGCGGTGAAGACGCCCGCGTTCTGGTTGGGGTTCTGATAGACCGCGCGCTGGAAGCTTCGCTCGGCCCAGCGCCCGCCGAGCTTGAATGCCTTGAAGAAGCTCGAGCCTGGATCCCAAGTGAGATCGAAGCGCACCGAATCGTCGCGGTTTTTGGTGTCGGACGCATTGCGCTGATATTGGAAATAACGCTGGCGTACGTAGTTGATGTCGGCGGGGTTGAGGGCCTTGAGGGCGGTCGGCGCGACCACGGCGTTAACCCCGTATGCGGGCGAGGGAAACGGATCCTCGTAGAAAGTGACATTCGGGATTTTTCCCTGTGACTGGTCGAAATCGACGAAGTTGTAGAAGTCCTGCGCGTTGAACGTCGTGTTGGCGCCGCCTTGCTGTTCGATGCCGGTGCTGAGCTGCGCCTGGATGTCGGTGTTCGCCTTGCCACGTGAAGTCGAACCCTTGGCGTAAAAGGTCAGCGAAGAGGTGACGTCCCAGGTCGCCTCGAGCGAATATTGCTGAGACTTACGATTGACCGTGTTCACCGACGGCGCGGCGCCGACGCGGTTGGTCGCCGAAGCTATGCGACCGGATTGCAGGTAGTACACCGAGCCAAGCGCCGGCGTATCCTCGAGCTTGGTATAGACGTTGCCCGGGCCGCCGATCAGCGGGCCCGCACGCGGCACGTTGAAGTTGATCGAGTAGTTCGCCCCGGTCAGATTTTCCTCGATATCGGTCAAGACCGTGTCGAAGCGGATCCTGAGGTTGTTCGCCGGCTTCCATTCGAGCGAACCGTTGAACGACTTCTTTGTATCGTCACGAGTGCGTTCGAAAAACCCGAACTGGCCGGGAATATAGTAGATGTCATTGGAATCGCTCACGCCGTCCTTGTTCGGATCCTCGGCGAGATCATAGCGATAGGGGTTGGCCTGCCCGGAAATCGTGGGCTGAAAGAAGAAGTTGAAATTGGCGTTGGTCGAAGTCGGATTGTTCTGCGGAACATCCGCCCCGGTCTTGCGAATCCAGATCGCCGGAGCTTCCTCGAAATCGCCGCCGCCATAGACCTCGGCGACGCTCGCGGTTTCCTTGTAGCCGAAATTGACAAGCACACCGATGTCGCCGATCGGCGTGTCGCGAAATTGCTTGATCGCCAGCACCGACGCGTCCTGGTTCCAGAGCCTTCCGATCTCGGCATGCTTCTGCGTGGCAGTGGCGTTGAAGACGAAGTCCTTCTTGCCGTCGAGCGGTGCGCGGGTCTTCAGGTTGATGGTGCCGCCCAGTGAGCCTTCGATCGCATCCGCGGTCGGCGATTTGAGGATTTCGACCCCCGAAAACAGCTCGGCGCCCAGATCCTGGAAGTTCACGCCGCGCTCGGCAGCGGTGCCCGAGATCGTCTCGCCGTTGAGCTGGACGTTGTTTTCCGAAAGGCCGCGGATCTGGACACCCCGGCCTTCGCCGTCGTCGCTGCGGTTGACCTGCACCCCGGCGATGCGTTGGAGTGCTTCGGAGATATTGTCGTTGGCGAGCTGCCCGATATCCTCGGCGGTGATCGAATCCTTGATTTCGGTCGACCGCCGCTTGTCGTCGATCGCGCTCTCGATGCTCTGGCGTACGCCGGAAACGACGATCACGTTTTCACTAGGCTTGGGTTCATCGGGCGTAGCCGCCGGCTTGTCCGCCGTCTGGGCCCAAGCTGTCCCGCTGGACGCGCTCAAGCAGGCGATCGCCAAAGCCCATGTGCACGCCGATTGCCCCAGAACCTGACGCATTATCCTCTCCCCAACCCGACTCATATCTTAATGATACGATAAATAAGATATGAGCTAGTTCGGCGAGGCTGTCAACGATGCTTTTGAAGATCAGACGAGCCTTGACCGGCGATCAGTCCGGCGGCCTCGGACAACACTCAGTGGCTGTCGCGCGGTATGCCGAAGGTTCTGTCGATACGCTGGTAGAGTTCGGCGCCTTCGAGCACTGCCCCCTCGGCAAGCCCGCCGACCCGCTGCCGTTGCAGTTCCTGCCAAGGCGTTTGGGAGGCTGGGTAGCGATACCCCCCGGCCGCGGTCAGTTGCTCCCGCCGCCGTTCCATTTCGGCCTGGTCGATCAAGACATCGACGCGTCGCTGTCTAAGGTCGATCCGCATCCGGTCATACGTTTCGAGAAGCGCAATGCCGCCGCCACTAGCTGCCTCGGGAGTGACGTGAAGGATCGAAGGCGAGGCGCTGGTCCCTGACTGTCTGCCGTCTCCGAGGCAGGCCATTTGCATGACGCCCTCACGGATGAGGTAGTCGGGTGGGCGCATGTTGACGACCTCTGCCGCGCCCGGAAAGCCGACCGGTCCGCAGCCCCGGATGACCAAGATGTCTGAAGGTTGCACTGCCAAAACGGGATCGTCGATCCGATGATGGTAATCCTCGCTGCCATCGAACACGATCGCGCGTCCTTCGAAGACTTCCGGATGGTCGGGATCCGAAAGGTATCGCTTGCGGAACTCCTCGGAAATGACGCTGGTCTTCATGATCGCGCTCGAGAAGAAATTGCCGTTCAGCACGATGAACCCCGCCTGCTGGCGCAGGGGGTCGTGGAAATGACGGATGACCTCGGGCAGCGCGGTCGTCGTTCCGCGATAGTTGTCGCCGATGCTGCGCCCGGTAACGGTCAGCGCCTCTTCGCGGATCATCCCTACGTCGATGAGTTGGCCGACCACGGCGGGAACGCCGCCCGCGTGATAGTAGTCCTCGCCGAGATACTCGCCGGCTGGCTGGAGATTGACGAGTAGCGGCACATCATGGCCGACCCGCTGCCAGTCGCTGAGATCGAGCTCTACACCCGCATGCCTGGCGATCGCCGCGAGATGGACCGGAGCGTTGGTGGATCCGCCGATCGCCGAATTCACCACGATCGCGTTGAGGAAGGCGTCGCGCGTCAGGATCGCCGATGGACGCAGGTCTTCGCGCACCATGTCGACAATGCGCTTGCCGGTACGATAGGCCATTTCCTGGCGCTGCCGGTAAGGCGCAGGAATGGCAGCCGACCCAGGCAACTGCATTCCCAGAGCCTCGCACAACGAATTCATCGTGGTGGCGGTGCCCATCGTGTTGCAGTAGCCGGTCGAGGGGGCCGAGGCAGCCACCATGTCGACGAATCCTTCGTAGTCGATTTCACCGGCTGCCAGCTTCTTGCGGGCCTCCCAGATGATCGTTCCGGATCCCACGCGCCGATTGCCCTGGCGGCCGTTCAGCATGGGCCCGACCGAAAGCGCAATCGCCGGAATGTCGACCGTCGCCGCCGCCATAAGCAAGGCTGGGGTGGTCTTGTCGCAGCCGATCGTAAGGACCACGCCGTCGAGCGGGTAGCCGTAAAGCAGTTCGACGAGTCCAAGGTACGCAAGGTTGCGATCGAGACCCGCGGTCGGTCTCTTGCCCGTCTCCTGAATGGGGTGAACCGGGAATTCGATGGCGATGCCACCGGCCTCGCGAATGCCTTCACGGATGCGCTCGGCAAGAACGAGGTGATGGCGATTGCACGGACTGAGATCACTTCCGGTCTGCGCGATGCCGATAATCGGACGGGACGATTGCAGCTCGTCACGGCTGAGCCCGAAGTTGAGATAACGCTCGAGATACAGCGCGGTCATGTCGGGGTTGGCGGGGTTGTCGAACCAGGACCGCGACCGCAACCGGGGAGCTTCGACCGCGCCGTTATCGATGGGGCTGCTCTTGCTCATCGCACAACCGCCTCGCTCTTGGGGACTCCAGCGGGCGTTATGTCCATCCACGCTTCGACCAGCCCCTCGGCATTCCTCGCGATTTCCTCGATAGACATGCTCGGACGGAACAGGGCGCCGCCGACACCGATTCCCTCGGCGCCGGCTTCCAGCCACGAATGGAGCGAACTGGCGTCGGTGCCGCCCACCGCCCAGACGCTGGTCCCCGCAGGAAGCACTTCACCAAGCGCTTTGAGATAGCCGGGTCCCAGCGGTGCTGCGGGAAACAGCTTGAGACGGCGCGCGCCAGCCGCAACCGCGCTGAATGCGTCGGTTGGCGTAGCGATGCCGGGCATCGCTTCCATGCCGCATTCGATCGCCTGGGCAATCACCGCAGGATTGGTATTCGGGGAGACGACGAGCTTGCCGCCCGCTTGGGCGACGTGTTCGACTGCGGCAATGTCCAGGACTGTGCCAGCGCCGCATACGGCTCGATCCCCGACGGCCTCCACCAACCGGGAGATCGACAGAAGCGGGTCGGGCGAATTCAACGGGACCTCGATGATCCTGATACCGGCCTCGACGAGTGCCTCTCCAACAGTGGCTGCCGTGTTCGGAGTCACGCCTCGCAAAATAGCGACCAGAGGCGGAGCTCCGCCATTCAGCAGGTCCGTGATCGTCATTTCGCTTGTTCCTCGCAAATTTTGGCGAGCCGACCCAGGCCCGCGATCACACAGGCGTCGCCATCGTAAAGGGTCATGGTGAGGCCCAGTTGCTTGCCGGCCTGAAGGTACAATGCCGACAGCGAAGGGTCGCCGATCACCGTCAAGGTCGTTGCGGCTTCTCCGATCAGCGCGCGCGCCTCGCCAAGCTCGCCGCCGATCAGCAATCCGGACAGGAAGCCGAGGCCCCACCCGTGGGTGCGACCGTCGACCAGCTGGGCTGCGCGGGCGGCGAAGAGTCCTGCCAGCGAATGGCGCAGTCCCTGGGTCACCCCGGCTTCGAACCCGGCATCGACATCGCCTGGATCCGCGCCGGCACGGACCAGGGTGGAATGGTCGCGCAGCAGCGCGAACAGCTCGCCCGTCGGGAAGGTGTGAAAGCTGCGTATCGTCCCGCCAGCGGTGACGACCCACTTGCTGTGCGTCCCGGGCAACACCATCACATGTTCGCCGCAGGCAAGCCTGGGCTCGATGACCATCGCCCCGAACACCTGAGTTTCCTCCCCGCGCATGACGTCAGGCAGGTAAGCAAAATTCGCCCCCTTCAACCCCGTCGCCACGCGAACCGGATAGGCAAATCCCTCGACGATCCCGACCTGGGCGCTCCAATCGTCGAAGCCGACGGGACACTCGACGTAGCCCAAGTCGATCAGACCGTTGCGCGAGCCGGCCATCCCACACAGCAAGACACCGCTCTCTAGGGCTGGTTCGGTCCACGGCTCAAGCATGGCCGCCAACGTCTGGGAGGGCGAGGCGCGCAACTGCCCGATTCCCGGACCGACCAGCTTGTCGGCGTCCGCCCTCGCCGATCGGAACATTCGCAGGCGCGTCGTTCCCCAGTCGCCCACGATCATCGTGCCCGCCTCCCAGAATATTTCCCGCTCGAATCATGCCAACGGGGTATCGTACTTTTCCCTTCTAATAATAATATAAATATGCTTCAAGAGCAGAGATGCCGACGTCGTCCGATCGGCAGGGGGAGGACCTAGGATGCCACTTCAACCCATCGACGTCGCGGTCATCGCCGCTTACGCGATCTTCATTTTCGGCCTCGCGCAATGGGTTAGCCGCGACAAGCTGGGAGCGGGCCCGAAAAACACCACCGACTACTTCCTCGCTTCGCGCAATCTGCCTTGGTGGGCGATCGGTGCGTCGCTGATTGCCGCGAACATCTCAGCCGAACAGATCGTGGGAATGTCGGGGTCGGGCTACGCGATCGGACTTGCCATTGCGTCCTATGAATGGATGGCCGCGGCGACCTTGCTGATCGTCGGAAAATTCTTCCTCCCGATTTTCCTCCGCAATGAGATCTACACGATGCCGCAGTTTCTCGAGCGGCGTTATGGCCCTTCGATCCGGACGCTCATGGCCGTCTTTTGGCTGGCACTTTACGTCTTCGTGAATCTGACATCGATTATCTGGTTGGGCTCGATCGCGGTCACGAAGGTGGCCGGAGTCGATCAGGATTTCGCCCTCGTCATCCTCGGGTCGTTCGCTCTGCTCTATCAAATACGTGGTGGGCTAAAGGCGGTCGCACTGACGGACATCGTGCAGGTTACGCTGCTCGTGCTCGGCGGGCTGATTATCGCCGGGCTCACCCTTTCCGAACTGGGCGAAGGCGCCGGCATAGTAGCCGGCTGGGTTCGCCTGACTTCCGCAGCCCCCGATCACTTTCACATGATTCTCGAGCCTGGCAATCCTCACTATATGGACCTGCCGGGGCTTTCGGTCCTGATGGGCGGCATGTGGATCGCAAACCTGAGTTACTGGGGGTTCAACCAGTATATCATCCAGCGAGCGCTCGCGGCCAAATCCTTGGATGAGGCGCAGCGCGGCATCCTGTTCGCAGCGTTCCTGAAACTGTTGATGCCGATCATCATCGTGCTTCCGGGGATCGCCGCGGTCATTCTTGCACCTGACCTGGCTAAGCCCGACGAGGCCTATCCAACGATGATGCGGCTGCTGCCCCCGGGTCTCCTCGGCCTTGTTTTCGCCGCGCTCATTGCCGCGATAATCGCTTCGACCGCGTCGAAGATCAACTCGATCGCAACGATCTTCACGCTCGACGTTTATGCGAAGGCGCGCAAATTGAAGACTCACGCGGAAGATCAAACCGTCGGTCATGGCGCCAACGAACGCCACCTCGTTATGGTTGGACGGATTGCCGCGACAAGCGCCATCCTCATCGCGATCTTCACCGCACGGCCGCTGCTGGGATCAAGCGAACAGGCGTTTCAGTTCATCCAGGAGTTTACCGGCTTTTTCACCCCCGGGATTACCGTGATCTTCCTTTTGGGCCTGTTCTGGAAGCGAGCCAACGAAACGGGCGCGATTGCCGGCGCGATTGCTTCCGTCGCCTTGTCCTGGCTGTTCAAGGTATGGCTGTCGGGTGTGCCGTTTCTTGACAGGATGGGCATCGTATTCCTCCTCTCGTTCGGCTTGGCGGTGGTGGCTTCGCTTCTCACGGCGCCGTCCGCACAGCGAGACACGATCGAAGCCGTTGGGGTGAGCTTTGTTACCCGCCGGGCTTTCAACGTGGGGGGCGTCGCGGTTCTGCTGATCCTCGTTGCCCTCTATGCTACGTTTTGGTGACATGGTGGACGGGCCAAGAACTCCCGCGCCAATCGCCCTCGGCCTGATTGGCGTGGGCAAGATTGCGCGCGATCAACATCTTCCGGCCATTGCCCAGGAACGCTCCTTCAGACTGGTTGCCATGGCAAGCCGGGACGCGGCCGATCAGCAGGACGTGATCTACTCTTCGCTGACCGAGCTTCTTGCGGGCACCCCCGAGGTCACCGCGATTTCGCTTGCTTCACCACCAGTTGGTCGCGCGGATCTCGCCCGCGAAGCGTTGTTGGCGGGGAAGCATGTCATGCTGGAAAAGCCACCCTGCGCATCGCTCGGCGAAGCCCATGCCTTGGAAGCCTTGGCCAGGCAGAAGGCGTTGACGTTGTTCGCGACGTGGCATTCGCGGGAGGCCGCCGGGGTTGCCGGCGCGCGAGCTTGGCTGGCGGACAAGCGGATTACGGGCGGACAGATTGCCTGGCGCGAGGATGTTCGGGTGTGGCACCCGGGTCAGAACTGGATTTTCGCCCCCGGCGGCATGGGAGTCTTCGATCCGGGTATCAATGCGTTGTCGATCCTGACCGAGATCTTGCCCGGCGCGCTTACTTTGCGTTCAGCAGACCTCGAGGTGCCTGAAAATCTGCACGGCCCAATCCGCGCGCGGATCGAAATGATCCATGACTTTGATGTGCCGATGGCCGGTCAGTTTGATTTTCTCTACGAGGGCGTCCCCCATTGGACGATCGATATCCACACAGATCAGGGTTCATTGAGACTTGACCGGGGTGGCTCACGCCTGACGATCGCCGAGGCGGAGGTCGATTGTGGCGAAGATCGCGAATATCGCCGGCTTTATAGGCGTTTCGCGAGGATGGTCCTCGGCGGAACGAGCGAGGTCGATCTGCGACCGCTGGTCCTGGTCGCTGACGCAATGCTTGTCGGTGACCGCAACAAAGCTCCTCCCTTCCATTTCTAAGATAAATGAGTTGATTGTTCTGGCAGGATCAGCAGGATGACAGCGGTTGCCGATTTCGAGGATTTCAGAGCATTTTCATGATCGGCGCAGGACAACCGCGGCACCAACTAGGCCGCAATCTCACTTATGGGATGCTCGATGCGCTAGGCAGGGCCATCGTCACCGGTGCTTACGACAACGCTCCGTTTCCGACCGAAGCCGAACTTGCCAAGCAACAGGGCGTCAGCCGGTCGGTTACGCGTGAGGCGGTCAAGATGCTTACCGCCAAGGGCTTACTGAGTGCGCGTCCTCGCCAAGGCACGATCGTGCAACCCATCAGTTCATGGAACTTGTTTGATCCTGATGTCCTGAGCTGGCTGCTCGATCGCCGCTTTTCGATCGACCTCTTACGCGAATTCAACCAGCTCAGGATTGCGATTGAGCCGGAGGCCGCAGCACTGGCCGCAACGGTTGCCGGAGACAGCGACAAGGCCAAGATCCGCAAAGGCTTAGACCGGATGATCGCGGCCGAAGCTGGCGACGACGACCCACTTGAAAGCGACATCGCATTTCATGTGGCAATCCTCCAGGCGTCGAACAATGCGTTCTTCGCGCAATTCCGCGATGTGGTTGGCGCCGCGCTGCGCACCTCGATTCGCTTTACCAACCGGGTCGTGGGCCGAACTGCCAGCGTTCCTGATCACGCCGCGGTGTTCCAGGCGATTAGCGCAGGCGATCCCCATCGGGCGCGCGCCGCCATGCGCCACCTAATTTCCGACGTGCTTACTTTGATCGGAAACTCAGACCCCGTCCCAGATCCAGCAATCTGACGAATCCCGGCAAGATCTTTCGTGACAAGCGATCCATTGTGTCTCGAACCCGCAGGCCAAGTTTCCGTCGGCAACCGGTTGGGCGAGGGAATCGTGTGGGATTCACTCTCGGAATCCTTCCTCTGGACCGACATTCACAAGCGAAAGTTCTATCGGCTGCAGTGGCCGACAATGAGGTTGGAACAGTTCTCTTTGCCGCACAGGCTCGGTTCTTTCGGGTTGACACGACTACCCAACCTGATTCTAGCCGCCTTCGAGGCTGGTTTTGCCTCGTACGACTTCGAGCGCGAAACGTGCGAATGGATCTGCCGCCCGGTGTTGCCGCCTGGCGTGCGCTTCAACGATGGCAGGGTCGACCGGGCCGGCCGGTTCGTTGCCGGGACGATGGTCGAGGACCCGGTGGCGGCGGGAAGCCCAACGGCCGGCGCCCTCTTTCGCCTCGAGACATCTGGTCGCGTGACCGAGCTCCTTTCCGGTATCGGTATCACCAACTCCCTTTGCTGGTCGCCCGACGGATCAATTATGTATCACGCGGACAGCACGGTCGGAGCGCTCAACGCATACGACTATGGGACTCAGTGTGATTGGCGATGCGAACTATCCAGAGCGCACGCGCCATCCACGCCAGACGGCGCAACAGTCGATGCACAAGGGCGGATTTGGGTGGCAATGTGGGGTGGTGCTCGGGTGGCGGTCTTTGCCGCAGACGGCACGCTGCTCGACCAGCTTCCGGTGCCCGTCACGCAGCCGACATGCGTTGCGCTCGGTGGGCAGGAACTCGACGTGCTGGCGGTCACGAGTGCCCATGATGGCCTCAATTCTGTCTCTCTGGCCAAGGAGACGGCGGCAGGGGACGTGTTCTTCTACCGCACGGCGATCCAAGGCTTGGAAGAATGCCGGGTGACCGTGTGACGCTGCCTGGCGGTTCGCACATCGCGGATGGTGGCGAGGTGATTGCGTTGCCCGGCGGCACGTTCCTGATGGGGTCCGACCACTTCTATCCCGAGGAAGCTCCGCGCCGCCGGGTGAGCGTCGACCCGTTCCGGATCGATGCCTGCCCCGTAACGAATGCCGAGTTCGCAAGGTTCGTCAACGCCACGGGCCATGTGACCTTGGCCGAGACTGCGCCTGACGGGAAAGACTACCCGGGCATGATACCGGAGATGGCGCGCGCCGGATCGCTGGTCTTCCACAAGACTGCGGGGCCCGTGCCCATTGACGAGATCCATCGCTGGTGGCGCTTCGAATTCGGTGCGGACTGGCGCCATCCATACGGCCCCGACAGCAGTCTCGCCGGGTTGGACGACCATCCGGTAGTCCACGTCGCATGGCAGGATGCCGCCGCGTACGCGCTATGGGCCGGAAAGGCTCTGCCGACCGAAGCCGAGTGGGAATATGCGGCACGCGGGGGCCTCGAAGATGCGGACTACGCCTGGGGTGACGAACTGGCACCCGGCGGTGCCATGCTCGCCAATTACTGGCAGGGCCTCTTCCCCTTCGCCAACCAATGCCTGGATGGCTGGGAACGAACCTCTCCGGTGCGATCGTTCCCCGCCAATCCCTACGGGCTATACGACATGATCGGCAACACCTGGGAATGGACGGACGACTGGTATTCAGAGCCTGTCGCAATCCGCAAAAGTCAGCCCGGCACCTGCTGCACGCTCAAGAATCCGCGAGGGGGAACCCGGAAACGAAGCGTCGACCCACTTCACCCGGAGATCAAGATCGGCCGCAAGGTCATCAAGGGCGGTTCGCATCTTTGCGCTGAAAATTACTGCCGCCGCTACAGACCTGCGGCGCGCCATCCTGAAACAATCGACACATCGACCAGCCACATCGGCTTTCGCTGCGTCCTGCGGGGACTTTGAATTTGTACGGGCCTCAGTCGTCATATCTATGATGGTCAACTACCGTATAGCCTTGGCCTACTGCCGCTAGCGCGGAAAATCCTTGACCGGCCGACCCGCATCACCCCGTAGGGTAAGGCCGGGCTTGCTTGACTGGATGGTGGAATTACGTCGACCACACTATACTCATTCCGCTTCTGATCCCAGCCAGTCGGCGGCTTCCATATGGCTGCGGTCGCCGCAAAGGTAACCAGGCTGCCGCTTTTGGTGTGGTCAGAATGGAAGTGAATGGCGTGTTTGCGGGCGCATTGCGGCCTGACCGCTTCAGTGGTGCGCCAACGCCAGATCCCAGAGCTCACCAGGTAACTCTACTTTCAGGAACCACTTAGGTTCAAACTCGGCGATGTTACACTTGACATACCACGCGCAGCATGTAGGATGGCGGCCATAGGAGAGTTTCCGTGGCCAAGTCTGTTTTCGACGCCCCGCAGTTCAAGACCGAAGAAGGCGCTTTCGCCTACGTCGAAGCGAAGCTCTGGTCGAACGGCCCGGTGTGCCCGAAGTGCGGCAACTGCGAGGCCGCGCGCATCCGCAAGATGCAGGGCGAGACGACGCGCCTCGGCCTCTACAAGTGCAATGAGTGCCGTAAGCCCTTCACCGTTCGCATGGGCACCATCTTCGAATCCTCGCACCTGGCCCTGCATTTGTGGCTGCAAGTCATTCACCTGATCTGCGCCAGCAAGAAGGGCATCAGCACCCGCCAAATCCAGCGTATGCTCCAGTGCAGCATGAAAACCGCGTGGTTCCTGACCCAGCGCATCCGCGAGGCGATGCGGGACAGCGGCCTCGATATGTTCGGCGGCGAAGGCGACGTGGTGATGGCCGACGAAACGTGGATTGGTAACAAGCCCGGCGTGGAGCGCGCGCGGGGCGGCTTCCGCCACAAGATGAAGGTGGTCGCCCTTCTCGACAAGCGCACGGGTCGCACCCGTTCGATCCATGCTGGCGAGATGGTTGCCAACGAAGTGGCGAACATCGTGCGCGCCAACGTGGACCGTGAAAGCATCCTCGTGACCGACGAAGCACGCCACTACTGGAAAGTCGGTAAGGAATCTGCCGACCATCGCCGCGTGTTCCACGGCATCGGCAACTACGCCAAGGACGGCTTCTCGACCAACCAGATCGAAGGCTATTTCAGCATCTTCAAGCGCGGGATGCGGGGCATCTACCAGCATTGCGCCGAGCAGCATCTGCACCGCTACCTTGCCGAGTTCGATTTCCGTTACAGCAACCGTTCGGCGCTCGGCGTCGAGGATGCAGAGCGCGCCGAGATCGCGCTACGCGGGGTGATCGGCAAGCGGCTCACCTATAAGTCAGCTAACGGCCTTCAAGCCGTCTGCGCCTAAGCCAGAGAAGCGGAACCGCAGTCGATGGCGCACCAAGCCGCACCGAAGAAAACCCCCGGAAAAGACTGCTTTACCGGCCGATTCCCGGTGCGTAGAATCCTCGCCGGAGGCGCGTGAGATGACGAAGCCGGTTCGGCTGACGATCAAAGGGGCCGGTGATGCTGGCGACAACGCGCCCACGGTCGATGACCTGCTTGGGCAGGTTGCGGATTTCGTTGAGATTCTGAAGGGCGTCGAAAAGGCGCTTGGCGACGACCACGGCAATCAGATCGTTTGGCGGGTGACTGACGCAGAGCGACAGAACCCGATTACATTCGAGCTTACCCCGACGCCAATCAGGGCGGGGATAATCATTGATGACCGGGCCATCAACGTAGAGCGGATCGCGCGCGCGGGCTTCGCGGCGCTCCGCAATGGTGATGCTCGACCGCCATTCTTCACTGACGAAATTATGACCAAGGCGCGTCAGATGCACGCGCGCGTTCGCAATGGTCTTGTTGACACGATCATCGATTCGCCTGACGCTTCCGAGCCTATCGTCATCGACACGGTTGCGGCGGGCGGCGCGGAGCGAACCTTTGCGGCTCAGAAGGCCGCCGCGCCGAAACCCTACCGCGAGCTTGGCAGTATCGAAGGGTTTGTGTCGAAGGCCGAGCTGGACGGATTTAGCCGGGCGGTCCTGCGCTTTTGGGCGCGGACCAATGGCGCGGAGATCAAGGCCGTTGCGACCGGAGAGGCGTTCAAGCAGCTAGAGGAAATGCGCCTGTCCGATGTTTGGCATGGGGTGCGCGTGCGTGTTTACGGCACGATCAGCTACAAGAGCCTTGGTATTATCGACAGCATGACCGCGACGGGAATCGAAGTTCTCGACCGGAGCCATCTACCGGGGATCGACGAAATCGTTGACCCCAACTTCACGGGCGGCTTGTCGGTCGAAGAATTTTTGGCAGAACAACGCCGTGATTAAGCATCCGCCCCGCATCTACTGGGACGCTTGCGCGTGGATATCCTACATCAACAAGGAAATGCCGGGGCCGGGCAAGAACTTCACGGACGCGCGCTTTGATATGTGCCGTGAGACGCTGAAGGCTGCGGAGGCCGGGGAGATCGAGATCGTCACATCGGCGTTCACGCTGGCCGAAGTCTGCAAACGCGCGCCCGATCCAACATCGCCCGCGATCAACCTGCCCGCGTTCTTTGACCAGTCTTACATCCTGCTTGTGCCGGTCGATAAGGCTATCGGACAGCGCGCGCAGAACTTGCAGTTGGCAGGACTATTCGGGGTCAAGCCGCCCGACGCGGTGCACCTTGCATCGGCGCTCGTTCACAGTGTCCCGGTGCTGCACTCGTTCGACACCGATCTACTCGACTTAGATATGCGGCTCACGCTCGACGACGGCAACCAACTCAAAATCTGCAGGCCGACGCACGAGAAGCCGACTCCAGGCTTGCTGGAAAAGATGCGCGATGGCTAACCCTAAGAAACCGCCCCTGACCGACGCCGAGCGCCACAAGCGCTTCAAGGACATGGCTCGCGAAGTCGAAGCGGTCGATGCGCCCGATGCTTTTGACCGCGCCTTCAGGCGTGTCGTCCCGCTCGACAAGCCAGCGCCGGGCAAGTCAGAGTGAGCCAGTGGGACGGCAACAATTACCAGTTATACACCCAGATTTTGATCGGCGGTTGCGTCATCTGCCTTCTGGTCGATCGGTTTGCCGCCACCGGTGACGGATCGCTTTTTGGCCTAGCCATCCTGTTCCTGATCGTTGGCATCTTCCTAGTGCCGGAAGGCCCGCAGCCACCGAACTAGCCCATATGGTGCGTGGTATGCGAAGTGTATCATCGCCTCAAACTCCCAATGAGCGAGCTGCCCGCCCACCCATGAACCTAAATAGGAGACCCAGTCACCGTCGTTGAACAGTCGGGCGCCCGGAACCGGACACCTAGCCGCATCAAGAAATCCGACCTCACGCAGCTGAGGAAGCAATAGCCCGACCGGGGTCCAAATCGTTGGTTTTTCCCAAACTCAAGCTCATAGAACCGTTCTTGGGTGTCGGCGTCAAAGCCGCCAAAGTCGGCCGTGCCGTCACCGTTCCTTTTGGAGGAAAGGACACTAGGGCCATGCTGAGCGAGCGCTTCCGTGAGGAGCACTCTGGCAAAGCGGAAAGCAGGCGCGCGCAACTTTAAGAAAGACCAGATTCGTCGGCCAAGTGATAACTCAGTCGACGTTGACCTATGGCGGGGTCCGACTCCCACTTCGCGACCATTTTCCCACATGAAATTAGATTGTGAACTGCTCGTTGGACTTGGAACCTGTGAGCTCGATCCCCGAGCTGGGTCGTCGCCCTCCGCCATGGGGAAACCAAGGGCCGCATACCGACCATTTTGTGAAAGTACTCGTGCACTTCGGCACTCCTGATTAGCTGATCTGAAGAAGGAATGAGGACCATTCAGCCATGAGTGCGCGCCGCTGCTCGAGCGCGTCACCTCGGCGGTAAGCCCGCTCGACTTCGTTGCCGACCTGGTGAGCCAGAGCCTGCTCCGCGATCTCGCGCGGGTAAGTGGTGGTCTCGCCGGCCCAGTCGCGGAACGACGAGCGGAAGCCGTGGACGGTAACTCCAAGGCACTTCATCCGGCGCAGCAGCATGGCCATCGCCATGTTGGACATCGGCCTTTCGGGGTCGGCGCCGGGGAATACCAGCGGCCCTGTCCGCGTCAGGCTGTTCAGCAGATCGACCGCGGGCTTGCTGAGCGGAACGCGATGCTCCTTGCCCGCTTTCATCCGCTCGGCAGGCACGATCCAGATGGCGCGGTCGAGATCGAACTCCTCCCACCGCGCCTCGAGAATTTCGGAGGTACGCGCCGCGGTTAGGATCAGCAGCTCGAGCGCCAACGACGACGTGCCGGGCAGCTTGCGCAATCGCGCGACGAACGCTGGCACGTCCTCAAACGCCATCGCGTCGTGATGCTTTTTAGGACCCTTGCGCGGCTTCGGCATGAGCAACGCGAGGTTGCCGCGCCACGCGGCTGGGTTCTCGCCGGTGCGCAAGCCGCGGACCTTGGCTGCGTCGAGCACAGCCTCGATCCTCCCCCGAACCCGACTTGCCGTTTCAGGCTTGGTCCTCCAGATCGGGCTCAGGATTGCCACCAGGTCGTCGACCGCTACCGCGTCAATCGGTCGCTCCCAGATCGGTGCAGCGTAGGTCTTGAGGGTGTTGCGCCACTGCTGGCGGTGCTTGGTGTTCTTCCAGCCTTCATCACGGCTTTCGATCAGTTCGAGGGCGACCTTTCCGAAAGTCGGCGCTCCCTGCTCGACGCGGCGCCAGTGCTGCCGGGGATCGATGTCCTGTGCGCGAAGCGACGCCGCGTCCTGGGCCCGTTCCCGAGCTTGAGCCAGAGTTACAGCTCGTGCCGGACCCAGGCCCAGCTCAACGCGCTTGTTACGCCAGCGGTAGACCAGTGCCCAGGACTTCGCGCCAGTCTTACTGACCGAGAGGTAGAGCCCGTTGCCGTCTGCATGCAGCCCCGGCGCATCGAGCGCCTTGACCTTGAGCGGGTTGAGCCGGTTGATTGTACGCGCCATGATCAAGTTGCCAAGTTGCGCTCGAGCAGGGCTTCGAGATCGCTGTGACGGATGAGTGTCCGGGTTCCGATCTTGACCGGCCTGAGTTGCTCGGCCTTGATCAAGTCGTAGATGGTCGTACGACCGATACCCGATACTTCGGCGGCTTCGCGTATGCTGTATGACAACTTGTGCACTTGATGATCCCTGATTGCTTCTGCACCCGCTTTCGCAAGAACTACGAAACTGATCTAGGGAAAGTGCTATGTAAGCCCAGGGCTAGATGTCTGGTGCCATACGGACCGGCCCGCCGTAGCGGCGCCGGTCGCAGGGTAAGGGTCAGACGAGGAGTTCGCCGAGCTCGGCGCCGAGGTCGGAGAGATCCTCGAGGATCAGACGCTTTTCCTCGCTGGCCTGATCGAACCCGTCGAGCTCAGCTTCCCAGAGCACTTCGAGCTTGATCCGCACGGCAGCGAGAGTGGGGGAGCTGAGGTCGAGGAGCTCGTCCTGTTGCGCCGCCACGGCCCGTTCGAGAGCTTCAGCTTCGGGGCCCTGGGCCTGAGCCAGCTTCTGGCTCAGATCGGTGTAGGTGGCGAGGGCGCTATTCCATTTGGAACGGCGAGTGGTAGTGGCTTGGTTAGTCATCGAGTCGATCCTTTCGCGATCGGTTTTGTGGTTAGGATCGGCGTTGGTGTTGGTAGCACCGCGTCGATCCGCTTTCTTTTGGAACCTGCTTGAGGTTTGGCTTCGCCCAGGTCCCGTCAGTGGGCTACGAGTCCGGGAGTCTGAGGTCAAGCACGAACAGGCCACATTTTGTGGCGTAATTATGTTTCCATTTCTTGTTCTTTATTAGCTAGGTTACATATCTCCTGGGCTCGAGTCTAGAACGTGAGTTTCAGATGGGTAGCGGTATAGTCGGAAGCTCGTGAAGAAAATTCTTCAATTTTATCCGCTATAGTCAAGTTTCAAATCGCCCATGCCCTGGGTTTAGATCATTTAATGTGTTGAGTTTCAAAAAGCCTTATTTCTAGGACATATCTCATTTGAGACTTGACTATGGTGGTCGACCTCGGCCTCAGGAAATCTTGAAGGCCGAGGAGGCGCATGGCCTACGCGGCCTTCCTCTCGTATTTGACCAAGCCCGTGACGATGTAGTCGCCAATCAGGTCGCGCTTGACTGTGAGATTGAGGTCGCCGAGCATCTGCATGAACTGTTCGAACGCCACGGGCATCGCACGGCCGACGTCCCGCATGTGGAACGAGTAGGCATCGTAAACCTCCCGGCATTTGCTGTGACCCTCACCAACCACGAAGCCAGTGTTATCCTCGAGGAAAGCCTGGACCGAGTTGTTGATCCGCCGCATCTGGGCCACCCGACTGTCATGGCTGGCGGGTAAGGTGAAACCGTTCTGATCGAGTAGCCGGCGAACCCCCTCGAGAGCCCACGCAGCAATCGCCTCGCGTTCCTCCGCCACGATGATCTCGGCCAGGTTCTTGACTTGATCTTTTTCAGCCACCGGGTGGTTAAAGTCGAGGATCAACCAACGCCGAATGAATCCGCGCGAGCTGTCTCGCGAGACCGGCAGGTAGTTCGAGGCGAACCAATGCGCACAAATCGGTGTGAAGCCGAAGGGGTCCTTGCCTTTGAATTCGCACCGCTGCGGGGCTCCCTCAACCACCTCCTTGAAACTGCTGCCGGTGATCATCCCATTCTCCGGCAACTCGCCGACGATGTTGGCAGTCTTGCCGATCAGGTCGGTCAGTGTGAAACGCTCACTCCAAGTCTGTGGACCCAATTGCGCCACTGCATCGGGTGGCAGCAACGCTCGCAGCACCCTTAGCATGACGGTCTTCCCTGTCCCTGCCCGCCCAAACAGCAGGAACGCGCGCTGATATGACGGCGCTATGCCGAACAGAGTCGCCGCAAACATCTCTTGGAGGGCCATCACACGCTGCTTAAAGTCGGGTTCACCGCCCCAACAGGAAGCGAGAAACTCAAGCCACCGGTTACAGCGGGTCGCGCTATAGCGGTCGTATTCGAACGGCAGAGTGAAGGTTGCCCCGAACTTGGGGTCGTGGCTGACTATCGACAGGTCCTCCCCGACGTAGCCGTTCGCGAAATTCAGCCCCCGATCATGGCATTGAACCAGCTTCTTTTTGCACATGCGCTCCAAAACCTGGACGATAGCGTTGTAGTCGCTGTTGCGCCGGACAAGCGCTGAGTGCGTGACGTTTTTCGCTACGTGCAGATAAATCAGGTCTTCGTCGAGCCTGGCGAAGCACGCCCCGTTCCACTGCCAGAAGTAGCCTTGATCGTAGCGGATCTCGCCGGAGTGCTCGAGGTACGACAGGACATGAGCGGCAATCTCAGCATGGTTGTCGACGTCCAAGCCTTCTGACTGGCTCCGCTTCGCATTGAGCAAGGTTGTGAGGTCTCGTTTGCCATATCCCAGAGTTTTTGAATGTCGCCGGATGTGAGCGATTAGTGCGTCACGGTGTGGGTCGGAAAAATGATCGTCCTTGGCGATTTCCGTGAAAAGAAGGTCGATTGAAGTTGCGAGCCAGTCATCGCTTAGGGGATTTTCTGCAATACGGCCGTCAAACCACGCTTTGGCTCGTTCATATGTCCAGCTTTGGTCAATATTGGCGGCCGCGATCTTAACGACCTCTGCGTGCTCGCGCCAGTCGTCGGGAAGCCCAGCATCCCAGCCCGGAGGCATTGTGCGACCCTTCTCGAGATCCTTGATCAGGAACTCGAGCAGCTTGGCGACACCCTTCTGGGGGTCCATCGCGTCGCCCGAGACCTTGGCGGTGAAAGCCTCGACCCAGTGGTACATCTGCTGGATGGCGTCGAAGAGCGAGAAGACGGCCGAGCGGTCGATGCCGAGAACTACCCGCGCCAGATACCCGGCGTGGCGGACCATCATCACGTCGCGCTCCCCCGAAGGGATCACGTCGAGTGGCGAGGAACGTCCACCACTACCGATCTCGAAGCCCTTCGCGCCGAGCAGCGCCCGCAGCTTGTCTTCGATGTCCTCGCCCAGACAGGTCAGCTCATCCATCACTTCCCACAGATTGGTGTTCGAGGTGTAGGGGCGGCCAGTGTCGGGGTGGATCGAAGGGGGGACTACACATTGGTTCCCCTGGCCGAGGAACTCGCACAGCATCCCGCCGTCCGCAGCACGAAGCTTGAAGTTGCGTTGGTTTTCGAAGCGATAGGCAAGGGCCATCCCTTTCTTTCCGACGCGCACCCACGGGCTGGGACCGCAGATCTCGCGGATCGCGGCGATCAGCATCTCGTCTTCAGTATCGACGTCAATGATCGCCATACCCGAGGCCGAACCCAGAGGAAGGCCGATGTTGCCGTAGGGGAACGACTCCATCCAGTGGTTCATCTCCAGCTGGTCGGGCATCCGGGTGCCGAAAGTCGACCAACCCGAAATATCTGGCATCTTGTTGCGCTGGCGTAGGGGGATCACAGGTAGGCCCGAGTTCCAATACTGGGGGGCAAACTGCTCAAAGATGCGGTCAGTCACTTTATTTTCCTTAGAACATGAAGGCCCCCCTTCAGGTTTCGTGGACTTCCGGATGGAAGATCAGGCTGCGTTGAAGACGAGCGCACCCTCGAGCTCGTAGAATCCTCGAACAGTGGCTGGATCTCGCACGACGCGGTCAACCCGAGCCGGGTATTGATTGAAGGCTCTCTTGAGGTCGCCGCTAGGATCGGTGAGGACGTTGTCGAAGAGGTCGAGGAAGTCCTCCCGATCCACGCTCCGACCCGAAGTAAGGTGGAAGTAGCTGTCGTGACCCTCGACGTAGATCCACTCGTGGCACATCTCGATCCAGCAACCTCGACTGTAGCCCGCCCACTCCCAGGCAAGAGCAAGGAGGCGGTGAATCTTGGCAGGCGGCATGTCGGTTTTGCGGGCGGCTTCAGCGTACCTCCGGGCAATCGGCTCCCATTCAGCACCGCTGGCGAAGACCTCGGCTGCAATTGCGGCCGCCCCGGGGAGAAAGTTCCAGGCGTGGCACCCGCCTTGGATTTCGTAGCTCCAGTGGTCGAGGGTAAATTCGATGGCGTCGTTGAAGTGAGCATGGTCGAGATGGACCCTGCCATTGTGGGTCAAAGTAGGAATGTTCACGGTGTATTTCCTTTGTTGGCGTGCGCCAATGGAGCCGCTCGGATAGCGGCAGCCGATGGCGACGATCGAGTTGGCGTTGGGGCTCAGCTAAGTTCGTTAAATGCGAGCATTCCATCCACTTCGTGGAAACCGCGAGCCAGGCTGGCGTCGAAGATCAATTGTTCGACGTATACCAAGTGAAGTAGGAAAATTGCCGCTGCTCGTTCCGACTCTGCAATGTCTCGAAAAAGCAAGATGAAGTCATTGGCGTCCACCGCGCGGCGGGTCGCGAGGTTATAAAAGAAGCCGCCTTCCACAACCCGTATCCATTCCCGACACATCTCAATCCACCAGGTTAGTCGGAAGCTGGCGTACTCCTCGGCGAGGGCAAGGTGTCGGCCAATGACCTCCGCGGGGATGCCATGGTCCACGGCAGCCTGACTGAAGCGACGGGAGACCGGCTCCCATTCGATGCCGGCGGCGAAGACTTCGGCCGCCAGCGTGGAAGCGCTGGTGAGGATACTCAGTTGCGAGGCGTCGACCCTCATATCTGCAACGCGACGCTCGAGCGAAGTCTCGATGGCATTGACGAATAGGTGGGGAGGCCGATCGACACGGCCATCAGAATTCAGGGTAGGAATGTTCACGGTGTATTTCCCAGTGTTAGGTGTGCGTCTCCGGCGCCGCTCCCGGGAGAGCAGCAGAGACAGAACGTGATCGGTGGGCGGTGGCCCGCCCTGAGGCAGAAGGCTCAGGCGTAGTTGAACACGAGCAGATCATCGCGGATGAAAAACTGCTTCGCGATGGTTGGGTCGCGCTCGATGGCCTCGACCCGATAGATCAGGTCTTCCGCAATGAGGAATTCTGTCATGCCGAAGCCCGACAGTGGGCAGTATTTGTCAACGCGCTGATCGAACTGCTCAGGACAAAGACGTTCCCCCGTGTTTACGTTGAACAGGGTGTCCGCGACCTGGTCCCAGATGAACCACCTTGGCAGCATCATCCATGCAGTGGGGTTCTGACGTCCCCACCGCCAAGCTTCGGCAAGGATTGGCGTTGCGGTCTCGGTCGGGAGACCGTTCTCGCGAGCCACCTTACTCAACCCTGCGGAGACGCGCTCCCAGTCGAAGTTCGCGGTTACGGCATCTGCAGCAGGTGCAGCACCAGCAACCCGAAGGCGCCATTCCACGCTGGTGTGCGATGGATCGGAGAGTCGGTCCATCCCTCGCGACAGCCTGTGGTCGATAATCCAATGTTCAAAAAATTCGGGTGGACAGTGAACTTGCCCTAAGGCAGTAAGAGCGGGGTATTCCAATGTAGATCTCCAATATTTGAGGCACACATCTCTAACGCCGCTCACGGGTGAGCAGTCGGGATGGCAGTTTGTGTGGTGGACCAGCCAGCTAAGCCCGCGAGTCCGGCGGTAGTTCAACTTGAGCAGAAGTCGCCGTCGATCGACTAGCTGGTCAGAGTACGTGCGGTGCGTCCGTAAATCGTGTAAGTATGTGGGCTAGGGCGGGGGCAGAGCTTGGCCCTCGCGGGGCCGTGTAGTTTTTGTCATTGTTTCAATCCTCAATGGTGTTGGCCAGCTGGTGAATGGTCTTTGGCGGAACACTGACTTCTTGAGAATGGTCTACTCTACTAAAGCCCAGGGCTTACCGCGGTTTGATAAATTCGAGCTCATACGGACCGAAGTGTTTATGGACGCTCGACCCCACCTTGGGTGGACATGTGTCCGCTCCAGTCGCCGAGGCTGCCTGTGGACTGCCGGGTCGAACTGTAGCCCTCGGGGGCTGGCCGTAGGTCAATTGCCGCATGGAAGCGGGAATCGGGGGCTGAGGGTTGGAACCCCACTCCGATCTGCAGCGAGCGGGATTACGCCCCGGGGCCCGCGGCGAAGTGTCCTTCCCCGCTCGAAACAGGCAGTGATCGGCTATGCATTGCTCGAGCGATCGCACCATGCCCGTTCCGCCTGACCACTGCTGTGAATCGACCGAACCCCTCATCCCGCACCATTCTGTCGGGGACGCTGATAACTCTCAGGTTGAGGGCTGCTTCCGCTCGAGACGTCAGGTCCGCCAGCGAACAATGGCTCTGTGTCGCCTGATCCAGAACCCCAGTCGAATCAGTCGCCTGCTGGGTCGGGCAGGCGGTGCGAGGCAGATCGCAGTGCGCTGCGAGCCCAGAGTTGGATGGAGTGTGGACCCCAAGGGATCTCACGATGCAGTGACGCATGCCGCCAATCCGAGGGGATCGTGTCCCACCATGTGGTGTAGGTTCGCTGGCGTAGTCGCAGCGATCTCCGGCCAAGCCGGATTGATCATGCCGCCATGGCTGGCAACCTGATGATGGTGTTATCGCTTAATCCCGAGACGCTTTCCAGCGTCATGTAGCGGCAGCGCTGAACGGCCCACTCGTCATTCTGTTCGAGCAGGATCGCGCCGACGAGACGGGTTATGGCCTCCTCGTTGGGGAAGATGCCGACGACGTCGGTGCGCCGCTTGATCTCGCCATTGAGGCGCTCGATGGGATTGTTGGAGTGCAGCTTGGTGCGATGCTGCGCGGGGAAGGTCATGTAGGCCAGCACATCGTCCTCGGCGCTGTCCATCAGCGCCGCCAGCTTGGGCACGGTCGGCCTGAGCTGATCAGCCACGCTGCGCCACTGGGCCTTGGCGGTCTCGGGTGTTTCCTGGGCGAAGGCGGTGGCGATGAACGCCGAGACGACCCGGCGCCCACTCTTGCCGGCATGGGCCAGGGCGTTGCGCATGAAGTGGACGCGGCAGCGCTGCCAGGTTGCGCTGAAGACCTTGGCGACCGATGCCTTGATGCCTTCATGGGAGTCGGAGATCACCAGCTTCACGCCGCGCAGGCCGCGGCGGGCAAGGCTGCGCAGGAAGTCCGTCCAGAACACCTCGGCTTCGGAATGCCCGATCGCCATGCCGAGGACTTCGCGCCGGCCGTCATTGTTGACACCGACCGCGACGATGACGGCGACCGAGACGATCCGGCCGGCTCGCCGGACCTTGATGTAGGTGGCATCCATCCAGACATAGGGCCAGTCGCCTTCGATCGGACGCTCGAGGAACGCCTTCACGCGGCCGTCGATCTCTTCGCACAGCCGGCTGACCTGGCTCTTCGAGATGCCGCTCATCCCCATCGCCCTGACAAGATCGTCGACCGAGCGCGTCGAGATGCCCTGGATGTAGGCCTCCTGGATCACAGCCGTCAGAGCTTTCTCCGCCATGCGGCGGGGCTCGAGAAAGCCCGGGAAGTAACTGCCCTTCCTGAGCTTTGGGATCCGCAGCTCGACGGTGCCGGCGCGGGTCTCCCAGTCCCGGTCCCGATAGCCGTTGCGCTGCGCGAGCCGCTCGGCATCCTTCTCGCCGTAGGCCGCACCCGTCAGGCCGCCGACCTCCAGCTCCATCAACCGCTGCGCGGCAAAACCAATCATGTCGCGCAGGAAATCGCCGTCGGCAGTCTTCCCAACCAGCGCGTGCAGGTCCATCTTGTCGTTGGTCATCGGTGTCTCCGTAAGTTGAGTTTCGCAACCCAAGCTTATCCGAAGTTCGCCGATGACCACCCGCGAAACTGACCGGCCGCTACAGCGCTAGTTGGGGAGCGCGCGTCCGGTCAGCTTCGCTACCCTCGAAACCTACACCACGCCCGGGGGCACGACCTCCGAGGGCGCGATCGAGTGCGACGACACCGGTGTTGGCGAAGAGAGCTATCGGGATGTGGTTGGGGGGCATGCTCGACGGGGGTCGGCCCATTCTGCATATTCACGCTCAACGATGCTCCGCGCCTGCTGGTCGAGATCAGCGGCGGGGACGCTGATGGGCCGCACCCCTGGATCGGGTGATCTTCGCCAGTGGTTCGCGTCCCCTACGGCCCGCTGGTCCCGTCAACCCAGAGCTTGAGGTCAAACCCGCGCCCGAACCCGCGACCGAGCCGGAACAATTATCTGGGAGTGCACCGGGTCACGAACTTGGAACCCCGGCGAGCGCGGCTTTAAGGGGCGTTTGGCCTTCCGTGAGAAGGGTACCATGGCTATTTCTAGCCCGGATTGGTGGCAGCGGATGACAGTGGTCCGACGATTCCGCAGAAAATTTTCAGATTTCTGACCCTAACACCGACCCTAACACCTTGCCGTAACACGTACGATTGCGTCCGAACTCCAGTGAACGAAAAGCACCAAATTCTGCGGTTGCGCTAATCCGGGTGTGTCCACACGAGTACGCTGGAACGGCTGGGTGGCGGAGGAGGCGGTCCGATGCGAACTGCTCTCTCAGGCGAAATTCCCGTGCGACGGGAATTTCCCGGTCCTATGGCGGTCGAACACTCCAACCAGGCCCGAAATTCGACGGCACGACAACGACTTAGGACTCCAAATCGCTAAGATCACGAAGCCATTCGACGGGAACTTTTTACCGCATGCACGGGATTTCGTGTCTCCGAACGGGCCCACCGACGATTGATTCTCACCAGCGACCTTCCAAAAGTCCCTCTCCCCCCTATAACAAAAAACTGATTTACCTTATAAAAATCTGTTGACGCCAGACTTCACATTCGGCTTGTTAGGCAGCGGAAGGCGGATGACCGACCCAGACCAGCTCTTTACGGGCTGGCGTGTCTCCCCGGCCGAGGAAGTCAGCTCGGCGTCTACCACACATCAAATCAATGCACCAGCCATGCGCTGGGAACATTAACATGTGCGGGGGGCACCGTGGATAATTCGGACGAAGAGGCTGTTGGCTACAAAAAGCCGCCAAAGAAAACCCGTTTTTCGAGCAAGTATCAACCGAATCGAAATCCGGCTAAACAAGTCGATGCCGATTGTACACTCGATATGCGTGAGACTCTTCGTGATATTTTAATGCAGGTGTGCAAGATTCCTCGGAACGGTCGGAATACCAGGATTTCTATTGCGGCAGTGCTTGGCGAGAAATTTGTAAAGGCCGGACTCAACGGTGATATAGACGATATGGCAAAGGTGATGAAGATCCTCAAGGAATTTGGGGTCTTCGAAGATGCGGGCAAACTTAAATATTTGCAGCGTGAATGGGAGGCCGAACGCGAGACGCTCGACGCGACTATTGTTAAGTTGAGTGACGCCGTGGCTGGCCTGCTTCAATTCTTCCGTGAGATAAACTCGGAGTGCATTTGGCTCGCAGAGAAATATATGGAGGCGAACTCCAAATGTAATTGTGAGGCTTTTAGCGATGATGTTGAGCTTATACAAGCCATACGGCAGCTGGCGGATGGCGCACGAGAGGCAATAGCCTTAGACCCGCAAGATGGACCAGAGATGGGTCACTGGGGCGGCTTCCAGTCAGACCCGGCATTGAATACTTCCAGGCGATCCCAACGGGGTGGAAATGGGAGGTCTGACAGCGAGCCCTGTTTGGAGGATGAGCTCAAGAACGAGTTCTACACCGGAATGCTGGGTGCCGACGACCCCATCCCGCCCGCGGGCGACGATGACGGGGAGGATTGATCATGGGCAGCTTCGTTATCACCCGGAAGAGCACTTTCCAGAAGCAGAGCCTCGCCAAGACCACCGGGCGGCGCAAGAAAAACGTCGCCAAAGTCGAGCTGCAAGCGCTGACCGCGCATACTCCGCTCAACGACATTGCCCCGGACATCAAGATCAGTTGGCGCAACACCGATGAGCTGAAAGACGCCCGGCGCAAGGTGCGCAAAATCGAGGATCGGCACGTTGCTGACCTGGTTCGCGCCATCTCGCATTTCGGGTTCGTCAGCCCGATCATCGTGCGCGGCAATCGGGTGGTCGATGGGCACACCCGACTTGCGGCCGCGCGCGCTTGCCATGCCCAAGGTGCCGTGCATCGACGTCAGCCACCTGTCAGAGGACAAAGTCCGGCTGCTGACGATCAGCCTTAACCGGTTGGCTGAGAAAAAGACGTGGGATCTGGCCGAGCTCAAGTTCGAGCTGGAAGAGCTCGAAATCATGGAGTTCGACCTCACCCTAACCGGGTTCACCATGCCGGAGATCGACATCATCTTCGGGGACGAGGCTGAGGACAAGGACAAGGAAGATGCGGTCCCTGAGGCACCGGAAGTGCCGGTCACCATCGAGGGCGACCTTTGGTTGCTGGGGACACACCGCGTGCTGTGCGGTAGTGCGCTGGCGGCTGCCGACTACGAAAGGTTGATGTCCGGCGACCTGGCTGCCGCGGCACTGACTGACCCGCCCTACAATGTGGTGATCGCAGGGAACGTCAGCGGGCTGGGCAAGACCAAGCACGGCGAATTCAAAATGGCCTCGGGGGAGATGACCCGCGAGCAGTTCGAAGAATTCCTGACGGTCTACCAGGTGCATTGCCGACGCTACTTGCTGGCGGGTGCGGTGGCCTTCGGGTTCATGGATTGGCGCTCGATTGATCTATTGACCAATGCTGCGCGCAAAGCCGGTCTCAAGCACATAAACACCGCGACCTGGAACAAGGGTTCGGGCGGTATGGGTTCGCTTTACCGCTCGGCGCACGAGTTCGTCGGCGTGTTCTGCAACGGGGATGTTCCGCGGGTGAACAACGTCGAGCTCGGCAAGCATGGTCGCGACCGGACCAACGTCTGGACTTATCCTGGCGCCAACAAGCCCGGCACCTCGGGCGCCAAGGCGCTCAAGGACCACCCCACGCCGAAAAACCTGGAGATGTGCGCCGATGCCTTGCGTGACGTTACCCGGCGCGGGGAGATCGTGATCGACCCGTTTCTGGGCTCGGGCACCACGCTGATCGCGGCCGAACAGACGGCACGCGTGTGCTACGGGCTCGAACTCGAACCCAAGTTCGTCGATGTCATCGTCCGCCGCTGGGAGAAATTGACCGGCAACCAGGCCGTTCACGCGGAGAGCGGCGAGACGTTCCAGCACACCGGCGAGGAGCGGCTCGCAAGCGAGGAATGAACGTCAAGGCCGGTTGGTGCGCGCAAAACCACTCGCCTTGCCCCTCCTTCCAAGCCATGCCGGCTACATGAGAACGAGCCATACCCACCCCTTGCAGATCGCCTCGGTCGAGGTCGCGCCCGGCTTTGGCCGGGTGGGTCTGACGCTGTGCCCGGGCAAGCACCAGGTCTCCGGCCTGACCGGGCCGTGGCAGCGTGATCTGGCGGTCGACGTGGCAGCGATCGCCGCGTTCGGTGCGGCGGCCGTGGTCACGCTGATCGAGGATCATGAGTTCGAGGCTTTGCGGGTGCAAGGCCTTGGTGCAGCGGTGAGCAGCCAGCATATGGAATGGCTGCACTTGCCGATCTCTGACAGGGGCGTGCCCGGCGATGCGTTCGAGGCGCAATGGCGATGCGTTGCACCGGGCCTGCGCGCGCGGCTGCGCGACGGGTTCGATGTGGTGGTCCATTGTATGGGCGGGCTGGGCCGCGCCGGCACGATCGCATCGCGGCTGCTGGTCGAGCTGGGCATGGCTCCCGATGATGCGATAGCCCGGGTCCGCGAAGTTCGCCCCGGTGCGCTGGAGACCGCCGAGCAGGTCAGGTTCATTGAATCGCTCGGCCCGGTTCACGATCCATTGCCCGCGAGCGATGCGGATGGTGTCCGCGACCGCGCCAGGGGAGCGCTGCTCGGCCTGGCCGTGGGCGATGCGATCGGCACCACGCTCGAGTTCACATGCCGCGATAGTTATGCGCCGCTCACCGACATGGTCGGCGGCGGACCGTTCGGGCTCGAGCCCGGACAATGGACCGACGATACTGCGATGGCGCTGGCGCTCGCCGATAGCCTCGACCAGGACGATGGCTTCGCTCCGCATGATCTGTCGCATGGCGCCGCGAGGGTGCGTATTCGTGCACTGGCAGCTGCTTCGATATCGGCGTCACCACCGCGCAGGCACTTTCCCGATTCGAGCGCAATGACGACCCATTCGCCGGCTCGCTCGATCCCGGCACCGCGGGCAACGGCTCGCTGATGCGGCTCGCCCCGGTGGCGGTCCGCCATTGGAACGATCGCGATACCTTGCGCCAGGTCGCGATCGATCAGAGCCGCACCACCCACGGTGCTTCGGAAGCAGTCGGTGCTTGTGCCGCCTATAGCGAGATGCTGGCCGAGGCGATCGCCGGGGTTCCGCGCAAGGCCGTGCTTACGCCCTCACCTCTCGCCTATTCCGGAGCCATCGCCAGCATTCTGCGCGGCTCGTGGCGCGGCAAGTCCCGGGCTTCGATCCGCTCGGGCAGCTATGTGGTGGAATCGCTCGAAGGCGCATTGTGGTCGATCGGGCGGACCGGCGATTTCCGTTCCGCGGTGCTGACCGCGGCCAACCTGGGCGACGATGCCGATACCACCGCGGCGATTGCCGGGCAGCTGGCCGGTGCCATCTACGGCGCCTCGGGCATCCCGGCCCAGTGGCTTGTCAGGCTGGCCTGGCGCGAGCGGATCGAGGGAATGGCGGATCGGCTGTTTGCGAGATCCGTCGATCGCTGACCCGGATTCGGTTGCGGTGGTCAGGCTGAGCTACAGCCATACCATGCAGAAAGCGCAAGGCTGGACCGTTTCTCACGCCCGATCGTTTGTCATGCAATGTCACCGGGGCCGCCGCCGAGCGGCTTTGCCGAAGGGGAACTCAGTCATGCACCACCGTCTCATCTTAGGGTTGGCTGCCGCGACAGTTCTGATCGCGCAGCCGGCTGCTGCCCAGTACTCGAGCCAGGATCAAAGCCGGGTTGGCCGGGTTTCTGGCGAGATCGCGCGAACCGTCGAGGAAGCCGCTCGGGCCATAGGCACCGTCACCGATGCGTTCGATCGCAGTGTGTACCAAGCGCGGTATCGCGGCCCGGAACTTTACGCGATCGATGCCTGCCGTCCGCAAGTTGAACGCTACGGGCGCATGCGGGTCGACGATGTGCGGCCCTACAGTAGGAGCAGCTTCAGGGTCTATGGCGTCACCGAGGGCTATCGCAGCGTTTATGGCGATCGTTACCGCAGCGACGACTTCGGACCGCGAAGCTTCAAGTGCACCGTTGATCGTGACGGACGGGTGAAGGTCAAAACCAAGCGGCTCCGGCGCTATTGAGCGGTCTGGCCGGCGACCCCTGCGTGAGGCTTAATGGAGCAGATTAGATTTGCCTGAGCGGTCGTGCGATCGGCCGATGGTCATCGTTCTGAGTGGGCGTAAGCGACCCCCAGCTCGATGGCTACGGTGCTTGCTGGTCTGGGCGTGGAAGTGGCGGCAGCAAGCCAAGTGGGATCCACTTCTACTTCCTCGCGCCGTCCCATACCCTCGAGCCAGTTGGTCAGGTAGGACTGCCCGCGGTCTGCGGCGTAGAACTGGCCGGTACTAGCCGAGCAGTCGAGCGCGTACTCCCAGTTGTTGGCGCGCATGCAGACGGTGCCTTCCGCACCATAAGGCCGCAGCGCGAGTGCGATTATGTGCTCCGCGCTGTTTGCATCGAGCGGTCGATAGGCTGCCAGACGCAAGCGACCATCTTCGCGCGATGCCATCGCTGCGATCAGCGCCTCGCCGCGCTGGATGGTCACTATCGGGCCCGTCAGATCAACCGGAGCGATCTCGATCCACCACTCGGCCCCCGCTGCACTCGCCTCTGTCCGCCCATCCTGGGGAGCGATCAGCTCGGCGAGCCGGACCATGGCTGGCTCATAGCTCATCCAGTCCGCATCGCCGGCCGCACTTGCTTGCTGCAACCCGTGGAGCATCAGCGCGAATGGCAGGTCATCGCCGGCACCGACCATCTGATCTAAACCGTCGATCGATATCGGATAGCCGATATCGGGAAGGCCATATAACTCGAGTGCCTCTGGCTTGAAGACCATCTCGGGCATCAGGTCTGTTCGGCCGGTGTTCCCGGCCCCGCCTTTTCTATCTCACGGATCGCGTCGATGGCTTTGGCGATCGCCTCTGCCCAGGCCTCGGCATGAACCGGCAACAGCTGATCGACGGTGGGCGCTCCAGCGCCGTTGGTGCTGACGAAGCTGCGCCCCTTGTAATCGAATGCCACGACCCCGCCGATGAGGTCGGCAAGGCGCTGGTTGTAGGCGTTCGCCAGTTGCGCAGGAGCTGCCGCGGCAAACGGGTCGGTCCACACCTTGCCGTTCTTGTTGATGTAGCCAAAGTTGATGGTGCCCGCTGCCTCGGGAAAATCCGCCTTGAGGTTAAGGGCCGCTTTCAGCTCGGGATAGACCCCCAGCGGTTCGAGCAGGGTCACGAACGCCCTGATCTGGGCGGGGAGGCCCGGATCCTTCTTGGCAAGCGCTTCGTAATAGAGCTCCTCGCTGATGGTCGTCGCCTTGGTCGCGACTTTGGCGGACCCAGCAGCCTTCACGACCGCTACCCCGCTCTCGATCGTCACGACACCGCGTGTGATCATCGCGGTGCGCACGAGCGTGCTGGGAAGCGCGACGAGCTCGCCGGTCAACGGGTTGCGCCATAGCGAAAGCTCGACCAGCGCGAACGTAAAGTGTGACCCGGCATGGCTCTGGAGAAGATCGGCCAGCGCCTCGGTTTCGGTGCGGATGCCATCGCCCAGCGCCATCACCAGCATCCGGCCAGATCTGAGGTTGCGCGTCACCGCATCAATGAAGTCTTCCTCGGGCAGAGCATCGGGTTTCTCGGCAACAAGCGCGTGAAGCGAAGATACGGTCATCCCCTGCCCCTTGCAGCAGGCAGCCTCGAACACCTCATAGGGCATGCCCGTCAGCGCGGCGACATAATCGAGCGCCTGGGCAACGACCTCCCGCCGCGCCTGCGGGTTCTTCCACAGCTTGGCTTCCACCAACACCAGATCGCCGCCGGGGGTGACATAGAGATTGTCGATATAGCCGTGCGCGCATGGCACCTCGCGGGCAACCGCGAACAGCTCGCCAAAGCGCGGTTCGATATCCGCGATCGGCAGGATTTCAGGGTAGTCATGGGCCAGGGCTTGCAACCAGGCCTCGTTGTGCTTGGAAGCCGCCAGGTCGAGCTTCTCCAAGCGAACCTGCGCCTTCCCGGGACCAATCAGCACTGGAGTGCCGGCTGCCTTGCACACCGGCGGGTACGTCGCGGTCAAGCGCCCAAAACTTCAGGCGGTCGGCGCGAGGCCGTTCGACGGACTTGGGAAACGCGCCAGAGTGGGGTGTCTGTGTAGACCATAAGTGACGCCACACATGCTTGGAACCCCAGGCAAGTCAACGCCAATGTGACTGATCGTCTGTAGATCGATCGCCGACACGGGTGTTGTTGCCCGGCCGTGGACATCCGTCAGCGCCTCGGCCGAAATGTACGTCGTCTCCGCGAGGAGAAAGGCTGGAGCCAGGAGGACTACGCCGACCGCGCCGGGATCCACCGCACCTACGTCAGCGATATCGAGCGAGGGAAGCGCAACCCCACGGTGACCGTGGTGGAGAAGCTGGCTGGGCCGTTGGGGGTGTCAGCGGGACGGTTGCTGGATTGAAAGGCGGGTGCGCTTTGGGCTCGCTCGGCTCCGTCAGGGGCGGTCGGTTCAGAGGCTTTGACGGGTGACACGGATTTCCTGCAGTCCGCGACGGAAGATGAGTTGCCCGCCAATCACAGTTGCGGCGACTCGCTCAGCGGTTAGGTCGGCGAGAACGTCGGCGAATGTCCCTTCGCAGATAATGAGGTCAGCTGGCTCACCTATTGCCAAGCGTCGTGGCGCCCCACCCGGATCGAGCGGATGGCCCATATACAAGCGCAGCGCCGCCATTGCCGGCAGGCGCTCACGCGGAGACAGGATGTGTCCGTCCATCGTTCGGCGGTCGCGAGCCGCCCGCATTCCGAGCCACGGATCGACTGAGCTGTATGGTGCGTCGGAGCCGGCAGCCAATGGAACCCCGGCCCTTGTGATACTCAAGGCGCGATATAGTTCGGCCCATTCGCCTTCAGGAACTGTCGCGTGATAGCGATCGCCGCGGTCGTGGATGAAACCGGGGTTGGTGACGACGGTCAGCGGGCTCGCTGATATGACCCCTAAAGCGGCATCTGAAATCATCCCGCCATGCTCTATCCGGTCGCCGCGACGCGCCCCGCCCGCCTCGTTCAGCGCCGCGAAGTAGAGTGCGAGTTCCGCCGCAGTTGTGCAATGTGCCGCGATAGCACGTCCCTGTTCGCGCCCAGCAGCGATCCGTGCAGCCAGCGTCGTCGGGTCGGGGGGATCGCGCTCATCGATCAGCAGCTTGAGCGGTCCACGCAGATAGCGCCCATCCTCGGGCAAACTTTCGTCGCCCATCAACACTAGACGTTGCGGCATCGCGTCGGCCAGAGTTGCCGCTTCCGTCGGGCCATTATGCGCGCCCGCGTCAGTGAGGCCCGTCAACCCCAAAGCGGCAAGCTCGGCGCCCAACCGGGAAAGATCGGGCAACAAGCGCGGCCAATGCTTTCCCAGCCAGTAATCCTCACGCCAGAACCGCCCGGTCGGTCGTCCCTCGTTGTCTCGCTCCGCGCCAGGGGGCAGCTCCCAGGGAAGCAAGGCCAGCGCTGCTGAGTTGAGCACCCATAAGGCCCCGGTCCGGTCCTGCAGTCGCAGTGGCCGGTTACCACTCCAGCAGTCGAGCATGATTCGGTCGGGCAGTCCGGCGACGCGCTCATCATAGGCGACCGCCCGAAGCTCGGTGCCTGTAGCGGCGGCAAGCGCTGTCTCGATGCCCGCAACATCCCTCTGCGCCGACAAGTCGACTGAGCCCGCGCGCGCCGCCGTGGCCAGGATGTGGAGGTGGTGATCGTGCAGCCCAGGAAGTACCGTCGCTCCGCCGGCGTCAAATTTCTCAAGTCCGACGTCCGCTGTGCCGATGCTACTAATCTGGCCCTTGGCTAACGTCAGATCGACGAGCTCCCCGCTCCATAACCGGACCTTGCAGATCGCTAGAGTCATCCGGCCATGGCCCGCGCGTAAGTCGCAGCTACGCCCGCCAGCGGGATGTCGAGGCGACCGAACTGCCCCGTTCGGAGCGACTCAAGCGCGGTCAGCGCGGCCTCCAGCCCGGTGAGCGGATCGGCGAGCGCGTCACCCATAAAGCGGGGCTCTCCACCTTCCCGGCCCACCAAACCACCAGCGAATGCACAATCGTCACCGAAGCCGACCCGATCGCTACTCCAACCATGAGCGGTGATCGCCACCCAGATCAATCGGAGATTATGATCGAAAAGCGCTGACGTAACGCCCAGCCGAGCCAGTGCATTCGCGCGTGCGCTCGTGACCAGGACGTCGGCGTCCCCAATCTCTCTGAGAAGTCTTGCACGTCCATCGAGCGTCCGCAGGTCGAGCGCTAGCGACGTTTTCCCTGCGTTCAGCCAACCGTCGAGTCCGGGCGAATTCAGCGCCACCGGGTCGGGTCGGGCGAGATTTTGGATCCGCACAACGATAGCGCCGGCTTTGGCAAGCAGACCGGCGCACAAGGGCCCGGCCCACAGCGCGGAAAGATCAAGCACCCGGATCGGGCGCCCCGGGCCGCCCTGTGCGAGCCGGATAGGCCTGGCCTCGGCGAGCCTAGAAGCCGGGAGTTGGAGTTCGGCTGCCGCCGTAACGAAATCGTCGGTAGTGCGCGCCGCAGCAAAGCGCTCGATCGTCGGCCAGTCATCGCCAAGGTCCGCTGTCAGTGCGGGAATAAGATCAACATCGTCTGACCTAGCGAGGTTGAGTGCGACCCATCCATCTCCTGCGCGCATGATCCGACAAGAGCCATTTGCCGAAACCTTGCCAGGGTCCTGCAGCCCCCCGAGCACATCGCGGGTAAACAGGCGGTCTGGTGTTACCGCAATCGGCAGCAAAGCGAGCCGCTCGCGCACGCACTCGCTCAATTTCACGATCATTTCATTATCATGTCGAGCAGACCCCAAGCGCGGCCCTGCGTTGCACCAATGCGCAACCCGGACAGCGCGAGCCAAGCAGTGCGGTGGCGGCCGATGCGGCGTGGCAGCGTCACGGTCCCACCGGCGCCGGGAATGAGGCCCATCTTCAGTTCAGGAAGGTGAACAAATGTATTAGGCGCGGCAAATATCCTGGCGCAGGCCGCAGCCATCTCGATACCGGAGCCGATGCAGGCTCCGTGGATCCGCACTTCGACACGGTCCTTAAGTCGATGCAACAATGCAGCGCAGCTGCGCGAAGTGCGAACGACGTGCGCCGCAGCAAGATCGCTGGCGGAACCGAACTCGGCAATATCGCCTCCACTGGAAAAACAACGACCCTCACCGCGCAAGGAAAGGGTGGGTTGGCTCGGATCTTCGACCACATTGGCTAGGGCTTCGTAGAGCGCGTCGCGCATTGCGGCGCTCATGGCATTGCGGGTCGACGGGCTAGCGAGCACCAGCGTTACGCTGTCATCTATGCGGTCGTAGTGCACGGATCCGCCGGCCGGTTTTATCAAAGAACACTTCGACTTCCGCCAATCCTGGAATTCCCCGCCTCCAAGCAACGCTGAATAGGCAAACGATTCTACCGCGAGCGCGTCTTCGAAGGACAGATTTTCGCTTAAACGCAGCACTTGCGTCAGTACCGTGGCGGCAACTGGAGATCGACCGATGTTCTCCCTGGCCTGCTTGAGCTGCGAGTTCAACCGGGCCATCGGTATGCTCACCCAGGGCAACGGGGCTTCCATACGTGTCGTGATTAGCACGTCGCACTGACTAGGATCGATCTCGGGCACGGCACCACCACGATCCACCGCGATCACGATGGCTGCGCGCGGCTTTGGCGCCGGCAACGCATCGGCATTACACAAAAGCAGTGGTTCGCCGAGCAAGGGGGAAAACGAACTGTCGAGCAAACCGTCGTGAGCCATAGTGCACCATCAACCGGTGCGATCGCTCAGGCAAGCTCCGCCTTGTATCGACTCCTGTGCTCGATGATGTTCGTTAGGGGCGGCTCGCGCGACGCGCCTCTCGTGACTGGTTCAGAGCGCCGCGGGTGTGGTCGAGAGGTCTTTAAGCGCGGTGCCGATCTGGGTCCTGTTGGCCGATCGGGTGAACCAGCGCCATTGCCTCTTCGTTGGGGCGGACCTGGGCTGATTTTCGGTCGCGTCACGTACGAGATGCACTGGTAACGCTGAAATAGCTGCATGCTCTCGGTTGCGGAATCGTCGCGACTGACGATTGCAAAAAACTTGCTTGGTGCTTGATCGGAAAATCCAGTCAGCTGTGATAGAACCGACTTTATCACGGATACCGCCCAAGGGAGAATGAGATGGATCAGCACGTCTATAAAATCGTTGAAATCGTTGGCACGTCGGGATCGAGCATCGAAGACGCGATTCAGACCGGGATTACTCGCGCCGCCCAGAGCCTACGCAAAATCGGCTGGTTTGAAGTTTTAGAGACACGTGGCCACGTCGTCGATGGACGCATTGACCGTTACCAAGTGACCATGAAGCTTGGTTTCACGCTCGAGGGAGTGGCGAGTGAGTCACTTTGAGGCTTCGGGCGATCTATCCCCTTAAAATTGCAGGTGATGGACTGTCGTCAAGCAGCGACTGCCGGAACCCTTACCCCGAGCATGCCTTGCAGGCGGCCATTGACGATATCTTCCGCCTCGCCGACGATCCGGTCTATCAGGTTCTGCACCGTCGGAATGTCGTGGATCAGGCCCTGGATCATGCCCGCCCAGAACACCCCCTTGGATAAGTCGCCGGTTTTGAGCAGTTCGCGCCCAGCGGTGCCCGCGACCAGTTCCTGGACATCCTTGAACTTCGCATCGGGCGCGCTGAGCCGGCGAACCACCTCCGTCGAGACTTCGCTCTTGCCGACCCGCGCGGTGTTCTTGAAGTTACGGAAGATCAGGTAAGTACCGCGCTCGTCGTTGTCGATGTACGCTTGCTTGACGCTGGGATGGATTTTGGCCTCTTGCGTCGCGCAGAAGCGGGTGCCCATATTGATACCGTCTGCGCCGAGAGCCAGGGCGGCGATCAGCCCGCGGCCGTCGCCAAAGCCTCCGCTGGCGAGCATAGGGATTTTCACTTTGTCCGCTGCGGCCGGAATGAGGATCAGCCCGGGAATGTCGTCCTCGCCGGGATGGCCGGCGCATTCGAAACCATCGATGGAAATCACGTCGCAGCCGGCCTTTTCCGCAGAAAGCGCGTGTCGCACTGCGGTGCATTTGTGGAGGATGACGATGCCGTGGGGCTTCAGCATCTCCCAGATTTCACGCACCGCCGGGGTTCCGGCGGTCTCGACGACCTTCACCCCGCTGTCGATGATCGCCTGTGCGTAAGCCTTGTAGTCAGGCGAATTAATCGTCGGGAAGACGGTCAGATTCACTCCGAACGGCTTGGGGGTCATGCTGCGGCAGCGCTCGATCTCGTCGCGCAGCGCTTGTGGCGTCGGCTGGGTAATTCCAGTCAGAATGCCAAGGCCGCCTGCATTCGAAACGGCGCTCGCCAGTTCGGCCACGCCCACGCCCTGCATCCCACCCTGAACGATCGGATGCTCGATTCCGAGCAGTTCGGTAATACGGGTTTTGAAGGGCATGGTCGTCTCCTAGGCGGGAATCTCGTTGAACGGCACGCCCTTGTCGGGTCGATAATCCTGCGGAAGACCGAGTATCCGTTCGGCAATAGTGTTTAGCAGCATTTCATCCGCCCCGCCGGCGATACGTCCGGTGGGAGCGTTGAGCCAGCTAGCCGTCCAGTCCTCCTTGACGAACGAGTGAGGGTCAAACGCAAACGCAGTGTTGCCCTGAAGGTCGATGGCAAGCTCAGAAAGTCTTTGCCTGCTGCGCACCGAAAATAACTTGTTGAGCGCCCCTTCCGGACCCGGCTCCATCCCCGCCTCCATCATTTTCATGGCCCGTGCAGTGATCGCATCAAGCCCGCGGCGCATCGCATAGTTGCGCGAGATGGCCGAGCGGACACGGCCATCCTGCAGCGCGGGCTTTCCGTTGATCTGGAGCTGGCGCGCCAGCTCAATAAACAGGTCGAGATGCGGTCCGGACCCCGCGCTGTCAGTGGCCGCGTACCGCTCGATCATCAGCGTTGCCATTGCGACGGCAAAGCCTCCGCCGACAGGGCTGATCCGCTGCGCATCGGTCAGTTTGACGTCGTCGAAGAACACCTCGTTCACGTGGCTGTCGCCGCCCGCAAGCTTAATCGGGCGAACCTGCACTCCCGGCGCTTTCATATCGACCCAGTAATAGGTGAGCCCTTTGTGTTTGAAGGCGCTGATATCGGTGCGGGCGACGATCACGCCGAAGTCGCTATACTGCGCCCAACTGGTCCACAGCTTCTGCCCGTTTAGCTTCCAGCCGTTACCGTCGGGCTCGGCCCGGGTGCGCAAGCCGGCAAGGTCAGAGCCAGCGGCGGGCTCGGAGAAAAGTTGACACCAGATTTCTTCGCCACGGAGTGCCCTTATCACCCGTTGCTTTACCCATTCACGGTCCTGACCGAAGCGGATGAGAACCGGCACCGGCATTCCAATCGAGACGCTAAAATATCCCGTCGGCATCCGGTACCGCATTTCCTCGGTGTCGAAAGTGATCTTGTGCAGTGGGGACAGGCCCTGCCCGCCAAATTCGACCGGCCAGTTAATACCTGAGAAGCCCGCCTCGTATTTGGCCGCCATATAGCGCCGACCGAGGGCCAGGTCGCCGCTAGGCGAGAGCTCGTGTCGCGCTTCCGAGCCGAAGGTTGCAGCGACCGAATCAAGCCACGCGATTGACCGCAAACGAAATTCTTCAACGCCACTCATGCTGCAACGCCCGTGAGTTGGTCGGCGAGAAAATCCTCCCAGTACAGCATGTTCCCCTGCTCGATAGCGAGGCTGCGCGCCCTGCGCATGTGGAGATGGAGCCCTAGCTCCCATGTAACTCCGATCCCGCCATGGATCTGGATGCAGTCGCGCGCGGCAGTGTCATACGCCTCCGTCGCCGAAATCCGGGCACAGGCCGCAGCCTCCACGAAGTCGGATTTTCCTACGCGGGCTGCAGCATGAATTGCATTGGCCCGGGCGATCTCGATCAGGCCGTAAAGTTCGGCGATGCGATGCTTGACGGATTGAAATGCTCCGATTGGCTGGCCGAAGGCCTTCCGGTTCAGTGCATAGTCGCGCGCTGCACGCATCAGCGACTCTGCCCCACCCACTTGCTCGAACGCGGTAACTACGGCCATCCGGGCAAGCACATCGCGCGCCAGCGCAAATGCGCGTCCGCCTGTGGCGATGATCCTGATGGGGGCCTGCGCAAAAGCGAGATCGGTGTGAAGCCGCGCATTGTCGAAGCCGGCCACCGGCGTGCGTACGGCGTCACCCCCTCGACGAGGCCAAGACACGGCTCATCCCCGGCAACGGCCCAGACCAGCACCAAGTCGGCGGCCAGCCCCCAGGGACGCCCTCTTTTGCGCCGCTCACCCTGGCTGCGGAGACTGCTGTCGTCGGTCGAATCGCGAGGGGTTGCTGGCCCTCTGCGAAAGCAATTGCAGCGATCGCGGATCCATCGGCGAGCCGGGGCAACCAGATGGATTTGCTCTCGTCGTCGTCACAACCCAGTAACGCCACTGCAGCTGCATAGCAGGACGTCAGAAACGGGGCGCCGGCAGTATCGACGCCGCATGTTTGAGCCACGAGTCCGAGCTCCATGAGCCCCAATCCTACTCCACCTTGGGCTTCGGGAATACCGATTGCCGACCACTCCTGCTCGACAGCAGTGAGCCAGAACCCCCTGTCCCATTCCCCAGTAGTCTCGACGAGATCGAGCAGGCGCGGAAGGTCAGACCGCGACGCGAGGACCCGGGCCGATTCGGTCAAGATCGCTTGCTGCTCATCGTTTAACAAAATTGACACTTCAAACCCTCCTTCCGGACCTTACCTATATAACTAGGTAATATAAGGTCAAGGCGTGACCGCGCCGGGGGGGTGGGGTTGTTCGAGAAGTCATTTGGCGTGTGCCAGGCTACGAGCCCGCCGTCGCAACTCTTGCTTGAGGACTTTACCGATTGCGTTGCGGGGCAATTCGGAGACGATCTCCAGTCGCTCGGGCGCCTTGCCGGGCGCCGCGCCAACGGAGGAGAAATAGGAGCGCACCGACGCAATCGTCGGTTGCGGGCCGAAACCGGTAACGACGAAGGCGCAGACGATTTCTCCCAGACGCTCGTCGGGGGCCGCGACAACAGCGGACTCGGTGATGTTCGGATGCGTGAATAGCACGTCCTCTACCTCGCGCGAGGAGATGTTCTCGCCGCCCCGGATGATCACGTCCTTTATGCGGTCGGTAATAACGAGATAGCCTTCCGCGTCGCGGCGGCCGATATCCCCGGTGCGGAACCAACGGTCGGGTAGAAACGCCTGGGCGTCGAGGGCGGGGTCGAGGTACCCTTGGAATAGCTCCGGACCACGCGTGACCAATTCGCCTTCCTCGCCCTCGGGCAGCTGGCGCCCTGCCTCGTCGACGAAAGTGATTTCGCATCCGCAGGTCGGGCGGCCTTCGCTTCCCAGCCGCTTCGCAATTGGATCGTGCGGATTCCCCGCAGTGACCGTTGGATGCTCGCTGGATCCATAGCTGCGGTATGGGCGCAAACCGCGAGCCTCTGCCCGCGCAATGAGGCCGGTCGGGACAGGAGCGGCCCCGACCAGACAATTGACGAGGCTCGACAGGTCGCGACTGTCACGGTCGGCAGCATCGAGAATCCCCTGTAGATGGAAGGGGGTGAATGAAGCCGAGTTGATCGCGAAGCGTTCGACAAGTTCGGCCGCAATCGCGGGATCCCACTGGTCGGTAAGCACAAGCTCTGTTTGCCCTGCCAGGAACCGCATTAACGTGATTGCCCCGGCAACATGGCCCGGCGGCCATGGCGAGAAAACGCGTTCGACTTCCAGCTCGCGACGCTCCCAATTCGTCGCCACGATCTCGGCCAGCAAGGAGCGATGCGAATGGCGCACCCCCTTGGGATCGGCCGTGGTGCCGGAGGTGTAGACCAGCATCGCCATGGTCTCGGGATCGACTGTCATTTTAGGAACCGGTTCGCAGGGCTGCTCAAACACACTCCAGGACAAAGCTTCAGATGGAGCTTCCCCGATTACGATATGGTGCTGGAGCGTTGGCAAGGATCCGCAATCCGCCAGGATGCGCACGAAGTCTGCTTTTCGGAAGCGGTCGGGGGTGATGAGAACTTTTGCCTTGGACTGGCGCAGGATGAAGCCGAGTTCCTTCGCACGGTAGGTCGACACCACGGGAAGCAGAATAGCACCGCAGCGCGCAATCGCGACGGCTGCAACAAGCCATTCCGACCAGGCTGGCAGCTGCACCGCGACAATGTCTCCAGGCTCCACACCCAGGCGGTGGAGCGCCGATCCCACTAATTCCCCCCGCCGATAAATCTCTCCTAGTGAGAGATCTGCAGGACGGACTTTTGAAACGACCACAAGACGCCGGTCGGGGCTGGAGGCAGCGGCCCGCTGGTAAAGCTTATCCAGCGTTGATGCTCCGGCGGTCATCAGGCGATGATCTTGGCTTCTCGGTACGCCGCGATTTCGACGTCAGAATAGCCGATCTCTCGCATGATTTCGTTTGTGTGTTCGCCGATCGCAGGACAAGCGCGGCGGAAGGCGACCGCCAGGTCGCCAAAGTTCCAGAATGCGCCTGGCTGTTCGACAATCCCGTAGAGCGGCTGCTTGAGTTTCGAGACGAGATTCAAGGTATGATTCGCTGGATCGTCGAAGAAGCGGTTCATCGCATCACGAAATTTTACCATGTCGCAAGGCACCCCAGCCCACTCCAACTCCGCGAGTAGTTCAGGTGCCGCTTTCGCACGGGCCTTTGTTGCGAAGTCATCTTCGTCCGAACCAAGGACCGAACGCATACCGGCCCGTTGCTTTTCATTCACCGCCGCTACGGCAATCCATTTGCCCGCATCGCATTCGAAAATGCGGTGGTAGGGCGAGAAGCCGGTTTGGTCGGCCGTCAAGTGATAGGTCTCGCTAAGCGCACCGTCGGTGCCGATCAGGCGTTCACCTTGGGTGAATGCAGCCACCCCAAGTAGTGACGTCTGGGTAGCATACGCCCTGCCTTCAGAACGGCTAGCGTACAGCGAAGCCATCATTGCGACCAGCGCGCTTTGCGCGGTGCAGACATCCATCGTCCCGGGGCGGTTAAACACTGGCGGGTTGCCCTTGCCTGCATTCTCAAACTCCCAACCGGCAATGGCGTTAAAAATTGAGTCATAGCCCGGCCAGTTTCCGCGCTCCCCCATTTGGCCATAGGCACTAGAATAATTGAATGAGACGGCCGGATTGATACGTCTGATGTTGTCTTCGGTCAGGCCGAGCTTGGCCGCGCCCTTGAAGCGCATATTGTGGTGGACGACCTCGGCCCACCGGATGAGCCGCTCAAGGATGGGCTGCGCTTCTGGCTTGGTCAGGTCGAGCGCCAAGCTTCGCTTCGATCGGGCCGCAGCCTGATAATAGCGATGCATAAAGCGAATCCGGTCGCCCGTCAGCGCCTCCACCTTGATGACATTCGCGCCCATGTCGCCCATCATCGACGTTCCCATCGGGCCTGCCAGGAACATGCCTAGGTCAAGAATGCGTGCACCTTCGAGGACCTCGACGGGTCGCTCACTACCTGGCGCGACCTTTAACGGATCTAATAGCCAATCGACATCACCTCCTTCGCCCAACGTCGGCGCGCGGGGAGCGGGAAGGATCGCGCCATCGACGTGGATGGGAACGTTAGGCTGAATCGTGGCGCCCAGCTCAGCATCATCGACCTCCACGGCATAACCATTTACGTGGGCTTCAGGATGACGCAGGACTTCGCCCATCGGATAAGCCGGCTCAGCGGCAATATCGGCGGCCCTTAAATCGGCGAGCCACGATTCTAGCGGACGACGACGGAAAGCCTCCACCAATCCTTCACTCGAGTCGATCTCGAATCCTTCGGCGAGCACTTCCCACATCGTTGGCAGCGAACCGAAATCAAACTGCTGCGACGGGTCCATGATTTGCAACCAGTCACCGCCGGCACACTGGTAAAGCTGGTTACGCATCGGCCGCGCGGCCAACGGGTAGGGCTGTGGATTGGGCATCGGCCCCGCGGAATTCCGCGCCCATACCAGCGGCAGCGTTGCGAGGAAGCCTTGACAGATCGAGGTATGCGTCGGGCCTCCGCGGCCGGTTGCAAGCCGCAGTACCAAACGCGCGAGAATTCCTGCAGCGGCCAAATGTGCCGCCGACCACCCGCCTTGGCGGTAGCGGTAGACGATTGGGCCAGAACGATGGCCGTCGTTCTCGTATAAAACTCCGAGCCGAGCTGCGACCAGCAACTCATCGGCGGAGCGTTCCACATCAACGTGGCCGGGAGGGGAACCAGTGATCGCGCATGTGACAAGTCGCGGAAATCGTCTCGCCAGGCTAGAGTCGTCAAGCTGGCGCGCCGCTGCCCGCCTGGGCGTGAACTGATGTAGCAACACGTCGGCAGCGGCAAGTCTCCGATCAAGCTCGGTGCGACTTTCTGCGGCGTCGAGATTAAGTACGATGCTGCGCTTACCGCGATTCCAGTTCGCAAACGGTGCCGTTCCCCGCGCTGGGTCACCCCCAGCGCGCTCTACTTTCAGAACTTCGGCGCCCAAGGCGCTCAGCAATAGTCCGGCGACGTGAACGGCCATACCTTCACCGATCTCGACGATGCGCAAACCCCGCAGCATCAATTAGACCTTGCGGAAGTTGGGCAGCACCCAGCCGTCATTGATCGGCGTCCACTCGACCGCGACATTCATGCCAATATGTACGTCCTCCGCCGCGCAACCGGTAACGTTGGCGTTCAACCGCGCTCCCGGCGCGCCATGGAGATCGACCACGATTGGAACGTAGATGTAGTCCTCGCCATCTTTTGGGTTCTTGTTGCAGATCGCAAAGCTGAAAACGGTCGCTGTGCCGGGTAGTGTCGGCCATTCCTTCTCGCGGCTGAGGCATTCGGGGCAGAAAGCGGTCGGCGGCATACGGAACGCTCCGCACGCCGCGCACTGACACGCGGTCAGGCGACCGTCCTTGGCGGCCTCCCAAAAGGGTTCGGTGTCGGGATTAGTGGTTATTGCAATCTGCTCGCCCGGGAGCAGGCGCGCAGGGCCATATATGACGTCAGCCATCATGCGCTCCTCAGGATAAGGCTTGATACCGGAAGCGACGCTGGACCGCCGGAGACCAGTGCAAAATCAGCATCTTTGACCTGGTTGATCGCGGTGCCCCGGACCTGCTCGACCCCCTCGACGATGTGGGTCATTCCGATGATGTAGGCTTCGTTTAGGTTGCCGCCGTGGGTGTTCACCGGTGTGCCACCGTTGACGCCTTTGCCGGTTGCGGGATCGTAGCGCAGCTTACCCGCGAGAACGTAGTCATTGCCTTCGCCTTTCGCGCAGAACCCGTAATCCTCGAGCTGCAACAGCACCATCGGGCTGAAGTGATCGTAGATCAGCGCAACGTCGATGTCCCTGGCGGTCAGCCCCGATTGCGCCCAGACCCGATCGGCGGTGAACTTGTGGCCCGAACTGGCGAAATGCGGATCGGGCATTCCCATCCAGGCAAATGCCCGGCCCCATTCGCGCTGGCCGCCATGGGCGCAGGCGTGGACCACTGCCGGCTTGTGGCGGCAATCCTTGGCACGGTCCATCGTGGTGGTGATCACCGCCACCGCGCCATCTGTTTCAAGGCAGAAGTCGAGCCGCCGCAGCGGATCGGCGAGCATGACCGAAGCGTCGTATTCTTCCTTGGACAGCGGGGCTTTGCGCACCGCCTTGGGCCGGTTGTGGGTGTTGGCGCGGGTAGCCATCACAACTTCGCCGAACGCATCCTGGGTGGTTCCGTAAAGGTGCATGTGACGCCGCGCGAGCACGCTCATAAGGTGGCCCGGACCGACCAGTCCCGAAGGCTGGAGGAAACTGTTTTCAGGATTCGGCGCCGCCGAGCCGAAAACCACGCCAAGCCGGTGCTGGGGCAACTGCTGGAGCGCCATTACGGTGACCGCATACTTGCAATCCTCGTTGACGAGCCCCGCGGTCGCCAGACCGATCGCGCCTGGGCAGCCACCGCCGCCGCTGGTCAGCGTCGCGGAGAACGAGACATGGGGCATGCCTAACGTCTCCATCAGCGAGGCGGTGTCGAACTTGTCCAGATAGCCCGCGCCCGCAGTCGAATAGTAGGAGAACCCATCGATGTCCTTGACGGTGATCCCGGCGTCAGCGCAGGCGTTGATGATCGCCTCGCCGGCCATGTCATTGATCGTGCGCGGCCAACTCTTGCCCCGTACGTAGTAGTCCGTCGCGCCCACGCCCACGATCGCACATTTGTCCTGGTTCGACCAAGCCACTCGGCACTCCTCTGCTGCCCATACATATATAACTAGGTGTTACATCCCTTGGCAAGAGGAGTGTCGTACCTAAGCGAAATGCAACCGCCGATATTTCCCGCGAAAATAAAGCAACGGATCGCGCCGCGGCTCAAAATGAGCGCACGTGACCTCGCCGACGAGGATGAAGTGGTCGCCCGCCTCGTGAACGGCGGCGCGACGGCACTCAAACGAGCTCAGTGAGCCCGAGAGCACCGGCACTCCTGACTCACCGTGGCTCCAGTCGGTCCCGGCAAATCGGTCCTGGCCTTTGCCAGCAAACAGGTTGGAGACCGGTTGCTGCCCGATTTGGAGAACGTTGACCGCGAAGGACTCGACCTCACGAAGTGCCTGAGCACTGCCCGCGCCGTTGGCTATGCACACCAGCAGAAGCGGCGGATCCAGTGAGACCGATGTGAAACTGTTGGCAGTAAGTCCGATTGGCGCGCCGTCGGCTCCATGCGCGGTAACGACCGTCACTCCGGTGGCAAAGCAACCGAGCGCATCGCGCAAGGTCCGCGCATCCGAACCGGCCCGGAACTCGATCTCGTCCCTGGGTTGCTTGCGTTCGAGGAAGGCGAGCAGTATCGCATTGAAGGCCTCGGTACGGTCGCCCACCACGAGATGACCCGCATCCTCAACGTCGAGCCGCTCCGCATCAGGCAGTTGCGCAACGAAGGCGTCGGCGTCCTCGCTGCGGTCGAGCCGCGCCATGCCGCCGCGGACGAATAATGTCGTCACATTCAGCTTTGGAGCGACTTCGAGAAGGCGATCGGCCACGAGGTTGAGAGGGAAGCCGGCAACCGCTCGAGAATCCCACTTGGGATCGGCTTGATCTGCCAGATCTTGCAGGCGCGCGCGGAGCCGTTCCGAGGCCTCGGGATCGCTGCGGGCGGGCATGTCCACAAGGACCAGCGCCGCCGCCAGCAGCGCAGCGTCGCCCTCGAGCGCGACCGCCGCGATCCACGCGCCCAGCGAGGCCGCGACAACCACGGGTCGCCCCCGAGCTGGGCTAGCACGGCGCGAAGATCCGCCGCGTGGGCGCTCAGGTCGTAGCGGCCGTCGGCGGGCCATTCGCTTCCCCCGTGCCCCCGTAAGTCGAGCAATATTGCTCGCCGTCCCGCATCCACCAACGCGCTGGCAATGTCGCTCCAGACTGCTCGAGTTTGTCCAGCGCCGTGGACAAGCAAGACCCCGGGATCGCGGGCATCACCTAGGATTTCAGCCTCGAGGCTGACCCCGGCAAACCCCGTAAATTGCACAATGGTCATCGTTCCGCCACTCCCGCCTGGACAAACCATTCCTCCAGCAATGCCGATCGGCGACGCATCAGCAGACGCGCTATATCCTCGTCACCTTCGAGCACTGCCTTGCAGATCGCTGCCTGGAGTTCGCGAGCTTTGCGTCGATCTTCCGACGCGCCAAAGAAGCGGATCCGCTCCTCCTCCATTCCGAAAGTGTGGCCGATCGCCATCACGAGTTCGATTGCAGGATTGCCGGTCATTCGGGTGAGAAGCGCGACAAGATCATTTTCCGCCCTGACTGTGTCCCCCGGGGTTTCGGCGTCAGGAATGGTCTTCGCGAACTCAGCCAGTTCGAGGCGAAGTCCAGGATCGGTGCAACGGGCGGCCAAGGCCCCGGCCTGCTCTGCGATCAAGCTATTGACCACAAAAAGGTCATGCAAGGTCGCCCCGTTGAGCCGGAGGTACCGCGCGACCGCCCGGACCGAATCGGTCGCGTCGGGACGATCGGAGTATAGCCCGCCGCGCTGTCCGCGACGGACGCTGATCAGGCGGTCGTTCGCGACCATCTTCGCCGCCTGGCGCAGGGTCGGGCGGCTCACTCCAAAGCGTTTCAGCAGATCGTCCTCGCTCCCGAGGTAGCGGCCGTCCTCACCTTCGAGGCTCAGTTCGGCAAGCTGGCGGGCGGTGCGATCAACGCGAGTAGGGGGTGCAGTGGTCATAGGCTTATAGATATCTCTTTAGCCCATATGTCAAGATTATGTTGCCGCGTGGCCCATTAACAGATATCTAATTAGCGACTCGCGGCGACCACTGACGCCAAAAAAGCAGGAGAGGCACAATGAAATCCTTCGTTTTCAGCGCCGATAGCCACATCATGGAGCCGGCCGATATCTTTCTCGAAGGACTCCCCGCGAGCTTGAAGGACCACGCTATTTACAGCCGCAAGGAGGGTGAGTTCCTGATCACCGGGACTAAGGACAAGGTCATCCACCGCCTGCGCGTGGGCCAGCACCGCGAGAAGGACCTCGGCGACGTCCAGCGCAAAGGCATTCGCGAAATCCCGGGCCGACTCGAGGACATGGAACTCGAAGGCGTGGATGCCGAGATCTGCTTTCCAAGCTTGGGCCTGTGGCTCTACTGCCTTGACGACCCTGAGGCGGAGGCGGCCTCGGCGCGGCTCTACAACGATTGGAACGACCGATTCTTAGGCACCTATCCCGACCGTTTCGTACGCTGTGGCATGCTGCCGGTGCTCGACTTCTCCAATACTCTTGCCGAGATCGATTACCTGGCGAGCAAAGGCTTCACCGCGGCAATGTTGCCCGCGACCACCCCGGCCGGACTGCCCAAATACAACGACGAGGTTTGGGATCCGATCTTTGCACGCGCCGCCACGAAGGGGCTGGTTTTCGTGCTGCACACCGGCACGGGGCTTGCCACGGTGGTGGTCGAGCGCGGCCCGGGCGCAGCAATAATCAACTACACCAATCAGGCAATGGACGCTCAGATCAGCGCTATGTACCTGGTTTCGGGGGGGTGCTTGAACGCAATCGCGGAGCCAAAGTCGCGTTCATCGAAAGCGGCGCTTCTTGGCTGGTGGCGCTAGCCGAGCGGATGGACGAGGTCGAGGTCGCGCATTCCAATTTCGTCAGACCCAAGCTCTCGCGCCGTCCCAGCCAGATTATCGACGACCAGGTCTGGGCGAGCTTCCAGCACGATCGCGCCTGCATCATCGCCGCTTCTGCCGGACTTCCGGGTGCAAGGAATGTGATGTGGGGATCGGACTATCCCCATGCGGAGGGAACTTTCCCGATCAGCCGTCGCGTTCAGGAAGAACTGTTCGAGGGTATTACCGTTTCCGAGCAGGTCCGACGTGACATTCTGGGGCTGAACGCCGCGCGCCTATTCCGGATTGCGCCAACCGTCGCAACCAGTGAAAAGCTGGCGGCGTAGGGAGCTACGCGCATGCAGCGCGTGGCAGACCTGCGCCGATCGAAGGCGCATCCGGATACTGCGGTGTTTCCGCGGTTCGAGCGGACGGATTAGGGCGTCCGCCTCGAACATGGCTGCCAAGCAAGCAATGGTGGAGTGGCGCGCGTTCTCGACCTCCCAACGAGCTAACATTTCTCGCTCGAGGCACCGGCAGTGGCAGTGGCATATCAAGCCGTGCGACTGAATGACATACCGGCTGACGCCGGTAGGATCATGTGGAGAGGCTGAAGCCGTCCTTGGCGGCATGCTGGTTGAGGTAATTTTCGATCACGTCATCGGTGATGTTTCCCGAGGTTGTCGAGAAGTAGCCCCGTTGCCAGAAGCGCTGTCCCCAGTATCGTTTGCGGATGTGGTCGAACTCCTGCTGGATCTTGCGTGAGGAGCGGCCCTTGGCGCGACGCACAAAGTCACTGACGACAACGTGTGGTGGTATCTCGACGAACAGGTGGACGTGATCGCGCGACAGCGCGCCCTTGACGATGGTCACTCCCAATTCGGCGCAGAACTGCCGGATAATCTCACGCACCCGGAGCCGAACGTCGCCATGCAGCACCTTGTACCGGTACTTGGGCGACCAGACGATATGGTAGCGGTGGTGGAATTTCGTGTGACTGCCGGTCGAATGCTCCATAGCCAGTATCCTCGGGAAAGTGAGACTTCACGCCCTACAGGCGGTCTCACTTTCCCGAGGATACTGGCTATCAGGCGAGTCGAAGGCTGAAGCCAGCACCCGACTGAAGTCGGGGGGTTTTCTCCGCGCGTGAGACACTAAATCTGCACGCTCCGAACTTCAGGATCACTTACCCAAAGTAAAATTGACCTGGCCAATCGCCCCGTTGAATTTGAAAGGCATGCGATCGCGATAATCTGGAACAGCGGCGGTACCATCGTCTTCGCCAATGTCCAGTCCCTCGGTAGATTCAAACGTCAGGGGCAAGGTCCTATCGATCCGCCCACGACCAATAACAGTCCCGCTGTCCCTCAGCGTGATCTCGCCCCCTTGCCCATGCCACCTCCGTCGTAAACGAATTCGACCGAAAGGCGATGCTTGCCCGAGGCGATGGCACTCGTTGATTGAATGCGATAAATGACTTGGCCCGCCAGATTATAGCCGAAAGTAGGCCTTCCTTTATCAAGAAAGAAACTCCAGCCCGCGAAACGGCCGCCTTGCGTAACCAAAACTCCTTCCGCATTTTCGCTCACAATGACATCGGCACTGATTGCGAAGCTCTTGTTCTTGATATCGGGCGCGCTTCCGTTGCTGACGCGAGTGACGCCTGGATAATAGGTAAAATGGGTCTTGCCCGCCGTTGGGCTGGGCCGCTCCGGATTAAAAAGCCGCTCGATAAAGCGGTTGTCGAGCGGCAGCACGTTGTTGCGCTTGGCTTCGGACCACCACAACGCCTTCATCTCATCGAGCTTGGCAGGGTTCTTGGCGGCCAGGTCATTGGCTTGTGTCGGGTCCGCCGACAGATCGTAGAGCTCCCACGGCAACTTGTCGAAGTCTGCACCCGGCGCTTTGTGCCAAGGAATACCGTCCCGGCTTGAAGCAAACCATCCATCGTGAAAGACACCGCGATGGCCCATAATCTCGAAGTACTGAGTGTGTTTGTGAGTTGGGGCGCCTCGGGGGAGTCTTTCAAATGTGTAGGCCATACTGATGCCGTCCATCGGCTTCTGATCTACCCCATCGACTCGGATCGGTGCAGGAACGCCGATAACATCCAGAATGGTCGGCACGATGTCGTTCACGTGATGGAACTGGTCGCGCACCCCCCCCTGTCGGCTATGTGCTTGGGCCAGGTGACAACCATACCGTTGCGGATGCCGCCAAAATGGGACGCGACGGTCTTGGTCCAGCGGTAGGGTGTATCCGAAGCCCAGGCCCAGCCTGCCGGTAGCATCGGATGGGTTTCTTCCGATCCGAGCCCCCCAAGCCTCGATAGCATGTCTGGTACCGTTTCGGACAGCTTGTTCCCAAACGCCATGCTGTTCAATGATCCGTTGAGGCCCCCTTCAGAGCTGGCCCCATTGTCGCCGGCGATGTAGAATATCAGCGTATTGTCGTAGACGCCAGTCCGCTTCAGTTCGTCGATCAGTCGGCCGATTTCGTAGTCCGTCTGGGCTGTAAAACCCGCGTAATTCTCCATCATCCGCGAATAAAGCTGCCTTTGGTCCGCCGTCAGTGAAGTCCAAGAAGGGATCTCTTCCGGACGGGAAGTCAGCCGGGCATTTGCGGGCAATACGCCCAGCTTCTTTTGGCGACGGAAAGTCTCCACGCGATACTCATCCCAGCCAGTGTCGAACTTTCCCTTAAACTTCTCAGCCCACTCCTTCGCCACCTGATGAGGCGCATGCGTTGCGCCCGGAGCGAGATACATCAGGAATGGCTTGTCGGGCGTAACGCTACGCTCACCGCGCAGCCATGCGATCGACTTGTCGATCAACAGCGCCGTTAAGTGGTCACCCTTCTTGTCTGCCGACACTTCGATTGGACGGTTGTTCTCGTAAAGACTCGGGCGCCATTGGTCCATCTCGCCGCCATTGAAACCATAAAAATATTCGAAGCCCAGTCCGCCGGGCCAGCGATCGAATGGTCCCGTGGGCCCACTTTCCGCGTCGGGCGTATTATGGTTTTTGCCGATCCACGCCGTCGCATAGCCATTGCCCTTGAGGATCTGTCCGATGCTGGCGACCGACTTCGGCCAGACGTTGTTATAGCCCGGGAACCCAGCTGAAAAATTCTCGATGATCCCGAAACCCGCGTTGTGATGGTTGCGACCCGAAAGCAGCGCCGCGCGAGTGGGCGAGCAAATTGCGGTGGTATTGAATGCTGTGTAGCGAAGACCGTCCTTGGCGAGGCCATCGAGAACCGGTGTGGCAATGGGCGACCCGAAGGTACCCATCTGACCATAGCCAACATCGTCGAGCAGGATAATGAGAACATTGGGCGCGTCCTTTGGCGCCGCGGGCGGTCGTGGGAAGTCCTGAATTGAATCCGCAGCCAGCGTCTTGACTACGCCGGCAAACGGGGTTTCCGGCTGAGGCAATATTTGCTGAGCTACTCCCATTGTTGAGAGACTGGTAAGCACGACGGCGAAGACGACGGCGCTCAATCGGACATTCCTGCCGAGACCTACTATGGGAGCGTCCGCGACGCCGCGTTTGCCGGCAATTTTAAGCACCGAATCCACTCTCCTCCGCCTAGCGCGCCAAGCAACTTCGCTCGATTCCGACGCTTGTCACCCGTTCAGCCTTCGGACACCACCGGAAGTTAGGGGGAGGAACCCTGAAGCTCCTCCCTTCCTGTCCACAACGTTGCGTTTCAGGGCCTTCGCATCCGCTTGGCCTAAAACTTGACGGAGGCGGTCACGCCGTAGGTGCGCGGCTCGTTGTAGGTGGCAGATATGTACCCAACCGGCGCCACAAGCTGGTTCTGGACGAATTCACGTTCATTGGTCAGATTGCGGCCGAACAGCCCGATCTCGAACCGATCGAGGAATTCGACCGAGACGCGCGCGTTGAGTAGCCCCAGCGATGGCCCTGTCGTTGCGGCGACAATCGCACCATTCTCCGGATTTGGAGCGTAATTGTACGTATCCAGAGGAACCTTGCCGCGCCACGCGTAATCGGCATGGAGGTTAATCTCGGCGTCATCTCCGACCGGTCGACTGTAGTCCGCCCCAAGTGCAAACTGCTTCTTGATCACTGCGCTGAACCGCTCGAATGAACGATCGCCGGTAAGGTCAGCATACTTTACATACTTCGGATCGATTAAGGAACCAGAGACCGAAAGTGTCAGACCCTCAGCAACCAAAGCGGTGATTTCGGCTTCGGCTCCACGGAATCGCGCTTTACCTGCATTTCCCAGAACCGTTGCAGCACCGCCGACGCCGCCCGGGGCGGGGATCAGCGTCGAACGTTGAATGTTTTTCACGTCTGAGGTGTAAGCAGCCAGATTCACACGCAGGCGCCGATCCAGAAATTCACCTTTGAAACCAACCTCATAAGAGTAAGCTGTCTCAGGCTGGAACGGAATGAGGAAGGCCGCGGACGGGGCGCGCAGATTTTGTCCGCCCGAGCGGAAACCCTTGGCCGTCTTGACATAGAGCAAAATATCTTCGGACGGCTTGTAATCCAGTCCGGCAGTGTATGACCAGCCGGAGAAGTTATCTCGGCGCTTTATTGCACATTGAGGCGCGGCTACGATTTCGGGCCCGATCACGACTGGTACGCCCGCGATAACAGAGCAAGCTGTCGCGCTGGTGATCCGATTAAAATTATTATTTCGGCTTTCGAGCCCTTTGTCGTCGACCGAATATCGACCCCCACCCGTGAACGCGAGTTCGTCAGTGATGTGGTACGTCGCTTGCGTGTACATCCCGATGCTATCGTTATCGATGCTGCCCCAAACGTGACTGGTTTGCGGATTAAGCGTGGGCGCCGTGATGGAAAAAGATTGTTCGAAGCCGCTTTCATGAAAGGCAAAGGCGCCAACTGCGAAGTCGAGCGCATTGTCGAGGGCTTTTCCGGTGAACTGAAGTTCGGCCGATTGTTGCTTCACTGACTGCTGGCTCTCAGTGAAGTGAATCGGAAGGGCGGTCCCTTCGAGGTCGATACCCGAGAAGGAATCGATCTTACGGTAGCTGAGGATAAGCTTTGCTTCCCCCAGCCGGTGTCAAGCCTGCCGGTCGCGTTGTAGGTTTGCGTCTTGGCATAGACGTAAGGCACTTCGTTGTTCGCGGTAATACGCCCACCGTTAGCCAGACGGGCGATCTCAGTGTTGAGAATGCCGAGACCGACTGCAGGCGCCGTGACTGCGGACGCGCCATTCGCCAAACCAGCAAAACGAGCCGCCGTGTTCGCCGTATTATACGTCGAATTGGCGCCACTAAACGAACCAGTAACATAAGCCAGATTGCGGCTCGGCGCAACCTCATCTAGCTTAAAATATTCTCCAGAGAGTAATACGCTGAAATTATCGGTAGCCTGTACTAGAACCTTGGCGCGCGCCTGCCAACGATCGCGGTCATCCGCCTTGATACCATTGAGATTGCCCGTGCGGGGCTGCCGCTCCACGACCGCGGTGCCGAGGGGAACGATGCTGGCGGCAGTAGCAGGAACGCTGTTAGTGGTATATCCGTCACGGGAGAACCGCTTTCCGGCTAAACGGATCGCAATTTTCTCACCAAGCGGAATATTGACCACGGCCGTCGGCTCGTACTCGTTGAAGCGCCCGTAACTCGTGGATAGTTTGCCGCTAAATTTGCCCAGTTGGGGATCATTGGAATTGATCAGGATTGCGCCACCCGTGGTGTTGCGGCCAAACAGTGTGCCCTGTGGCCCTTTAAGGACCTGGACGGAATTGATGTCCAAAAGGTTGGCATTCAGACCGTACGCACGTGCCCAGTAAACTCCGTCGACATAGGTCCCGACCGAAGGATCGAGCGTTATGAGGGTGTCATTCTGCGCTTGGCCGCGCAAGGATACCAGGATGCCCGCAGGGCTATTCGCACCGGACCGCATGTACATCCCCGGGGTGAACGCGGCAATGTCCTGAACGCGGATGACAGACTTCTTGTCGAGTTCCTCGCCCGACAACACGGTCACTGCAACCGGAACTTCCTGAAGGTTCTCGTCAACCTTGCGGGCCTGGACGATGATCTCCGATAGCCCTCCTTCGGTGCTTTCCGTTGCCGTTTCATCGGCTGGAGCCGCCTGGGCGCATGCTGGTGCGGCGATCCCAATGGCAGCAACCCCGCTCAGCAGGAATACGGAAATAGGCGTGACGATCTTGCGCATGACAGGCTCTCCTCCCGGGAAGCATATGCGCGCTTCCGCTCCGAGTTGTATAACTAGGTGGTCTAGGATGCACAAGCCGTTTTTGAGTTTTTCTGCAAACTACGTGATAAGGATTTTTTCAGAGAGAGTCGGCACGTCGGCCAACGCGCGAAGGACGTCGTTGAGATGGGTACATCCCATAGTGCCGGGCAACGTGTTAAGCACGCTGTCGCGGAACTCTCCGAGGGGCTGGCCGACCAGCCGCCCGACTTTGATTGACGCGCCGGGGCATTCGCGAAAGGGCAGAATCAACGGTAGAGCCTGGATGGACGCTAACGTCATCGTGTTTGGATCAATTTCCGCATGCACGCGATATTCATGAATGGCGGTGCGAGTGCCGCTCGGGCTGCTTCCACTATCCTGGAAGCCGATATCAGCGCGTAGCAAGACCCCGTCACGGAAAAGATCGATCCGTCGGGCACGCCGCATTTGCGGGCCAAATTGGGTCGCCAACTCATGCCAGCCTTGTGGGTCGTCGGGGTTCTCAAGTGGACCGACCTCCGTCCGGCTCTGGCTGCCGTGCACGACCTGGCCGTCTTCGCCAAGCGAACTTGCGCCAGTGGCAAACCCGGTGCAGATGTTTTCCATTGCCCCGGTGCGGCCTGCAACCGGCTGTTTGCTGCCCGTGCCTAAGTCGGCTTGCCAGTTCTCGACCCATTCGGACCAAATCCATCCGGCAACGAGGCTGGCCCCGGCAAAATCGTCCAATAACTGGAATTGCGGGGTGCCACGCAAGTCACCCATGGTCGCCTTGAGCGCCTCGCGACTGGCGCCGCCAGCGCGGACCCCGACCATCTCAGCGCTGCGGGGATGCGGCGGATCGACGACGATTTCCAGAATCTCACGGCGAGTCGATGCCGTGATGCTGAAGCTAGCATTCGCAAGCTCTACGGCCGCGCCGTGCGAGGTCGTCAGCAAATCCCGCGCGCGTCCGGTCATTGTCCATGGCTGGCCCCGTCCGTCAGGCCAGTGCGAATCAATCGATGTCGTGCGCCGCACCGAGCCGGGGCGGCGGAGTGGGGCGGGCCCGGCGGAGCGGCGCGCCCAATCGAACTGGGGAGGCACACTCATCTACCGACCTCCGCCCCGAAACCGATTGGGCGCTTTGGCTGCAGATCAGGGCGCAGCGTCAAAGCCATTCCGCCAAACGCAGTGGACTGCCGTGCGGGCCCGTGGCGAAGCTTCGCTTGCTGCACACTATGACCCCCAAAAACTAACCAACGGAGATGAGACGACATTTTCATGCGTTCCTCATGTTTTCGCAAAGAGCATCTGCAGTCCCTGAGCAGATGGTTTCATCGACGCGGTTCGCGGGAAGTCATCGACAATGCGAAACCGCACCGGCACCTGGTACGGCAATAGGCGCGTCCGGAGCCATTGACGCAATTCGGCTTCAATCGGCGGATTGGCCGAGTCGCGGGGAATCACGGCAGCAACCGGCACGGCGCCAAGACGACCGTCGGCCACGCCAATCACCGCCGCCTCGCGCACCGACGGATGCGCGTTGAGTGCTTCGGCCACATCTTCGGGATGAACCTTAAATCCACCGCGTACGATTGCATTGTCCGCGCGTCCGCGAATGAACAAGAAACGGTCAGCGTCGATTACGGCCCGGTCGCTGGTCCGCAGCCAGCGCTCTCCGCCGATCGCGTACCCCGGTCCAAGCTGTTCACCCTGAAGCTCCAGCAGGCCTTCGTCGCCGGGAGGTAGTGACTTGCCGGTTTCCGGATCCACCGTGCGCGCCCCAACGTTCGCGTGAAGACGTCCCGCCGCGCCGCGCTTTTGCGCCCAACACTCGCGGAAGGTATCGATGGTCCATCCGGCAACAGCTCCGGCGAACTCGGTCGCGCCATAGTTCGCGCAAACCGGGATCCCGAATCGTTCGTAAAACGTGTCAACCAGCGCAGGGTCGAGCGGCGCAGTTCCGCTGACGAGTGACGAAAGACTGGACAGATCGGCGGGATCGACATTGGCATCGAGCAGCATTCGCAACGCAGATGGCACCGCAGAAGCGACCTTGGGACGATTTCGGCGAACGGCGTCGACCCAGGCCGCCACTGTGAAGCGTTCGAGTAGCGCAATTTTCCGGCCCGCTACCAGGGCACCGATGCAGCCGTAGATTCCCCCGATATGGGTAAGCGGGTTGACCACCATCGTGACCCCTGAGCGGAGACGAGGAGGCTCGGCGATGTCGCGATTGCGCTCGTATGACGTGAATGCTGCAAAGCTCGCTTCAAAAGCTTGGCGGGTCAACGGCACACGCTTCGGTGTGCCCGTCGTGCCGCTGGTCAGCATCTCGATTGCTACCCCGCGCGATACCGGGATCGGGCCTGCGCGCGATGTTCGTGCTTGAACGGTGCGGACCCCCTCCAAGTGGGCCCCGATGATAATACTGGTGGTGCCCGCCTGGTCGAGCGCGCTCGCAACTACGGGACGCGCCGCATCGCTCTCATCGAGGATCACCACCGGCAGCCCCAGTGCGGCGATATCTTCTGCAAATCGTTCGTCTGGCAGGGCGGGATTAAGGCTGACGAGGCAATATTCGCCCCCGACGACCGCGAGGATCGCAGCGACATGACCAGGCCGGTTGCGCAAGGCGATGCCGACGCGAGCATCGGCGGGCAAGCCTAGCGCATCTTGCACGGATGCGAGGCCTTCGACGACTCGCGAGATCTCGCCCCACGTATAGTCACGGCCCCCAAAATCTATCTCCGCTCGCGAAGGGTCGAGCGACATGATCGCGCGCAGCTGCGCTGTGAACGCCGCCATCAGATCGCCAACCCGCTGGCAGCTTCGATCACATTGCCGGTGGCCGATACGGCCTTTCCTCTCAGGCATCCCATGCAGCCCCACTTGCCAACATAGTTCACTTAGTGCAATAACTCATTTAGAGGGTGCTTGATGGGACGAGACGGTGCGCGAGCCGGTCTACGAATTCGATTACATTGCCGACCCGGCCCTGCTCGCCGACTGCCATGCGCGTTACTGGCAGCTGCGGGACCAGGCGCCGGAAGTGTTCTGGACCAACGCCAACGGCGGTCACTGGGTTTGCAACAGCGCCGCCACGGTAACGCAAGTGCTGCGTCATCCGGAGTACTTTTCGAGCCGCTTTCTCTCGATCCCACCCAATCCGGGCCAGCCGCGGATGATACCCGAAATGCTGGATCCGCCCCAACACCGGGCATACCGACAAGTCCTGCGGCCGTTTTTTGAAAGCAAAGCAATTGCCCCACTTGAAACGCAGGTCGAAGAGTGGACTGAGCGCCTGCTCGGCGACGCGGCCGCGCGGGGTGAATGTGAATTTGTCGGTGCTATCGCATCGCGCCTACCGGTTGCGGTGTTCATGGAACTGTTCGGTTTCCCGATCAAGAAATTCGACGAGTTTCGCGGCTTAGTAGTTGATTTCTTTAGTGCGCAGGCCACGCCGGACGAGCGCAACGGGCTGGGCCAAGCCATCAGCGTCCATATCGCCGAATTGATCCAACAACGCATTGAAGCGCCTTGCGACGACATGATTTCGAAAATCATCGCCAGCGACTTCGTCGACGAAGCGGGGGTCCGCCGACTCGACTTCGGCGAGTTGATGTCGATCGGCTTCCTGATGTTCCTCGCCGGGCTCGACACCGTAACCAACGCGATGAGCTTCGGAATGCGCCACTTGGCGCACGATCGCGCACTTCAAGAAAAGGTGATCGCCGACCCAGGCGTTATCCCTGACCTCGTCGAGGAACTTCTGCGCCGCTACGCCTTCGTCGCGACCCCGCGCTACGTCGTCGAGGATGTCGAACTCGCCGGAGTGATCATTCCCGGGGGCGATCTCATCCTTGCTCCATTGCCAATGGTTGGCTGGGACAACCAGCTCAATGCCAAACCTGAAGAGGTCTCCGTCGAGCGCCCGTTCTATCGCCATGCCGCCTTTGGATCTGGCATCCACACTTGCCTTGGGCTCCATCTCGCGCGGATGGAGCTCGCAGTTTTCTACCGCCAGTGGTTCGAACGCATGGGCCGCTTTCGCCAAATCGTCCGCGGTGACGAAGGCTGCCGTGGCGGATCGGTCATGGCGCTCGAACGCCTTCATCTCGCGTGGGAGCCGAAAGGCGAAGACGGCGGATTTAGCCCCCTGCCGCCGCACTCAATACGATCGAAAGGATGAGTCACTTGACTACCAAAGCAACCCAATCGTCGGCTACTGCCACGGTGCCGCAAGTCCACCTTCACATCGGCCATGAGCGGCGAACATCGGGATCTGGCGGAACCCACGAACATCTCCACCCGGTCAAACAGGTCGTGCAGGCGACTATTCCGCTTGCTGGTGCAGCGGAGGTCGAGGAAGCCGTGCGCCGCGCCGAGGCAGCGCGGGAAAGCTGGCGGCGAACCGCGCCCGAAGTACGACGCGACATCCTCAATCGCATCGCAGACCTGATGCACGCCAACCGCGCCGAGCTCGCCCAAATGACTGCGCTCGACGGCGGCACCCCGCTGTTCGCAGGAGAGCGCGGGGTCGATTATGCGGTGGCGTGGTGTCGCTATTACGCGGGATGGTGCGATAAGACGTCCGGCGAGTTACTGAGCACCTTCGATACTCGCGGCGAGTTTTCTTACACAATGCCCGAGCCGATCGGCATCGTCGGGATCATCATCACCTGGAACGGCCCTCTGATATCTCTCGGTATGAAGGTTTGCGCCGCGCTCGCCGCGGGCAATTGCGTAATAGTCAAACCGGCAGAAATAACCCCGTTTGCGCCAGAGCTGTTTGCGCGGCTCTGCACAGAGGCAGGGATTCCTGACGGCGTGCTATCGATCATCCCCGGAACAGGGGAGGCGGGCGAAGCGATTGTCCGCCACAAGAAAATCCGCAAGATCAGCTTTACGGGAGGACCCATTACGGCGCGTCGGATTCTCGAAGCTTGCGCGCAAGAGATCAAGCCGACGGTGATGGAACTTGGCGGCAAATCCGCGAGCCTAGTCTTTCCCGACTGCGACTTGCAGGCGGCTGCCGAGCGCGCGGCGTTCTGGACTGTCGGATGCCTGTCCGGGCAAGGCTGCGCGCTGCCAACTCGGCAAATTGTGCACGCTGACATCTATGATGAGTTCGTCGCAAAGCTCAAGGCTGTTATCGAAGGCTTTAAAGTTGGCGATCCGTTCGAGCCGGAAGTGATGGTCGGGCCAGTCATCAACAAGGCCTCAGCTGACCGAATCATGGGCATGTTCGAACGAGCAAAGCGGGATGGCGCCGCGACCTTCCTTCTGGGCGGCGGGCGCTGCTCTGGGGCCCTTTCGGGGGGCAACTTCATCGAGCCCACGCTGATCGTCGATGCGGATCCCGATCATGAGATCAGCCAGGTGGAGATTTTTGGCCCGGCGATCGTGGTCTTGAAGTTTCACGATGAAGATGAAGCAGTCCGCATCGCCAACAACAGCGAATACGGTCTTGCGGCTTACATTCAATCTAACGACATCCAGCGCGTCCACCGTCTGGCAGAACGGCTCGAAGCGGGTGGCGTTTATGCCAATGGCGGAATTCAAATCAACGCGCACACGCCCTTTGGTGGCATCGGCATCTCAGGCTTCGGCAAAGAAGGCGGCAAGGCAGGGATCGATGAGTTCCTCCACTACAAGACGGTAACCGTGGGTGTCGGCACAGGAGTATTTTCATGAGCTTTTCAAATCGCGCGTTCCGTCTCGACGGCAAAGTTGCGATTGTTACTGGAGCGGGCGGTCGGGGGAACTCGATCGGGCGCGCCTATGCAATGGGTCTCGCCCAAGCGGGTTCAAGCGTGGTGGTCGCAGACCTCAATGAGGACGGAGCCAGGAGGGTCGCCAGCGAGATCGGAGAGCAGGCACTGCCAGTAAAGGTGGACATCGCAGATGAGGCTTCAGTCGCGGCAATGATGGCCGCGACGCAAGATCGCTTCGGTGGACTAGATATTCTGGTCAACAATGCCGCGTTGATGGTCGAGGCTGTGGGCACCCCGGCTATCGAAACGGAAATCGCCGATTTCGAACGCCTACTGAAAGTGAATCTGCTTGGCGCGCTGATTTGTACTAAGGCTGCGGTACCGTTTTTCGAAGCCCGCGGCGGAGGAAAGATCGTGAACCAGCTGTCGGCCGGAGCATGGCCGGCGCAAACGCCTTACGGCGTTAGCAAGATCGCTCTCCACGGCCTGACCATCACGCTCGCCACCGAGCTTGGCCCGCTGGGTATTAATGTGAACGCGATCGCGCCTGGAATGACCATGTCTGATGCGGGCAAGGCGCTAACCCCCGATGACAGCCCTTTCGTCAAGGCGGCGATGGCTCGCGTGGTCAAGCAGCCGCGCGGGCTGCCCGACGACCTCGTAGGCGCGCTGCTCTTGCTCTGCTCACCGGCAGGAGACTGGATCACCGGTCAAGCGCTCAATGTCGATGGTGGATTCGTCCTGCGCAATTGATCGCACGGGATGCCGAAACGATGGAACACAGCCTGGGTACGCGGGCAGGCGTCGCGTGGTAATTCAGCTGCTCGCCTCGCGGACCCGGCCAGGCGCCCCACGGCGCGTCAGGCAAGCTCGGCCTTGAGCACGCGGCGCAGAAGCTTTCCGGTTTCGTTGTAGGGCAATTCGGCGCGGAAAAACCAGGCCTCGGGAGTCTTGGTTGAGCGAAGCCGGGCGCGGACGTGCGCGGCGAGCACGTCTGCCTCGATGCCATCACCCCGGCAAACCACTGCGGCGACGATCTTTTCACCCCAGCGGTCGCAGGGCAGACCCAGCACGGCAACGTCGGCGACGTCGGGATGGGCACGCAGAACGTCTTCGATTTCGCCGGGCGAGATGTTTTCACCACCCCTGACGATTACGTCATCGAGTCGCCCCTCGACGTAAAGGTAGCCATCCTCATCGATCCAGCCGGCATCGTTGGTGGGAAACCAACCTCCGCTCGCGAGCGCCGATTTGTGAAGGTACTCTCCTGAAACCTGATCGCCGCGCACGAAAATTTCACCCGGAGTGCCAGGCTCGCAGCACTTCCCGTCGCTGTCGCGGATCTCCAGTTCGAGGGTGGAAAGCGGGCGTCCTACCGAGGTCAGCCGACGTCGGACTTTGGGATCGGCCGACGTGAATGCGGCACGGTGGTCCTCCCCATCGAGTAAGGCGATAGTCGAACTGGTCTCGGTGAGACCATAGGCGTTGACGAAGGACACTTGCGGCAACTTGGCCATGGCGCGCAGTATCGTGGCCTGTGGCATCCGCCCCCCGCCGTAGGACAACGCGCGCAAGTGCGGTAGGGTCTCGCCGGCGGCCTCCATCGCGTCAAGAACGCGGTCAAGCATAGTGGGCACGACCATCGCATGGCTGACAGCCTCACGCGCGGCAACGGCGACCCATTCCTCGGCCGAGAATTGCGACAAGTAGACAATCCGTCGGCCGCCATAGCAACCTGTCAGAACCGCCGAGATCGCGGCGATGTGGTAGGGTGGGACGCTCACTAGCGCCGCCTCGTCCTCGCTTGATGCGAGGAACTCGACCGTGCTCATCACGTAGCCAGTCAGGTTGGCATGGCGCAATATTGCGGCCTTCGGATCGCCAGTGGTGCCGCTGGTGAATAACAGAACTGCAATGTCCTGCTCGGACTCTTCATGGACATCCTCTTGTGGCATATTGGGCGCGAGGAAGCGGGTTTCGAAGGCGCTTCGCGTGATGACCTGAACTCCCGCGACGCCGGAAAGCCGCTCCGCCATATTGTCGTCCACGATCGCGACTGCGGGCGCACTGCGTTTCGCCAAGTTGCGAAGGTCGCCGTCACTCAACCGATAGTTGAGCGGTACGAACGCCATTCCCGCGTATCCTGCTGCGAACAGGGCGAGCGGCATAGCCGGACCGTTAAGCCCGACGTACACAAGGTTTTTAGCTCCGGTTCCCCTCATCTCGGAGCCAGCCGCTCGGGCGCCATTGCGAAGCCGAGCGAAATCGACGCCCGCGTCGCGGGGGCCGACGGCAATGCGCTCCCCCGCACGTGTCGGCAGCAAGTTCGAGGAGAAGTGTGGTTCGCATTGGCTCAGTCAGACGCGGGCAACGGCTTGGCGTCTTTTCGCGCAAGCGGGCGCCCCGCGAATGTAAGATCGCCCCTTCCGATTTTGGTGCAGAGCATCTCGACCCCGCTCTCAATGTCAGAATAGCGCTTGCCCACCATCGTGCCCTCGCCGTCGTGAGGCGCGCTCCCTGAGACACCGTCAGCGCTGCTATGGGCGCTCAGGGGCATTCCGCCGCACCCAAGCTGGCCCTGACCGGATGGCGGCCGGACGACGATAAATTCGCCGTTGCACACCGCGCACTTCCACCGCGATCCTGGCTTGTAGTCGCTCATATAATCGCTCCCTTAGCTTTCAGGCACCCAGCCGAAATTTACCGAATTGGCGACTGCACCGCATCTCGTCTCTCACCACTGGCTCATGGTCGCCCGCACAATTCCACTGGAAACATATTCCCATAGTTGTATAACTAGGTACTACAGGACTTTGAGCGAATGATCAAGGCAAAGGTGCCAATTCGCGAATATGACCACGCTGGCATGATATCATCAGAGGGCGGTATGGCCCATGGGCGCTACCGGTTGCCCGGGTGGCAATTGTTGGACCAGTACGCAGCGTGGAGTCTCTTCGCTTAAGCGCAGTCGTGCAGGCCACCCAAAAATTCGTTGCCGTCCGGCGCTAGCCGCCAATCGAATCTACAACGCGGCTCCCCTCGTCGCCACGTGTCCAGGCTTTATTGGCATTACGCAAATGTAGTCGCCAGTGCTCGACAGCGGCCTCAACATCCCCCGCCTCGATCAACTCGACGAGTTTGCAATAAGATCGATAACCAAGCTCTGCCGCCTTGTTCCGCTCTGCTGCTTTCCGTGGGTGTCGTTTTTCGAACTCGACCTGATGCTTGAGCGCTAGGTTCGACAACATCCGGTTGAGGAATGTGAGCGTCTTGAGATTAGTGCTCGCTACCAGCGTCCCGTGAAAGACCTCAACATGTTGAATGAACTCGTCGAAATGGCCATCCTCTATCATTCGCCGCATCTCGGCGAGCAGATTACGCAACTTGACCGTCGCGCTGCGGTCTTGGTCGGTCGTAAGCCAACGCACGACTGAAGGCTCGATCGCCAACCTCGCGTGATAAAGGTCTGCGATCGTCGTACCTTGCGACTCCAAGACGTAGCCCGCGTAGCGCGCGACAAGGTCGGCCGAGGGTTTGTGGACTCGAGCACCGGTGCGAGAACCCCGGATGACGCTTATTAGCCCTTCGGCCTCAAGAATCCGAAACGCTTCACGCAACGTCGGTCGAGAGATCCCAAGGGTTTCCATAAGCTGGCCCTCGGGAGGCAGGAATTCGCCCTCGCTGCGGTCGCCTCGGACGATCTGCCCGCGGATCTGGTCGGCAACGATTTCGCTTGTCTTTGGAACGCGAATGCGAGAGTTGGTCCCTTCTAGCTCGTTGCGCGCCACGTCGTGTCCCCTTGACTGCTGAGATACAGTTAGGGAATAACCTAGTGAACTTGGTTTTATAACTAAAGCTTTATTTGCGGTCCCAGCATTTATCGCGTTCAGGCATCGGCTGCGTCAGCCGCAAGCGTCGTCGGGCGACGAGCCGCCGTCTCGGCCCATGCAACCAGCCGCATTCGCAAGTCATGGGGCCGTCCCGTATTCGGCTATGTTCGAGGATCGGGACCCCGACCGAAGCAGGCTCAGACCCACCGTTTTTCAATCTCGGCCAGTCGCTCGCGCCATGGGCTTTTCGGCACCAGTGCGGCAAACTCGTCGGCGAGCCGCTCAATCAGGGCTGCCGTCGGCTCGACACCGTCAATAAGGCCTACGCTTTGACCGGCGCTGTAAAGATCAAGCCATGGGCGCACACCATCCGGCATTGCGGTCCGAATGCTCGGCAAGGTTGCGATGTCAAGGCCTGCAATTTCCAGCGAGTCCTGGATCCAGTTCGCAGGCACGCCGTTCATTGCCGCCGAAGTCACGATACGATCCACGCCCACGCGGGGGATCATCGCCCGATGCCCCGCAGCCACTCCACTCTCGGGCGTGGCGATAAAGCGCGTGCCCATGCATGCGATATCGCCGCCCAACGCCAGCGCCCCGGCCATCCCACGGGCATCGGCAATTCCGCCCGCAACGATCAGCAAGCCGCCCCAAATCCTTCGCACCGCCGGCACGAACGTCAGCGGGGTGATGAACCCAGTGTGGCCCCCTGCCCCGGAGCATGTCAGCATGAGGCCGTCGACCCCGGCCGCGATCGCCTTTTCGGCGTGGCGCAGCGTAGTCACATCCTGGACCACTCGTCCGCCCCAAGCGTGCACTCGTTGTACCATCAAACTAGGGTCGCCCAAGCTCGACAGGACCAGCGGCGCGCGATGCTTTTCGAGTAACGATAGCTTTGGGTCGTTCATCGCCGCGCTCGCGATGCGCGCGGGCAGGTTCACGATCGGGGGCGCGCGCGGGGACGCCTTCAGCACCTCAAGATAGCGTTCGAACTCATACAACGGGGTTGCACTTCCACCTTGCCAACCACCAATCGCGCCCGCTGTGCAACACGCGAATGCAAGAGGCACCGACGAGGCAAAACTCATCGGCGCGCACATCAGCGGCGCAGCTAGATTCTGGAGCACTAGGCCACTGACGACGCGTATTCGGCGTACGCCGCCTCAATTGCGCACGCGAGCGGCGCGGCATTGGAGATTTTCGCCGCATCCGTAATAACCCCCATGTCGAGGTTGGCCCCGCTGCGCCGCGAAGTAACGTTGAGGAAGCGGCCGCTGCCGATAATTGGAACAGGAAAGTTGTGCAGCTGGCGAAAGCCCATGAACAAGCGATCCCCGCCAGGTCCTGGCACATTGGAGACAGTAAGGTTTCCAGGCAGCACGCGCGTTCCGCCTGCCGTCCGCTCGGCAAAAGTCGCGCGGCGATCACGCGCGCCGAAAGGCTTCTCCAGCGCATCGAGGAGTGCCTCGTCGTAAGCGGTCCGGCGCATCTCTGCAGCCATGGACGCCTGGATTGCGCGCAACCGTCCCAGCGGATCGGTAATGTGCGTAGCGAGATGAGGGTGCAGCGCGACAATACGGTTGCCGAACGCGCCATGTTCGGAGCGGCGATAGCTGCGCGCCGAGTTCACAACCAATGGCGTTGCGGGAAGATCATCGCGCGCAATGAGGTGGTCGCGCAACGCTTGGCTCACGCAAGCTAGAAACAGGTCGTTGATTGTCGCGTCGAGGCGTTTCGCGGCGGCCTTGAAGCGATCCAGCGGCAGGCTGAGCGTCGCGTAGGCGCGCTGCGCCGAAGTGGGGCCCGAAAGGCGAAGGGTCGGAGTAACGGCACGGTCACCCTTGAACGCCTCGAGCGCGGCCAGCGCTGCCTTTCGCGCTGCCGATTGGGCGCTGCGAGCTGCAGCCTCCGCTGCAAAGCGGCGTTCAGCTAGCGCACGCCAATCGTCCGCCGACGGCAGCGTGACCTCCGCTGTCCGGCGAGGTTGCCGCGGTGACTCATCACTCAGCAAGCGAAGCACTTCCTGGAAGCCGATCCCATCAGCGACCGAATGGTGCATCTTGAAATATATCGCAGCGCGGTCTCCAGGCAAGTTTGGGAAGACATAAGCGAAGAAGGGTGGGTACCTGAGGTCGAGGCGTTCCATGTTATGCCCCGCGACCGCAGCGTACAGCTCAGCATCGCTTGCAAAGGGCCGATCATCGCACACGACGTGCGCATCCAGGTCCAGCGAGGCGACGTCCGCCCAGACATCGGAATCGAAGCCGTCGGGCGCGTGCTCCAGTCGCACCTGGATCGGAGTACCGGGGAGCCGCTCCCTCAGTTGGCGACGAAACGCCAAAACAAGTTGCCTCTTTTCCGCCTCCGGAACCTCCAGCACCAGCAACGCCCCAACGTGCATTGGCGAAGCGTCGGTTTCCGATAGGACCATAAAGTGGTCGTCCGGGCGCATCCGCCGAACTCCCGGGATCAGTTGGAGCGAATTGGTCGTCACCAGCCTGCCAACTCGGCCCGCGCGCGCGATGGTGCGCCGGACTTCCGAGCCAGGCACGATCGTAGACCGAGCGGCGGAACCAGTAGTTGAGGCCGTATTCCCAGGTGTAGCCGATCCCGCCGTGAGCGGCGATCGCGGCTCGCGTGGCGCGGGTATAGACTTCGCACAGATGCGCTTTTGCCAATGCGGCGGCGCGGCTTGCGTCCTGCAAATGCGCGTCCCAAGCGTAGGCTGCATACCAGACTAATGCCCGCGCCGATTCAACATCGAGCGCCATGTGCGCGAGCTGATGCTTGAGTCCCTGGAACCGACCGATCGGCTGGCCGAACTGCACGCGCTCCTTGGCGTACGTCACGCTCATATCGGTCACGCGCTGCGCTCCCCCCAGTGCGTCAGCGGCGATCAGAACGAGTGCAGCGTCACGGATACGCGCTGTGAGTGGATCGCCGCCGCCGCACAGGCGGTGAGACTTTGCTCCTTCGAACGAGACGCGCGAAACCGGGCGACTGAGATCCGTCGGGGTTAGCGGCTCAATCGTTACGCCTTCGCCCGCCTCGATCAGCAGCAAGCCGCCATCGGGGGCATCGGCTAGGAACAGCTGCGCCACGCGAGCGGATTGAACCAGCCCCGACCCTAGCGCCAACGTCGCAACAACCTCGTTCTCGGCAATTTGAGGAAGGAAACGACGGGCCTCGGGATTGTCGCTCGCGGTTACCGCCATTGCGGTAATTATCTGACCGATGACCGGCCCCGGCGCGGCGGCCTCGCCGATGGACTCGCAGACAAGCGCAGCATCGAGCAGGCCCAGGCCGGCCCCGGCCATATCCTCGGGCAAAGTAAGCGTGCCGATGCCCAGCGCCATCAAGGCTTTCCAGCTCGCGGGATCAAAATCCGCAGCGCCGTCAGCAAAGGTGTGCAGCTGCTGAATCGACCAGACGTCGGCAAGCGTACCTTTCACAGCTTCTTGGATAGCGACTTGTTCCTCGCTCGGGTGGAAGCGCATCAATGTTGCTCCGCATCCATCGCAAGATCGCGTGGAAGACCCAGACCGCGCTCGGCGATGATGTTGCGCTGGATGTTCGAGGTCCCCCCCGCGATCGAATTGCCTAAACTGCCCATGATCTGGTCGAGCCATTTGTTGGGCCCACGCGCCCCACCGCCGCTGCGTCCGCCGACCGCCCCGGGTTGCGTCAGCGCATCCTCTCCGATGAGCTCCTGCGCCAGCAGCGCAATCTCGTGACCGGTCTCGGTCAGCAATAGCTTCATCATCAACTGGAGGGGGCCGGGGTCGTCGCCAGCCGCTTGACAGGAAAACAGGCGAAAGCTGCTGTATCGATGAGCCATCACCCGGCCTTCGATCTCGACCAGTCTGTCGCGAACAAGAGGGTCGCCCGATCTATCCATCTCCTTTGCCAGTTCGACCAGCTTGCCGAACTGGCGTCCGAGCCCGTCGGCACCGCCGATCGCCGCCCGCTCGTGTTTGAGCGTGGTGCGGCTTACGTACCAGCCCTGCCCACGCTCGCCGACCTGCCAGGCGACGGGTGCCTCGGCGTCGTCGAAAAAGAATTCGAAAAATGTATCTTGGCCTGCCATGCCAGTCATCTGCCGGATCGGGCGGCGGGTCACCCCCGGCTGGTCGAGGTCCATTAGCAGGTACGTAATGCCGTCATGCTTGGGCGCATCCGGCTCGGTGCGGACGAGCATGAACATGTGGGTTGCCGCCCCCCCTCGGCTCGTCCAGATCTTCTGGCCATTTACAATCCAGGTCGTCCCGTCGGGCGAAAGCTCTGCCCTGGTCCGCACGCTCGCCAAGTCGCTTCCCGACCCGGGCTCGGAATAGCCCTGTCCCCAGACATAGTCGCCCTCGATGGTCTTGCGAATGAACAGCTCGCGTTGGTCTTCGGTGCCCTTTTCGAGCAGCGTCGGCACGGTCATGTTCACGCCGTTACCACCAACCTCGGCAGGTGCTCGTGCACGCCCGAATTCTTCTCGGATCACTTGTGCCTTGATGACGTCAACTGGCTGCTCCGAGCCCCCATAGCGTCTGGGCACCGAGCGATAAAGATAGCCGGCTTCGACCGCCTTGCAGCGAAAGGCGCGAATGTAGTCCTTAATCTCGCCCTGTGGGAGTTCTTCTGGCTGCCACTCTCTCGCCAGGAACTTGCGAACTTCGTCTCGAAATTCTTCGGCCTCGGTGCCGTAGCTCAGGTCCATCAGGGTTTGGCCTTGTGTTCTTCGCGCCAGATCAGCGCGCTGGCCTGCGTTGACAGGTTCATGTGAAGCGCCTCTGCGTCAAGCGCGGCTTCGAACGCCCAGTCTTCGGCGTTGTTCAGGTTGGCCTTCATATAACGCAGCCCCATCCGCGGTCCGTCGGCCAATCGATGGGCAGCGCGCATCGTCACCTCGCGCAATTCGTCGTCATCGATCAGACGGGTAAATATGCCTTTGGCGAATGCATCTTCTGCGCTCAGCTTCTCGCCCAGCAGGAACAACTCTCGAGCACGGCCTGTACCCAGAATTTTGGTCCAGAACCATGTCGAGCCAAAATCGCCGCTCGCCCCGATCCGGTCGAACGCAGTCAGGAACGTCGCCGATCTCGCGGCGAAGCGCAAATCGCAAGCCCCGGCCAAGCCAATTCCCGCGCCGGCTACTGGACCGTTGACCATTGCTATCGAGGGTTTGGGCATTTCGTGGAGCAAGCGGGCCGCCTCCATAAATCCGCGCAGTCGGGTGAAGCCCTGCTCCACGCGGCTGCCGATTTCGGAGTTGGGCGGAGCTACTGCTTTGTCGGCACCGCCCTCTTTGATGTCGCCGCCCGAGCAAAACCCACGGCCAGCGCCCGTTATCACAACGCAGCCGACCGAGGCGTCGCGCGCCGCATCCGCACAGGCGGCCGCCAGGGGGAGCCATCACCGCCGAAGTCAGGGCATTGAGGCGGTCGGGGCGATTGAGTGTAATCACCCGCACGCCACGATCGTCCTGAATCAAAACTTGGTCGGCCATTGCCTGCTCCAGCTGCACGCCCGAGAGCTACCTCAGTCCCCGCCCATTTCCCAGTGACGCGCCATCAGTCTCGCCGCCTGGTCGGCCAATTCGTCAGGCACGGTCGGATAGAGCGGCAAAGGCCGGGCATTGCTCGGGAGCGCAATGGTAGCGGTGCCGCGCACGGTTTCCTCGCCTCGCTGGTTGGTGAATTTAACTGCAACGTCGACGACCTGGTTCCCATGCTCTGTACGCTTGGCGAGTACTTCGCCAGTGACATGCTGAACGTCACCCATATAATTGAACTTACGGACTTCGTCGTGGAGACTGGTAATGACGGCATCGTCGCCCGCCCAATCGTTGAGGTATTGCCACAGGTAATTCTCGCGCATTACGCCGTAATCGTAAGCCATTGGGTTGCCGATCGCTTGCGCCCAAACCGGGTCCCAGTGGAGCCGCTGAGCAACATCGGGAATGCCGTGCTCGTTCTTGACGTAAAATGCGGGGATGCGCTGGCGGTTTTTATGCGCGCGGCGGTTGGCTGTAGGCGCGTAAGGCGAAAAGCCATAGCCGCCGGCATGAAAGCAGATCACGTCGGTGACTGTCAGGGGGCCTTTGGCTTGAGTACCCAAGCTATCGCCCTTCTCGACATCCTCAAAGCGGCGCTTCTTTGCGCCCTGGACAGTCTCCGCGGCGTAGATTTCCTCGATCGCACGAAATTCTTCATCGGTATACGTTGCTGGCTCGATCGCGCTGTATTTACCCTTGGTGGCAGCAGTTTTACGTTCCGTGAGGACGCGCAAGACGTCGTAAGTGGCTATGACTTCGGCCCGCTGGTTCACCTTGACCCGGCGACTGGTCATAATGACGGAACGGCCCGCGAATTCCGACTGCTTGACCTCGCAGGTCAACTCCCCGCCGAAGGTGTAAACGGCGTCGCCGGGACGAAGCGGACGGTAGAAGTTCCAGTCTGCGCCGGAAACGAATACGTGGATACCTTTAAACAGACTCTTTTTAAGCGCCTTCACCTCGGCGCTTGGGGGATCGCCGCGCATCGGCGTGCTGACCTGTCCGACCATCATTCCCGGCGCGATGACCCCTCCCCAGCGCGTTTTGCGCGCGTAGTTGGGATCGACGAACAACGGGTTATCATCACCGCAGCCGTAGGCCCAATTACGGATGGAATCGTGCGAAGCGGTCTGGACGTATTCAGAGGTCTTCATCGCTTCCCAGACGCCGATGAGTTGGCGTTGACGCTCGATGTCCGAGTCGAGAATTTCGTAGGCGACGGCCTTCTGCCATTCGTCGCTCTGCTTGATATCAGTTTTTACCTCAGCCATCGCCTGCTCCCTTGCATCCACATATATAACTAGGTAATAGAAGCGGAGAGACGAAGCAAGGGGTTTTGCATGACCACGGTAAGGCGCATCAGCGACGCTTTGAAGACGCGCGCTGTGCATCAGAGCGATGAGATAGCGCACGATGACACTCGTCGGCAGCTAACTTTTGCCGCATGGGACCGCGAAGCGGACGAAATCGGAGGTGGGCTTGCAAAAGCGGGTTTGCTGCCCGGCGACCGGGTGTTCCTCCCGATCAGCAATGTTCACGCGGTGGAAATGGCGATCGCGGTTTTTGCGATCTTCCGCGCGGGTGGGATAGCATGCCCCATCAATACCCGCCTGAGTCGCCGCGAGATCAACGATTACGCAGAACTCACTACACCCAAATGGTGTATGACCGACACGCCGGAAGCGGTTGCTGGGCTAGAGTTTTCAAGGTGTTGGACTGTCGATGCGATGCCGCGCGATTTTTCTGCGCTGCCGGACCAGGCAAGTCTCGATCCGAATGCTGACGCGGAAATTTTGGGCACCAGCGGAACCACAGGCAAAATCAAGGGCGTCGTCGTAACCCATCCCGACTTGATGAAGGGCGTCACCGGCACCAACATGGACCGCTCCCGTTCAACCTTGAACGCGTTGCCGCTAACCGGTTCCGGGGGCAACCTAGGCATTGTTATGCTGCCCGCAAAGGGCGGCGCGACTGCAATTACCCAGCCCAAGTTCGACCCGAAGGGCTTCCTCGACCTGGTGCGGGATAGGCGCCCCAATCTCGTTTACCTGGTGCCCTCGATGCTGCGCCTGTTGCTAGATCATCCTGACGTCGCAGCTTACGACTTTGCCGGGGTGCGCTACCTGATGACCGGCACCGCGCCACTACCGCACGATTCGGTAAAGCGTGCCATGAAGCTATGGCCGCACCTTCGGATCCGGAATACTTACGGCATGTCCGAGGGCGGTGTCGGGATCGGCACTTCAAGCCAGGCACAGGTGCTCAAGGCCGGCTGCGTGGGCAAACTGCCGGATCATATGCAGATCCGAGCCGAAGACGGCAAAGTGATCCGGGAGGCTGGGATCGTCGGAGAGATTTTCGGATTTCAAAAGCACCCGCGCCGCTACTGGAACGATCCGGAGGCCACCGCAGCCAGCTTTGCCGGGGGTTGGACTAGGACGGGCGACCTCGGCTACGTCGACGAGGACGGCGACCTGATCATGTCGGGCCGCTCGAAGGAACTGATAATTCGCGGCGGGTACAACATCACTCCGCTCGAAATCGAGACGGTGCTACACCTCCACCCTGCGGTGCAGCAGGCCGCGGTGGTGGGTATCCCGCACGATGTCCTGGGGGAGGATATCGCGGCCGCCGTGACGCTGCGTCCCGGCGAGACTGCCTGCGATGTTGAGATCGTCGCATTCTGCCGAGAGCATCTTGCCGACAACAAGATCCCGAGAACCCTGCTGGTGCTCGAACAGATGCCGCTCAATCCCAACGGCAAGATCGTCAAAAAGGAACTTGCCCCGCTACTCGAAGAGGCTGCGAGAGTGGCTCGGGCGAAACGGGTCGCATAGCGTCGGTCAGGATTGCTGCCGGTCATTTCGGCAGCATCACATGATGCCCATCCCAAGCGGACTCACACATGCCCCGGTGGTGCCGGGCCGATGCCGATTAACCTACCTCAGTTCATCGAACGGAACATCCTTGTCCATGCGAATTTCGCCAGGCATCCCAAGCAAGCGTTCAGCAATCTGGTTGCGCAGCACTTCATCAGCGCCCCCGGCAATTCGCATTACCGTCGAGTAAATGTAATCGTATTGGAGATCGGCAGTGGCCGCGTCGCGAGGGTCAGGTGCGATCGCATCGAGGCCACGCAGTTCCATCCCCAGCCCACTGGTCTTTTGGTAACGCGCGGCATAGGCCAACTTAACCATCCCCGCGAGCGCGCCGGGATTCTCGCCCTTGGACACCATGGTCCGCAGGCGCGCCTGGAACCATCGTTCCCCCTGCTCATCGGCAAGCGCCTCGGCGAGGCTTTGCCGCACCGCGCCGTCGTCGAACATTGAGCCCCCCTTTCCGTCGGGGGTCTCTTGCGCAAACGCCAACAGCGGTCCGATCTCGCTTTTATACGAGCCAGAGCCGAGCCGCTCGCCCATTAAGACCGTCATGCAGCAAGCCCAGCCTTCACCCACCGCACCGATGCGGTTGGAATCCGGAATTCGAACGTCCGTGAAGAAAGTCTCGTTGAACTCACTGGCGCCGGATATCTGGCGGATCGGGCGGGTTTCGATGCCGGGAGTCTTCATATCCACGACAAAAAACGTAAGGCCTTTGTGCTTGGGCATCTTGGGATCGGTACGGACGACGAGAATGCCCCAGTCGGTCAGGTGCGCCCAGCTCGACCAGACTTTCTGCCCGTTTACGATCCAGTCTTCACTGCCGTCGTCAGCGCGAACCGCTTTCGTCCGCAAACCCGCGAGGTCCGAACCGGCGGCGGGCTCGGAAAACAACTGACACCAGGTAAGGTCGCCGTTAAGTGTCGCCTCGATGAAGCGTTCGCGCTGCTCATCGTTACCGTGCTTGGCGATGACCGGGAGCGCCATACCAGTGCCAATCGAAATGAATGGTCCCTTGGGCAGGTTATAGCAGGCCTCTTCCTCCGCGAAGATCAAGGCCTCGGCGCCCGACAACCCCTGCCCGCCCAGAGCCTTAGGGAAGGTCAGTCCCGACCAGCTGCCCCGAGACAATTCGCGCATCCAGGCGCGGCTGCGCTCCGCTTCTTCGGTGTCAGGAATCTTCTCTCCTGGGGTAAGTTCGTGCGCTGGTGCGTGGCCAGCAAGCCAAGCCTTGGCCTGTGCCCGGAAAGCGGCCTCCTGAGGTGAATCGTTGAAGTCCATTTCAGGCTGCTTTCGTTTGAGTGCCGGGCTGCTGAGATAGCAGGCGATCAGCCCAGAACCCGCGGTTGCCGAGGTTGACTGCGAGCAGGCGTTCTCGCCGGTAATAGAAGTGGCAGTTAGCCTCGAAAGTATAGCCGATTCCGCCGTGGACTTGCAGATTCTCTCGCGCCGCTAGCTCGAACGCCTTGATCCCGGACAGCCGGGCCGCTGCCGCAGCGCCGGGTAACTCCTCCGGCGCGCTTCCGGCCGTCCAACCAGCGAAATAGGCGTTGGAACGAGCCAGCTCAATTGCCACCGCGACATCGGCCAGCTTGTGCTTGATGGCCTGGAAACCCGCAAGCGGGCGCCCGAATATCTGGCGCTCCATGGAGTAAGCCCGGCCCATCTCGAGGCATGCTTCTGCTCCGCCGACCGCCTCGAACGCTACTTGGACAGCAGCTCGATCAAGCAATGTAGGAAGTTGGTTCTGGCCGGGAAGGAACTCCGCCTCCGCGCGATCGAAATCGACGCGATAGTGGGGGCGAAGCTGATCGAAACTCTCAAGCCGCGTTCGGGAAACACCCGGTTGGTCGAGCCTCACGAGAGCGATACCGGAGCCAACTTGAACCGCTGCAATATCCGCCACCCCGGCATCGGCGACGGGTGTTTTGGTCCCACTTAGTTTGCCGTTCGCCAATGAGACGGTCTGGCCCAGAATCGGCCCCGGCCCTTCGGCACTGGCGAAGCAGCCGACCGCCTCACCGCTCGCCAGTTTTGGCAGCCATTCGGCTTTCTGCGCGTCACTCCCGCCAAGTCTGATTGCATCGGCAGTAAGGACAATCGACGAGAAGAATGGCAATGCCGCATTGACGCGCCCTAGCTCCTCCGAAATTACCCCTTGGTGAAGCTCGGACAGACCCATGCCACCATACGCTTCGGGCAGATTGATGCCTAGGAATCCCATGTCTGCCAATTCGCGCCACAGGACATGGTCCCATTCGGCGTTGGCATCGATCAGGACGCGTAGGCGGTCGTATGGTATGCGTTCGGCCAGAAGTCCGCGAGCCTGCTCGGCAAACATCCGTTGTTCGTCGGAAAGGTCGAAATTCATAGCCTCAATCCTCACTTCAACGTCTTGAGTGCGTCAAGCATTCGCACGAAGTGGAGGGCGTCCCAGACATCCTGGTCTTCTCCCCAGCCCACCCTGCCGTCGAAGTCCCAACGCATAAACTGGTTGGTGCCATAGCCCGCTTCGCTCATCTGGCTCATGGCCATGCCTTCGGCGGTCGTCTTCCGCCCAACGAGATCGGCCATCTCAACCTGCATGTGGGCGCTCCAGGCGGTTTCCGGGCTCCGGAAACAACGCATTCGGCTGATCGCCTTGTTGAGCGAACCGTATGCGCCGTCGCGCAAGAGGTAGCCCCCGTTCATCGGGCTCCAGCCTTCGGCATCGCCATTTGTGGCCGGACAAAGCCGAGGAACCCGTTTTGGCCGTCGGCGTGTCTGGCCTTCTATTGCCAGGCGCAGGTCAGGGCGAATCACGCTTGCCATTTCCCGCCCAGTTGTATAACCTAGTGCCATATCATTCACATTATGCGGCGAAGGTGTCAAGCTTGGCTTATCAGGGCGAACGTTCGGGACAATGAGGCCCTCTGCCGACCGCCTTGTCGCCGAACGATTCCCGCGCCGGATGCCCGTTCCGGTCCGTTTTGCCGACATGGACATGTTTCGGCACCTCAACAACGTCGCTGCGGGGCAATTCTATGAGGAAGGGCGCTTTGCGATTCTGGCCGAGGCTAACGCGCGCGTGCCCCGCGAAGAGCGACGATCGCTTGTCGTCGCGAGTGTCCACACCACCTTCCTGGGCACGGCTCGCTATCCCGGCAAGATCGACGTTTGCACCGGCATTGTCGAAGTTGGCATTAAATCGTTCGTGATCGGCCAGTCCCTGTTCGTCGAACAACGCTGTATCGGAACAGCCGACACAACCGTCGTCGCTACCGACCCCGATGGCGCATGCCCCCTGCCGGCAGTGCTTGTTGTGTACCTTCAAACACTGCTCATAACTCCGTGACCGCTCTGGGGGCGCCAGACTTTGATCGAAAAGGATAAACTCGAACATGAACGCCCTGCACGTCCACCCGCACGAGGAATCGGCCGAGCGCCGCTGGTCAAGGTTCAAGCCGATCCGCTCGGGCGAAGACTACATCTCCTCACTTCGCAACCGGGGCACCGACCTCTATTTGTTTGGTGAAAAGGTCGCCGAGCCGGTCGACCATCCAATCATTCGTCCCTCGATCAACGCGCTGGCTATGACTTATGACCTGGCGCTGGAGGACCCCGATCTCGCCACGGCGCATTCCGAACTCATCGATGCGCCGGTCAACCGCTTCCTCCATATCGTCGGAAGCCCGAACGACCTAGTGATGAAGAACAGGATGCAACGCCGGATGGGTCAGCTTACCGGCACTTGCTTTCAACGCTGTGCTGGCCTCGACACGGTCAGCGTGCTTCACTCCCTTACCTGGGACATCGACGCAGCACACGGCACCTCCTATCACCAGCGCTACCTCGAATTCATGCGCCACGCGCAAGCGAATAACATCGTCATCGGTGCGGGTATGACGGACCCCAAGGGCGACCGTTCGAAGCGTCCCTCCGAGCAGGCCGATCCTGACATGTTCATGCACGTCACCCGCCGCACCGAGCACGGGATTTATGTCCGCGGGGCCAAGGCGCACATGACCGGCGGATGGAATTCGCACTGGATCGCCGTGATGCCGACGATGAATCTCGGTCCGGGGGACAAAGACTATGCGGTTGTCGGACTCGTCCCGGTGGATGCAGCGGGGCTAACTTTTATATACGGTCGCCAGTCATGTGACACGCGCGCAATGGAGAGCGGCAAGATCGACCAGGGTAACGCGCGATTCGGCGGGCAGGAGGCGCTGGTCGTATTCGATGACGTGTTTATCCCCCACGAGCATGTGCTCATGGACGGCGAGTACACCTTCGCACAGCTCATGGTGTCGCGCTTTACCAGTTATCATCGGGCTTCGTATGTTTGCAAAACCGGGCTGGGCGATGTGATGGTCGGTGCCGCAGCGGCTATCGCGGAATACAACGGCGTGGACCAGGCCAGCCACGTCAAAGACAAGTTAGTAGAAATGACGCATCTTAATGAGACCATCTATTCGTCGGCGATCGCTTCGAGCCATGAGGCCAAGCAGCTCGCGTCGGGTATTTTCATGAACGACGAAATGCTCGCTAATGTTTGCAAGCACAACGTTACTCGCTTCCCATACGAGATCAGCCGACTTGCCCAGGATCTGGCCGGCGGGCTCATGGTGACCCTTCCCTCCGAGCAGGAATTCGAAAGCGAGGTCACCGGGCCCATCTTGCGCAAATATTTGCAAGGCCGCGCCAATGTGCCGATCGAGCACCGACAGAGAATGTTGCGCTTGATCGAGAACATGACGCTGGGCCGCAATGCCGTGGGCTACCTCACCGAATCCCTCCACGGTGCGGGCAGTCCGCAGGCCCAGCGCATCCAGATCCAGCGGCAAATGGACGTCGAGAAAAAGAAGAAATATGCCCAGAACCTCGCTGGCATTGGCGAGGAATCTGGAAACTAGCGGCATGGACATCCCGATTGTCGCCCTCTGCGGGATGGCCTCTGACTCGGCCAGTTGGCACGGGATGCCTGTCGATAGGATCGAAGTTCCGCGTGGGCCAACGATCGCCGCGATGGCCGAGCGCATTATCACAAAGTTGCCGCCGCGCTTTGCTTTGTGCGGACATTCCATGGGAGGATATGTCGCGCTCGAGATCGCCCTACGCGAACCAGACCGTCTCACGGCCTTGGCCCTTATTTGCAGTTCCGCCACGCCCGACACGCCGGAGCAGTACGCGGCGCGGTGGGCGCTTATAGATCTGGCGCTCCGGGATTTTGAAATGGTGGCGCGGCGCCTTGCACGCGCCTTGCCCGGACCTAAGGCCAAAGCCGACCAGGTTTTTGTGAATGATCTCGAAGCGATGATCGTGCGCTGCGGTGTCGAGGCATTCGTGGAACAGCAGGAGGCGGTGGCAAACCGTCCCGATTACCGCGATCGCCTTTCAAGCATCGTAGTCAGCACGATGGTGTTGGCGGGCGCTGAGGATCGCATTGTTGCACCCGACCGATCGCGGGAGATTGCCGACCTGGTTCCCTCCTGCACACTTCAGATCATTCCCGAATGTGGGCACATCCCGCAATGGGAGCGCCCGGCCTTGGTTCACTCCGCCCTCGACAAATGGCGAAACACTGCAACGGAAAACCACTGACAGAGTTCAATTCGGATGAAGAGATATTCCATGAAATGTTGCGTGACCGCCGGGAATCGCACTTGCGATTAACTTGCTCATTTAAATAACCTAGTAATATTGCGGACGTCGTGTCCGGGGAGTTTCAGGGATGTCTTATCAGACAATACTGCTCGATATAGCCGGCAACGTCGCCACCATCACCATCAACCGCCCTGAAGCGTTCAACAGCTTCAACAAGATAATGGTGGAGGAGTTCGAGGCGCTGTGGAAGGAACTCGCCTGGAACGACGACGTCCATTGCTGCGTCCTGCGCGCCTCGCCGGGCCGCGCGTTCTGCACTGGGGTCGATGTCAAGCAATCGCTCGAACCCGGAAATGAGGTCGTCCGCCTCGACAATATCTGGCATTGCGAGGATCCGGGGAAGTACCTCGGTCCCAAATCGATGAATTGCTGGAAGCCGGTTATTGCGGCCGTTCACGGCATGGCCGCGGGCGGCGCGTTCTACTGGCTCAACGAGAGCGACATCGTCATCTGTAGCGACGATGCGACCTTCTTCGATCCGCACGTCACTTATGGCATGACCAGCGCGCTCGAGCCGATCGGGATGACCTACAAGATGCCGCTGCAGGACGTGTTGCGGATGGTCCTGCTCGGCAACGACGAACGTGTCAGCGCGAAAACCGCGGAGCGCATCGGCATTGTCAGCGAGGTCGTACCGCTCGACACGTTATGGGACCGCGCGGCGGAACTGGCCGCAATTGTGGCGGCCAAGCCACCTGCGGCGACCGCCGGGTCGGTCAAGGCTATCTGGCAGAGCCTTGATCTACCGCGGTCGGTCGCGCTGCTCAATGGCCTGAAATATTGCCAGATCGGCAATCCTGTCGGCATTCCACAAGTCGATCGCAACGCTCTGATGGCAGACAAGGCCAAGCGCTTCACCCTACGCTGAAATACCCGCGATGCCCTTCCTTCCGCTCCCCAGTCACGACACGCCTGGGGTGCGATAGTCAATGGCAGTGCCTCGCGATGCTGCCGGACTCACCCCAACTCCGCAAGTTTACTTGTTAAAGTCGAAGACCAGATCGGATACGCCACCACCGAAAGGGACGCCGCCAATATAGTCGGGAGAAACGGTACTGCCCCAATCAATTCCAATATCGAAGGTCTCGGAAAGACTGAAGGTTGGTGGCATTTTGTATGTGACGACGTCCTGAGCCAAGATACTGCCATCGTTAGAGATCACAATACCGACCTGTTTTGGCTGACTTTCACCCGAAGCGGGGCGTGAGATTTCAAGACGAAGCGTATTCTCGCCAGTATGCAGGGCTTGCTGTCCCACAACTTCAACAGCCTTACCATCCATTGCGCGCAAGGTGACGACCGGCACTCCATTGCGAAGATGGAGTGCCATCCCACCTAGTGCCCCACCACGCGCAAATATGGGCCCATTCTCATGGCCAGTTGTCAGCCGGACACGAGCTGACATACGAAAAGGCCTTAGCGTTATAGGCGGGCTTGCTCGTTCGGCGATATGCGAAACGGGCGCTTGAAAAGTCCACCGCCCTCCACGGAGGCGCAGTTCTTCCTCGCGCAATTTATCCTCGTAAGGCCGAGATTCGCTGATGTTGCCAATGGGATATACGTTGTAAAGCTTGGCTTGGCGATCGAACTCCGCAGCCATCAATGCAACTCTCGCCGGATCCGCCCTTGCAAGGTCTTTTGTCTGGCCGGGGTCTCGCGATAGATCATAGAGTTCCCAGGGCTCATTGGCTGGCTTGTTATCAACCATGTCCCAGGTATTGATGCGATGACTGGTGACGATTGACCATCGATCGGACCACAAGCTTTTGTTTCCGTACATTTCAAAATACTGCGAGACCTTTCGGTCTTTTGCATTTTTATTGTCTAGCGTGTACGCAAAGCTGAGCCCTTCGAAAGGAGCCTGCTTGACATTGTTAAGCACCGCGCTCGGGCTGACACTGGTAAGTGCCAAGATCGTCGGAGTAATATCGGAAACGTGAACAAATTGTGTTCGCAATTCGCCCTTCGCAGAGATTTGGGCCGGCCACGAAACTACGAGGGGCACCCGCGTGCCGCCTTGGTGCGCAGTCTGCTTGTAATAGCGGAACGGGGTGTTCCCGGCAACCGCCCAACCGAAGGAATAATGAGGGTACGTTTCCGGTCCGCCCCATTTGTCAATGAACGGCATATTTTCTTCGGCTGATGGAAAACTTCCATTGGCAAAAAGAAACTCGTTGTAGGACCCATCAAACGCGCCTTCTGCGCTGGCCCCATTGTCGCTCGTGACAATGATCAGGGTGTTTTTCAATTCGTTCGAATCTTCGAGCGCCGTCAAGAGGCGGCCGAACTGCTCGTCGGCGTAACTAAGCGATGCAGCAAAGACCTCCATCTGGCGCGCATACAGCCGCTTCTTGTCTGCCGACAGACTATCCCACTCGGGCATCCCATCTGGGCGGGGAGCCAATTTCGTGAGCTTGGGGAGCAGCCCTGCCGCAATTTGCCTTTTTAGAATTTCCTGTCGTGCCCAGTCCCACCCCCGGTCAAATTTGTTACGATAGTGATCGATCCACACCTGCGGCGCGTGGTGGGGCGCATGCGCTGTTCCGGTAGCGAAGTACAAGAAGAAGGGTCGGATCTCTGCAACTGCCGCGCGGCCGCCGATCATCGCGATTGCATGGTTCACCAAGTCGGAGTTAAGATGATATCCGGCTGAGGCGGGGGCCTGGACCGGAGCATTGTCCTGCATGAGCACCGGGTGCCAGTTGTCGGTGTCGGCCGCGAGAAAGCCGTAGAATCGGTCGAACCCCTGCTCCAAGGGCCAGTGATTGAAAGGACCCGCGGGCGTCATCTCCTTAGTCGGAAGATGATCCCATTTCCCAAGGGCGAGCGTCAGGTAGCCCGCCGCGTGAAGGTTGGCTGCTACAGTCCCATCTTCGGGCGGAATATTCGCATCGTAACCCGGAAATGGTCGAAATGCGGCAGCGTGCCCCCCCATGTGTACGCTGTGCGAGTTGCGCCCCGTTAACAGGGACGCTCGACTTGCCGAGCAAATCGGTGTGGTGTTGTAGTTGGTGTAGCGCAACCCTGATGCGGCCAATCGATCGATATTGGGAGTTTCGACCAGCCCTCCAAAAGAAGACAGTTGCGCGAAGCCAACGTCGTCGAGCATCCAAACGATGACGTTAGGCCGCCCCTCCGAGCCTCGCGCCGATTTCACAACCGCGGGGTCATTGCTTTGCCCCAACGCAGGCGAAACCAAACCGAGCCCCGAAGCGATCGCTAGGAACTTCAAGGCTGTCGGAATTTTCATAAAAAGCTCCTATTGATACAATGCGAAGGCCCCAGCAGGGTCGTCATGGCTTCAGCTGATTGTGCCGTTCGAACATGCGCTGAGCTTTCGCCGACAGCTCAAGATCCGCTCGCGGCTTGATGACTGGTCCATGTTCGCGGCTCGGAAGGAGAATTGTCGCTTCACCCTCAACGGTGTGCTCACCCCGCTGATTCGTCATCGCAAGCTCCAGATCGACAAGGAAACGACCGTCATCGACCCTCTTGGCTAAGACCCGGCCCGATAAAAACTGGGTGTCGCCTATGTAGTTGAACTTACGCATGCTATCGTACTGACGGAATACCCAGCCGTCGTCGCCGCACCAGTCGGTCAAATAGTGGTTGAGCCACGATTCGCGCACCACCCCGTAGTCATAGGCCATCGGGTTACCGATCCCTTGGGCCCAGGCATTATCCCAGTGGAGGCGTTGCGCGACATCGGGGATGCCCTGCTCGTTCTTGATGTAAAATGGGGGAATCCGCTTGCGATTCTGATGCCAAAGCCTTGAGCCGAACAGGCCGTATTCCCTGATTCCGAAGCCGCCGGCATGATAGGCGATGAGGTGCGTTACTAGGAGAGGCCCCTTGACCATTGCGGGGAGTTCTTCTCCGACCGACACATCTTCGAAGTACCGCGGCTCCGCGCCGCGACGCTGTTCGGCGGCATAAAGGTCATCGATCCTTTGCAGGTCTGCGTCCGAGTAGGTAGCGGGCTCGATCGCCATGTATTTGCCCTTTTTCACGGCACTCGAGCGTTCGGCGTATATAGAGCGTGTGCGCTGGTTAAACACGATCTCGCCACGCTGATTGAGCTTCACGCGGCGCTTGAATTTTGTCACGGTCCGCCCTGAGAATTCCGAAAGCTTCTCGACAAACGACTCATCTCCGCTGAAGGCGTGGAGTGAGTCACCGGGAAAGATTGGCTCATAGTACACCTTTTCCGACCCTGAGACGAACATGTGAATGCCACGAAACAGGCCGCTTGCAATCTCCTTCATTTCCTGCGGCAATTTATCGCCGTACATCGCCTTCGTTATGACTTCCGCCATGCTCGGAGGCGCGATGACCCCACCCCAGCGGGTTTTTTCAGCATACGCTGGATCGGTGAAAAGCGGATTGTCGTCGCCTATCCCATGGGCGTAGTTACGAATATTGTTCTCAGTTGCCTGTTCAATGAAAAGATTGCGCGTTTCGGCAACGTCGTAACCTACGGTTTTCTGGGCGCTTGCGATGTCTTCATCGGTAAGTTTCCACACTCGCGCCTTTTCAAACTCGTCCGAAATTGAAAATGCCTCGGTCATCGTCGTATTCTCAATCTTAGCGAGGCAATGCTCAGTTACGTTGTGCCCGACGCTGGTCAAAGCCTACGGAAAGCAGGCCTAGCCTGCTACATCGCGATTTGGGTAAATTCGTACTCGTGGCCACAGGAGCCAGGCCGGCGCACGAGATCGGCACAGAAGTCATGCTTGACACCTTCACGGCTTAATGTGAGTGTTATGCTACTAGGTTATATACGTGGCGAGACATTGGCAAGCGGGATTCTCATGCTCGATCAATCTTTGACAGTCCCTCGCCTCATTGCCGTACGCGCGCTTCATCGGGACGGCAGCCAGCACAAGCCGCCGGCTGAAAGAGTAGAGAGGTCTTGTTCGGCGGGTAAAGCTCGATCGGCGATAATGCCTCTGCAGAGGGTCGTGCCCTTCCTCGCCCTGCTTCTTGCGCTTGCACTGGGGGCTTGCGGAACCTCTCGCGCGGAAAATCACACGACGGCGACGAGAGAGTGCGCACCTATATCAGATACACCGGTGAAGCTGGTTGGTGGCACGTTTTCGATGGGGCAGGACGACGTCTACCGGGAGGAAGGTCCTGTGCGCCAAACTCATGTCGATAGCTTTTCAATTGACCCTCACGAGGTAACTAACGCCCAATTCGCGAGGTTCGTACAATCGACGCGATATATCACGGTTGCAGAAAAACCTGTGGATCCCTCAGCCTTCGGTATTCCCGTTGCGGAGATTCCTCCAGATATGCTGAAGCCGGGTTCGGCCGTGTTTTCCCCGCCCGCGTATCCGACGAACAACTACCAGGATTGGTGGAAATATGTGCCCGGGGCCAACTGGCGGATGCCTTACGGTCCGCAAGGCCCCCGCCAAGTCCCCGACGAACCTGTGGTCCACCTCGCGTGGCAGGATATGACTGCCTACGCCAAATGGCGAGGAGGTCGGCTTCCGACTGAGGCCGAATGGGAGTACGCCGCGAGTGCTGGTCAGGTGGCTTCCACTGCGCAGCCATCCGAAGCCAACAGTTGGCAGGGCGTCTTTCCGCAGTTCAATACCGAAGAGGACGGTTTCAAGGCCATTGCACCCGTTGGCTGCTATCACCCCAACGCCAATGGACTATACGACATGATCGGGAATGTGTGGGAGGTCACCTCCGACTTCTACAAGCCTGGCCACGATCCTAAGGAAACAGATAATCCGCAGGGGCCAAGCGCGGCCGAAGCCTATGATCCTTCGAACCCCGGCTTTCCATCTCGCACAATGAAGGGCGGCAGCTACTTGTGCGCCCCGAATTATTGCCAACGCTACCGCCCCGCTGCGAGGCAAGGGCGAGACCCAGGAATGGGGAGCAGTAACGTCGGTTTTCGACTCGTTTATGACCAGCCGGGGTAGATGCTGCCCGTTGGCGTGCTCGGTCACGTGAATCGGGCGCGAACTGATGAGTACCGCGAGCTAGACCACATATCCACCAAGCAAGAACCCCTAACCGAATCACCGGACACCGCCATGGGCCTCGTCGAGGTTTCGCAGCCCGCCGGAGTCAGTACCCGCGGGAGCACAAATTCTTCGAGGTTCAGATAGTCGTTTGAGGCAAGCTCGACTCCACGATCAACCTGTGATACCTAGGTCACTAGGTTATATATGTAGGTTCAGGGGATGTTACAATGCGCCGGATTTCCGCCAGCGACGCTGTGTTTCTCGACATGGAAACACCCAACGCGCCTTTAGTCATCGGCGGAGTATTCCTGCTCGATCCAACAACCGCGCCTGGAAATTTCGTCAGGCACCGCGACATCCTCGACTACGTCGACAGCCGCCTCCACCTTATGGGCAATTTGCGACGAAAGCTGGTCCATCATCCGCTTGGGCTCGATGAGCCCCGGCTCATCGACGACCCCGATTTTGACCTGGAATTTCACGTACGACATATCGCGTTGCCGAAGCCACATGACTGGCGACAACTGAAAATCTTGACCGCCCGGCTAATCTCCAGGCCGATGGATATGCACCGCCCGCTTTGGGAAATGTACATCATAGAGGGACTGGATGAGCTCGAAGGCGTCCCAAAAGGTGCCTTTGCGATGCTCTTCAAAATGCATCACGCGACTTTTGATGGCAAAGCCGCCGGCGCGGCACTGTGGGCGTTCATGCAGGACACCCCAGATTGCGAGCCAGTACCTCCGCAAAAGCGCTGGGTGCCGGAACGCAATCCCAACGCACTCGGCTGGACCGTCAATTCAGTACAGGAAGGGGCTCGCCAATGGCTGGCAAACCTTAGAGCTATGCCAAGCCTGGGCAAAGGTATGGTGGCCAGCATAAAGTCAGACGCCAGCAAGCGACCGACTGACTGGCGCGAAATGCTTGCACCGAAAACCCGCTTTCAAAACAAGATCACCACCCATCGGGTGTGGGATTTCGTCCGCTTCGAGATGGCCGATGTGCAAGAACTGAGGGCCGCCCTGGGCAAACCGAAAATGAATGACTTGCTCCTCACTGTCGTAGGCGGAGCCTTGCGAAAGTACCTTGCCAAACACGGCGAACTGCCCGAAAAATCTCTGCTCACAATCTGCCCGATCAACGTTCGCGGCTCCGGCGACCCCGCCGAAGGAGGAAACTTCGTTTCCGGCATGCGCGTTCCTTTGGGGACGGACATCGCCGAACCTCTCGCGCGGCTCGACGCAATCGCTGAAAGCGCCAAGAAGGGTAAGGCCCAATCCGAGGCGCTGGGCGGCCACTTCCTTGGCGACATGTTGGCATTGACTCCCTATCCGGTGCGCACGCGAATTATGCGCGGGATATCGGGAATGGCAGGGCGCGGCAACGCCTCGCTGCCAGGCTTTGCCAACACCACGGTCACCAACGCGCCCAACCCACCCGGCGGGCATTACTTTGCCGGTGCCAAGGTTCTTTGCTACGCAGGCTTTGGGCCCCTTTTCGAGGGAACAGGCCTATTTCATACCATAACCGGGATGGACTTTGAGATCACGATTTCCGCCACCAGCTGCCGCGAAGTCTTGCCTGACATAGCCTTCTACATCGAGTGCCTGCGGGCCAGCTTCGCGGATTTGCAGATAGCGGCCAGGGAAAAGGCCGCAACGAAGTGACCCATCCGCGCGTCCATGCTTTGCATCACCCGGACAAGCCCGCAGTCATCATGACCGACGGATCTGCTACGCTCACTTATGGCGAGCTTGAGGACCGGGCCAACCGCGGAGCGCGATTGCTGCGGGCACGCGGCATCGAGAACGGTGACACGGTTGCCTATTGGCTCGGAAACGGTCCCGGCATATTCGAAGTCTACTGGGCCGCCCAACGCTGCGGGCTTTACATCACTCCGATCGCCACTGCTCTGACCGGAGAAGAAGCCAGCTACATTGTCGCGAACTCTGGGGCGAAGCTGGTCGTTGTAGCGCCAGAGATGGCTGGCTTGTCCGGACTCGACGTAGCACCCAATGTCGAGGTTTTGACCTTCAAGGAATGGCGGGAGGAATGCGCTCGGCACCGCCCGGAGCCGATTGGCGATGAAAGTCCCGGTTTCCACATGGTCTATTCGAGCGGTACAACCGGACGACCAAAAGGCGTTCGGCTCACGTTGCCCGACGGGGGAGTGACCGATCTCCACATGCTCGCGGCCAAAGCGCGCGACGGTTACGGGATTGGGCCCAACGACATCTACCTGTCGCCCGCTCCGTTGTACCATACGGCCCCGCTGGCATTCACCACCACTTGTCACCGGCTGGGCTCGACCGTGGTCCAGATGCCAAAGTTCGAGCCTGAAGCGGCGTTGGCGGCGATCGAGCGCTATGGGGCGACAATCACCCAGATGGTTCCGACCATGTTCGTGCGGATGCTGAAGTTGCCGGAACAGTTACGGGGCCGCTATGACCTGTCGTCGCTCAGGACGGTGATCCACGCCGCCGCGCCGTGCCCGGTACCGGTCAAACGCCAGATGATCGAATGGCTTGGCCCGATAATTCATGAGTACTACGGCGGGTCGGAAGGCAATGGCTCAACCGCCATCTCGTCGGAAGAATGGCTTGAAAAGCCTGGCTCTGTTGGCCGGGCCAACTGGGGCACGCTTCACATCTGCAACGACGATGGCGACGAACTCTCGGCTGGTGAGCAAGGCATCGTTTATTTCGAGGGTGGATGGGACTTTCAGTACCTTGGCGACGACGACAAGACCCGCGACAGTCGAAATCCCAAGCACCCGACGTGGTCCGCGCTGGGCGATGTCGGCTACTTGGACGAGGATGGCTATCTCTTCCTGACCGACCGCAGAAGCTACATGATCATCTCGGGCGGAGTTAACATCTATCCGCAGGAGATAGAGAATCTGCTGATAATGCATCCCGAGGTCGCCGATGCCGCGGTGATCGGCGTGCCTCATCCCGAGTTTGGCGAAGAAGTGAAGGCGGTCGTCCAGCCGGTCGAACTGGATGCCGCGGGACCTGCGCTGGCGGAAGAGCTTATTGCACTTTGCAGACAGAACCTGTCACCGATCAAGTGTCCGCGCTCTGTCGATTTCGACCCCGCACTTCCCCGGCTCGACAACGGCAAGCTTTACAAGCGCCTCATCAAGGATCGCTACTGGCAGGGTCGGTCAACCCGGATTTCGGGCTGATGTTAGCCGGTTTGGCGACCCTGTTCCTGGCGCTCGGTGCAGCGGGTTTATTCGGCGTCAAGCCTAGGTGGCTGCCGCCCGGGATGCTCTTGATCTACTGGCTGCCGAGCTGGCTCGGCCAGTCGTTGGCGGCACAAATTATGGTCGCCTCTGCAATCATCGCAGGCCTCGGAGAAGGGACTGCGCAGGTGATTGCAGTTCTGGCAACTGTCGTCCTGTTCGTCGTGCACTTGCGAAATCGGCGGGATGGTCAGGCGGTGATGGCCGCGGTCAAGCTCGAGGAACGGCTTCCTGTAACCGCGGGCTTTTGCCCGTTTAGCAGCCGGCATGGGATCAAGCGCATTCAAGGGGTTGCCTATGCCCAAGGCGGAGAGCGCAACACGCTGGACATCATCACTTCGAGCGATGCGCCAACAGAGGATGCAAGGGTTCTCATCCATATACCAGGCGGGGCGTGGGTCACCGGCAAACGCAACCAGCAGGCACGTCCGCTGATCCACCATCTTGCACGCAATGGTTGGGTGTGCGTCGATATCAACTACCGGCTCGGTCCCCGCAATCGCTTCCCGGCTATGCTCACTGACGTCCTGCGCGCGATCGCCTGGGTCAAGACTCACATCGCCGTCTATGGAGGCGATCCTGGGCGTATCGTACTCACTGGAGGGTCCGCAGGAGGGCACCTCACCGCGCTCGCGGCGTTAGCGCACGACCGCGACGAGGCGAAGCCCGGGTTCGAAGGTGTCGATTGTGCCGTTCGGGCCGCAGTGGCGCTCTACGGGCGATACGACTTCATCGACCGAAATCGCTTGTGGGGCCGCAATCACGACAAGCTGATCCAATTTGCTGCCGAAAAAATAATGCCTCGCGACGCTGGCCCACAATTGTGGGACCTCGCGAGCCCCATCGCTCAAGTCCGAGGCGATGGCCCACCGCTGCTGGTGATTCATGGACGCCACGACACCTTGCTGCCGAGCGAGGAAGCGGACCTGTTTGCCGACGCCCAGCGCGCAGCGGGCGGCAAGGTTGACGGGGTCACCCTGTCTGGCGGCCAGCACGCCTACGATATGCTGGAATCTGCAATGACTGTTGGACACATGCGCGCAGTGCGCCACTGGCTCGAAAGTAGGATGTGACATGGCCGAACTTCACCAGCTGACCTCAAGCGACGCGGCGATGCTGTTCCTCGAAACGCCGGACACGCCGAATCACATCGCGCCGCTCATCATCTGCGATCAGTCCACCGTGCCGGGTGGCACCACGCTGCGCCTGCGACAAATCAAGGCTAAAATGGAACGGGCCCTCGATGGCGCGCCAAATTTCCGCCGACGGCTAGTGCGTCCGCCGCTCGACATCGACAACCCCTACTGGGTTGACGATCCGAACTTCGACCTCGACTTCCACTTACGCCATCTTGCCTTGCCTGAGCCCGGTGATTGGCGGCAGCTGTCGATTCAGGTGGCCCGGCTGCTCTCTCGCTCGCTGGATCCGAACCGGCCATTGTGGGAAATGTACGTAATCGAAGGACTGGACCGGGTTGTCGATCTCCCGCCCGGGGCGTTTGCCGTCCTATTGAAAATTCATCATGCAATGATGGACGGCATGGGGGCGATGTCGCTGATGGATGGAATGTTTGATCGCTCTCCGCTGCAACCGCCCGAGCCGTCGGCAGCGAAGTGGCGTCCCCAACCTGGGCCGCATATGACTGAGATAATATCCCGCGGCTGGTTGAATGCCGGCCTTCGCTTTAGCAAAATCGGGGTACGATTGAATGCCCTTGCTGCCAAAGCCGTGCGCGAACGGCTATCCGGCCCCACAGAAGAATCACCGATTCCCGCCAACGCAGTGCCAAAGACCCCATTTAATGGCCCTCTGACCCCGGCGCGTGTCTATGACCTGAAACAATATCCACTCAAGCGCATCAAATCATTACGGTCACTGGTTCCCGGCTCAACCGTAAATGATGTCGGGTTGGCGCTCATCACCGGCGCGCTCCGGCGCTACCTGATAGGCCGAAATGCCTTACCCGCGGACAATCTGATCTGTGCGGTACCAGTGTCGATCCGAAGCGAGGCCTCTAGAAACAAGCCGGCCGGCAACGAAATTTCGGCTATTTATACCCCGATCCCCACAGGGACCGAGGACCCACTGGAACGATTGCGCCTGATCGCTGCGCAGATGGCCCAGCAAAAGGTTCTCGACCGTGCGCTGAGCGCGCGCAGCTTGGTCGATTTGACGTCTGAGTTGCCGGGCACGATGGGTGGGCTGATCAGCCGTGGGATGACCGCCATTGGCGATCGAAGGGGCCGGGCGCTTATCGCCAATACGTTGGTCACCAACGTTCCGGGAATGTCCGCACCGATGTATTTCTGCGGAGCTCGGATCGTCAATATCGTCGGCGGCGGACCCTGCGTCACCAACATGGGCCTGATCCATCTGATCGGGAGCTATTGCGACTTGTTCAACATCAACGTCGTGGGTTGCCGAGACCTGGTTCCGGACATAGGGTTCTACATGGAGTGCGTCGAAGACAGTGTGGCCGAATACTTTGATCTATACGCAGCCCTAGTCGGGCACGATGTGACCTCCTCACCTGTTTCTCGCCGGACTAAGAAAAAAGCGCTCTAATATTCAATTGTTTACCCTCTCGGGGAAATACGAGGAAGTCTCGGACCAAAGGATCGCCGCATCCGCGTGTCACGTCTATCGACCGCTTCATTCTCAAGCCGAACTAAGTGGGCGTTGAGCGCCTTGCTCACCGATATAGCATTACGGATCTGCTCGATCCGGGGCCACGTAGCTCGCCGCCCCTCGGCTATCAGTTTCTGGATTTCGGCATCACTTGAGAACTTGAAAAGTGAGTGCTTCAGACTGCGCGCGTTAAAGCTTGCTTCGATCGTGATATCGCCGGAGACAGTCTGATCGGCGACGCGATAGAAATACTCAAGCCAGGCGTCGGCCCCATATCGATTAATCCCCCACGGTGAGCGTTGCGCAAGCTTGGCACCCTCGCGCAGCGCACCGAAGAAGAGGTTGCTCGATTGATAGATCACTCCGTCCTTTCCGGATTTGGGGTCGGCACGGAAAAACGGCGTCATCAAGCTCATGGGATTTATCTGGCTGACAATAGTGTGATTGACCGCGTAGAGTCGCTGCAGCCGCTTCAACGGAAGATCGTCTGCCAAGGCACCGTCGATCCAGCGCTGGTTGGGCAAGTATGGCACGATCTTGCCGCTGCGATCCTTGGCTTCAAGCATCGACGGTTCCACAAACTGCGGCACTGACGAGGTCGCATGGCAGGCGGAACGCAGCGTGACGTTGGGCGAAGTGATCGCATTGAGGAGGCGACTTCTATGATGCCGATCGGGCGAAGCAATTGAAATATTGATCATTCGCCCAGTGTGTTCATACGCCTCTGCAAAAGTCATGTCGTCTACAAGCTCCTCGATGACTTCCCGCCTTGATTGATCGAGTTGGCTATCGGCCCGCACCTTTCGCCCCAAAATAGCAGCCCATGGAAGACCATTTTTGCCTACCAAATTATAGCGTTTGGCGTCGAGATACCCTGTGAGCTGCTCGTCGGTGCGCGTACCGAGCTGCGCGCAAAGCCAACCACCGGCGCTGGATCCTGACAGCACATCGGGCAAAACCCCCTCACCGAGCAACGCATCGACCACACCGTGATGGAAATATATCCGCCCCCCCCACCGCTCAGCATAAGCGCAGAGCGACCGTAGCAGAGGGAGGCCCTCTGGAAAAAATCGAGCTTCTCGCCAAAGGCCACTTCATTCTCGGGTGATCTGGCAACCACATCCAGCGCTTCAATTATTGCCGCGACGTACTGCGGTATCAAATCCTTCGTGCCGTACTTCGAACGGGCATACAGTTCCGGATTTCCCATCCCGCCCATGTTGCCGTGAATGCCCTCGCTAAGAATATTGAGCAGACCTTCGCCGTCGCGAGACTCCACACTCTGACGCAAGGAATCCTGCCTTCTTCGGATGTCTGCCGCATCGAACGAGCCATCTACTTCGTCCGCCTTCCATGCGTCAGCACCGGAGACCCGGTCACAACTCTTGGCGGCGGCGCTCCATTCGGCATAGGTCCTTGCCGGAACTCGACGGTTTGGCGTGTTCGACACGGTCTCGCCTTCGAGGTTTGCCATCGACAACACGTTCTTCCCCTACTTATCATACTAGGTTATCTATCATGAGGGATAGCGGGCCGATGCTCGGATAGCAAGCTGTCCGGGTCCCCTTCCCACAAGTCTCCGCACGCTTGTATGCCCTCCCCCATGTGCTGCCGACGACGTGTGTATGCTTTCATTCAAGCTATTTGCTTGCACACCTTGCCTACATAGTCCACCTAGTGCAATATGTCGGCGCAGAGGATGTGGCACGGCGATCGTGGGAGCGCGCCTAATGCCGTGCAGCAGCACCGGCTACTTGTCCCGAGCCAGATTCTCAACGTGGACGGCGGCTTGGTGCTGCACAACTGAACGAAGGACTACAACCTTGGCACAAGACATTCTAGGATACGCGGGCAAGCGCTGCGTCGTAATGGGCTGCTTCTCCGGCACAGGCGAGGCTCTGGCCCGCCAACTCGTGGCACTCGGTGCCGAAGTCCACGGCGCGGACATCAAGCGATCGCCGGTCGAGCTTACCTCATTCACCACGGTCGACCTCAAGGATCCATCATCGATAGCCTCGGGCGTCGCCAGTATTGGCGGTGAGATCGATGCGCTGTTCAACGTTTCTGGTCTGCCGCAGACCTTTCCCGGAGAAGACGTCGTTACCGTCAACTTCCTCGGGATTCGTGCCTGGACCGAAGCCTGCCTGCCGAGGATGCGCGATGGCGGCGCAATCGTCACCGTTTCATCGCTGGCGGGCATGGCTTGGCTCACCAAGCAGCCGCTCGTGCGCGAATTCATGGCAATCACCGATTTCACTGCCGCCCGCGACTGGTACACCGCCAACAAGGACCGAGCTGGGGATCCCTACGCCCTGTCCAAGGAAGCGATAAACACCTGGACGCAGATCTCCGCACCAATCTTGATGGAGCGGGGCATTCGCATCAACTGCACGATGCCGAGCCCGATTGACACGCCGATGCTCAATGATTTCAAGCAGATTGCGGGCGATGCGGTGCTCGGCGCTTTTGCCAAGGCCAAGGGCCGTTACTCGACTCCCGAGGAACAGGCATTGCCACTGATCCTGCTCAACAGCGACGCGGCGGGTTTCATCAGCGGGGTCTGCCTTCCCGTTGACGCAGGGCTGGCAGGTGGTCTTGCGACCGGGGTCCTCGATATCCAGAAGATGATCGCCGAGGCGAGTGCGGCGGCCTGAATTCCACCATGTTGAATGAAAGTAATCGACGCACTGTCACTATGAGCGAGAGCAAGGTCCATGACTGAAGGTGCGGGCCGAGGTGCGCTCGTGACCGGTGCGTAGTAGGGCATGGGTCGCCATTTCGCGCATGCCTTCGTCAATGCAGGCTGGCGCGTCGCAGCAATCGCTCGATCCTCGGCGGTGCTGGCTTCGCTTGGCCACGACGACCGGACCATCGCATTGCCATGCAAAGTCACCGGTCCGGCTTCGGTCAACAGGCCAGTTGTTGGAACCGTCAACCCCTTCGACCGCCTTGACCCTGTCGTCGCTAACGTAGCGATCTTCCGCCTGTTCGCGTTTGAAGGCGCGAGTGATGCGGTCATTCGCGACCATATCGAGGTCAATGTCCTTGGCGCGAGCTGGACGATCCGCGCGGCGATCCCACATTTGCACGCGACTCGCGGCCAGATCGAGGCCCACTTTCATCATCGCGATCTGCCTGATCGCGACTGCAATCTGCCTGCCGCTGCCAAGCCGCCCCGCCAGTCGAACGCAAAGGAAACGGTACCGATGCCGGCACTACCTGAACTGACTCCCGAGAACACGCCCTTCTGGACCGGCGGCGCACAAGGTGAGCTACGGATCGCCTTCTGCGCCGACTGTGCTCGCGCGATTCATCCGCCGCAGCTGGTTTGTCCCGGCTGCTTATCCGAACGGGTCGAGCCTAGGGCGGTGCCGGGCACCGGTACCGTCTATACATTCACGATAAATCACCAGCCGTGGGTGCCCGACTTGGACGTGCCCTTCGCGATCGCGGTGGTCGAGATCGATGGCGCGCCAAACGTGCGGATCACCGCACGGGTGGTCGGATCCGACCCCGAGAGCGTCCACATCGGCCAACGCATGACTGTTATTTTCCACCAGGCCGAGGACGTCTGGTTGCCACAATGGAGGCCCTTGCCATGAAGGCGGCGATAACTGGCGCAGGCTTGTCCGATATCGGGCGCAATACCGGTCGCCCGGCGATCGCGCACTTCACCGAAGCGGCAAAGCGGGCGCTGGCCTCCGCCGGTTTGACCCGCGACGACATCGACGGGATCTGCACCTACCCGGGGCGGAGCGACAACACCCCCGGCCAATCGCCGCTAGGAACCGGAGAGGTCCGCGACGCTCTGGGTCTCAAGACCCGCTGGCACTGTTCGGTTCCCGATGGCCCTTCGCAGATGGCACCGATCATGGTCGCAGCGATGGCGGTGCTGACGGGCCAGGCGCGCCACGTGCTCTGCTTTCGCGCATTAACCGAAAGCTCTTCTCAGACGGTGGGCCGCCGGGCGAGCGTCTCGGGAACGAACGGCGGGCGGGTCGGGGGTGGATCGGCTGGCTTGTCGCCGCAGGTGCGATGTCCGCGGCAAACTGGGCCGGCTGGATGGCAACCCGCTATTTCCACGAGTTCGGGATGACCCGCGAGCACCTAGGGATGATCGCCACAGGCCAGCGGGCTTTTGCGGCCCTCAACCCTGGCGCAGTGATGCGCAAGCCGCTGACAATGGACGATTATCTCGCCGCGAGAATGATCTCCAGCCCCCTTGGACTGTTCGACTGCGACATTCCCATCGACGGGGCCAGCGTCATAATCGTATCTGCCTCAGACGCAGCGCGCGATTGCGCTCGCCCGCCATTGTGGATCGAGGCACAGGGTGCGGCGCTGCGCAGCCAGGAAACTTGGGATCAGCGCGCCGACCTGACCACAATGGGCGCGCATGACGCCGCTGCCGACATCTGGTTGCGCACCGACTTAAAGCCCTCGGACATCGACGTGCTCGGACTCTACGACGGGTTTTCGATCTTTGTGCCCTTGTGGCTCGAGGCATTCGGTATGTGCGGACACGGCGAGGCCAAGGATTTCATCGCTGCAGGGAACATCGGTCCGGGCGGCCGCTATCCGGTCAATACTGGAGGCGGCCAGCTCTCAGGCGGTCGGCTCCACGGTTTCGGGTTGATCCACGAGACTTGCCTGCAGCTGTGGGGTGAGGCTGAGGGACGGCAGGTGACCAATGCCAAAGTCGCCGCCTGCGGGACCGGCGGTGGTTTCATTGCGGGGGCAATGTTGCTCAGGCGCGATTGAGCAAGGAAGCGAGCTCCTGGTCGCCTAGGCAATCGCCCCTTTGGTTTTCAAAGACTCGATACGCTCCCAGTCGAGGCCGATATCCATAAGTACAAGCTCGGTATGCTCGCTGGCCTCGGGCGCACGGGTGTTTTCGGCGGCTTCGCGATCGAACTGGACCGGATTGGCGACTAGTCTGATCGGTGCCCCGCCATCGGCGCTCTCGACCTCGTAGATGAACCCGTTCGCCGCGACCTGTTCGTCGCGCGCGACGTCATGGACGGTCTGATAGGGCGACCACTGGCCGCGCATCGTCTTGAGCCGCTCGATCCAGTAGGCAAAGGGTTTGGCCGCGATCGCGCTCGCCACTTCGGCGAAGGCTGCGGGCGTGTTGGCCATGATCGCCTCGGCGGTGGCAAAGCGAGGATCTTGCGCCAAATGCGGCACGTCGAAGTGGCTGAACACGTCATCGATATAGGGCCCGGGCGACAGCACGGTCAGGTTGATAAACTTGCCGTCGGCCGTTCGGAAGGCCCCCATGAAGGGGTTGGTGCCCTTACCGATGCCCGATCCTGGCAGGTCCGCCTTGAACAGGTCCTGGGTATCGGGCAGCTCCATTGCAACGTCGATCGCACAGGCGGTAGCCCATATCCCAGACGACAGCAGCGAGACGTCGACCTCGGTCGCCTCGCCGGTCCGTTCGCGGTGGAACAGCGCCGCGGCGATGCCGCCGACTAAGTTCATCCCGCCGATCGTGTCGCCGTAAGCCGGGCCGGGCTGGAGCAGGGGGCCTTCGAGTTCCTTGGGAGTCACCATCATGGCCGATCCGCCCCGCGCCCAAAAAGCGGTCGAATCGAACCCGCCCTTGTCGCGTTCGGGGCCCTTGTCGCCGAATGCGCTGCCGCGGGCGTAGATGATTTTCGGGTTGGCGGCGCGGATATGCTCGAGATCGATCTTCAGTTTCTGCCGTTGGCTCGGCAGATAGTTGGTCAGGAACACGTCGCAGGTCTTTGCAAGTTCGTAGATAAGCTCCTGCCCTTCAGCAGTGGCAACGTCGATCCCGACGCTCTGCTTGCCGCGATTGGGGTGCTGCATCAGGCTGGAGCGCTGCGGGTTCACCGCCAGGCGCTGTAGCATCTGGATGCCGCGCTGGGCATCGCCGCGCACTGGATGCTCGACCTTGATCACTTCGGCGCCCCAATCGGTAAGTACCCCGCCCGCCGCAGGCACGAACGTAAACTGCGCGACTTCGAGCACGCGAACGCCTTGCATGACCTTGGTCATCGTCCGGTCTCCATCATGCCGCCTGGAAGCTGATTGTCTTTTGGTAGGTGAACTCGTTCAAGCCCTCCTCGCCATATTCGCGGCCATAGCCCGAGCGCTTGATCCCGCCGAAGGGCGCATCGGATTGCATCGTCCCGGCCCCGCCGTTGATCGAGACCCCGCCGGTGCGGACGCGCAGCGCCATTTCATAGGCCTTGCCCGGATCGGCCGAATAGATCGCGCCTGACAGGCCGAAGTCGCTGGCGTTGGCCATTGCAATCGCCTCGTCGTCGTCTTCGAAACCGATCACTGCGCCGATTGGGCCGAAGACCTCTTCCTGCGCCAGCCTGCTGTCGTTTCGGACGTTGTCGAACAGTGTCGGTTCGAAAAAGAAGCCCTTCTCAAGTCCCTCGGGACGGTGGCCGCCGTGGACGAGAGTCGCGCCCTCGTCGCGCGCGATCTGAACGTAATCCTCGGTACGCTTCCGAGCCACCTCGCGGATCAACGGGCCATAGCTCACGTTGGGATCGGCCGGATTGCCGATCTTGACTTGTGCCAGCATCGCCTTGAGCGCTTCGACGAATTGCGGCCGGACCGAATTGTGGACGATGTGGCGCGTGGTCAGCGCGCAGCCTTGGCCGCAGTGTGTGGTGAAGCCCATGATCCCGGCGGCAGCGGCGCTCTGGATATCGGCATCCGACCGGACGATTAGCGCCGACTTGCCGCCCAGTTCCATGACCACCCGGGTGAGATTCGGCGCCGCTTGCGCCTGGATCATCGCCCCTACCTTGTCCGAACCGGTGAAGTGGACGAGATCGACTCGCTTGTCGCTTGTCAGCAGGCGGCCCGCTTCGATGTCGCCGGTGACGACGCTGAAAGTACCTTTAGGCAGCCTCACCTCGTCCGCGATCTCGCCCAGAATTAGCGCCTGCATCGGGGTGTAGGGCGATGGCTTAAGCACCACCGTGCAGCCGACCGCCAGCGCGGGGATGACCTTGCCGATGTTGAGGAAGAACGGAAAGTTGTAAGGCGAGATAGCGGCGACCACGCCGACTGGCTCGCGGCTGACAACGCCTGTGCCGAGCGTCGTGCCCCCTTGCCCGTTCGGGGTCAATTCGATCGGCAGTGCGCTGATCGGCGACCGGCTGGCGAGCTCCACGGTGCGCCAGGCATGTTTCATGGGAATGCCGTATTGAAGGAATTCGGCTAGCATTCGGGTTGCGCCCGCTTCGGCCACGATCAGATCGATCAGCTGCGCCTTGCGCGCCTCGATAGCGCCGAGGAAGCGGGTTAGCACCGCTTGTCGTTCGCGCACCGGCAGGTGTGGCCAGTCGCCATCGTCGAAGGCATGGCGCGCCGCAGCAATGGCGGCGTCGACCTGGGCTGTGCTGCCGACCGGAGCCTCGATTAACAGGCTCTCGTCGGCCGGGTTGATGACCGCCTCGCGCTGGTCGGTTGGCTGCCATTCGCCGCCCACGTAAATAGAATCGGGGTGCTTCAAGTACATCGGGCAGGGTTCCAATCAATCGGAAGGTTGCGGATCGCATGCAAGCCGGGATCCACCGTAGTGTCCGCCCACCTGCTTGACATGAGAGGTCGAGGGCACCCGCCCGAACCACTCTCTAGCAGCACTCGCAGGGCATCGGCGGGCGCGGGCCGCACCGCTTGGGGGGCGAGCGTGGCCATCGTCAGGCCCCGGCGAACATGCGCTCGATGTCACCTGAAGTCACCGGACGACGCGCGTTGCCGATCGCGTCCATACTGTCGGTCTTGAGCCCGCCGAGATTATGCCGGGGGCTAACATCCACGTCTTTGCCCAGTTCGCGCAGGTGGGCGACTGAGCAATTCTCGCGTCCACCATTGAGAGTGAAGGCATCGAAGCTGTATTCACGCATGACGTTCTGGTGCGTGATCTTGTCGATCGTGGTGGGGGCCAGCGCGTTGACCGAGGCCCAAAGATATTCGGGCACATTGGGCCAGACCGTGTCGGAGTGCGGATAGTCGCACTCATAAGCGACCATGTCCTCGTTCATGTAGGCAAGGTTCTTCACCCCGAACTGGTCGTCGATGAAGCAGCAGATAATATGCCGCTTGAACAGGTCCGAAGGCCGCTCGCCGCCAAAATCGGTATAGGTCCACTCGTGGTGATGTTCGTGCGTGAAGTCGGCGCGCTCGAGAAAATAGGGAATCCAACCGATCCCGCCCTCGCTTAACGCCATCCGCAAGTCGGGATAGCGACGCCAGAACTTGGCGAACGTCCAGTCCGCCGCCGAATTGGCGATCGAGATCGGCATCGCGGTGATCCATGCATCGATTGGGCTCTCGGGCGAGGGATGCATGGCCTGCGAACCGGAACCGATGTGGCAATTAATCACCATCTTGTAGTCAGAACACGCCTTCCAGAAGGGCTCCCAGTATTCGTTATGAATACTGGGCAAGCCAATGTTCGACGGGTTGTCGGAGAACGACACCGCATGGACACCGTGATCGCTCATGCGTTTCAGCTCCGCTAGGGTATCATCCATATTCCACATGGGAATAAGGCACATCGGGATGAAGCGTCCGGGGGCGGAGGCGCACCATTCCTGCACGTGCCAGTCGTTCCAAGCGCGGCAGGCGAGCAGAGCCTCATCCGGGTCCTTGCTTGCCACCTTGACGAACGTGCCCCCGGCGAAGCTGGGCATAGTTGGAAAGTTGAGCGAGGCCAGGACGCCGTTGGCGTTCATATCCTCGACCCGCAGCTTGGGATCGTAGGTGCCGGGGCGGAGCTGCGAAAATGCCGACGGTTCCATGCCATATTCACTGCGCGGGCGACCAACGACGGCGTTGAGACCAATGGTGGGGAATCGTTCGCCGTTCCACTGCCAGACGTCCTTGCCGCCTTCGTTGACGATGCGCGGGGCCCGGTCCTTCTTGCCTTCGGGATAGTGCCTGATGAACGCCTCGGGCGGCTCGACCGCGTGATCGTCCACGCTGATGATGATCATGTCGTTCATCTGCATCGTATCTCTCCCGCCGAGCCGTCTACGCGGTCCGAATCAAAAATCTGATAATCCATCAGTTCCGGAGTGCCGGTTGCCGCACAAATACGCCACCGCCATACACACCTAGGGTCAGATATATAACTAGGTTCCACATCATTTGCTAGGGTTATTTGAGCAGAGAATTGATCGCCGATGCATGGATTGGTCCCTCGCGGATCCCTTCCTGCTGTCGAGTCGGATTCCCTGCCGAACATGACCACCGTCGCCAGGCTCCGGACCGCAACACATGCCGCAATGATTTTGGGCCGTCACCTCGATCGGGCAGCCGAGCGATTTGAAGCGGAGAAACGGCTTCCTCAACCGTCGGATCAGACATGACGCCCGTTTATCAATCCGCAGGTCCGCATCCGCGATTTTGGGGCCGGTAGCGGCATGACCGGTTGGTGGAGAGCAAGTGGCTAAACCAGTCGTTCGTATCGCAGACCCTATCAGTGTAAACGAGAGGCTCGAGTTGCCATAACGCCCGTTCTCAATCTGAGCACTTTGACCGTTCAACCCTCATCCGCAGCGGCGAGTAGATTCACGAAATTGCGCGCTAGTTCGCATCCGCCGCGTGCTCAATCGCGATGTCTAAATCGGGACCACGAACTGCAGCTCGAGCGCTTGGCGTCGGAGAGATGATCGAGTGAGCTGTTCATCACACGATCCCTGAATTGCCGGGAGGAAGGAAAAGGACACCGTTGATGGCCATGACGCGGGAGGCCCCTTCCCCGTCCAGCCTAGTTCCTGCCGGCCTTCTTCGTTCTTATCTTCGATGTTGCAGCGCGTCCGGTATCGCTCTGGGCCATCGCCATGTGGAGAAAATGCCCTTCGATCCATTGGCTCAGAAATACCCGGGCAAGATCGGGGCGGCGATCGGGCGCCCATGGCATCGCCTTCAACATGCTGAATAGGATGCCGAGGATGTCCGCCCACTGGTCCCAGCGCCCGCGCAGCGCCTTGCGCAGCAGCATCGCGAAGCAGGCCCCCTTGCGCCACCCCGGCAGATCGGTCGCCCAGACCAGCGCGGCGAACTCTGCGACAGCTGCAAGGTGCGAGACCATCTCGGCCTTGGGTCCGCCGATGTAGTCGCTCGCCGCGTCGAACAGCGCGCTCGCTTCGGGCTCGCCGAGAGTTGCGATCGCGATCAGGGTTCCACCGTCGAGCGCAACGTGGCCGTGCTTGAGTGCAGCGAGATGGCCGACACTGCGCGCCAGCTCGGCCGAGGTCAGGTCGCCCTCGTCGGCGAGCAGCCGGGCGACCGCTTGGAGCCAGCCGCCGCGTCCGCTGCCGTAGCGCCGGCCGAGCTGGCGCAAGTGCAGGTCGTCGGACAGCAGGTACAGATCGTGCTGCCGAGCTAGCAGCACCGGGTCGAGCATCGCGCGGATAGTGTCGCGATTGACCAAGCTGTTGAGTTCGTGGTCGTCGCTGCCGTCGACCGGGAGGATCCGGCAACGCGCGCGCAGCGCAGCAATCGCGGCATCGAACATTGCGATCCGTCGCGCGGTATCCTCGGGCGCGTGGATGGTGCGCACCGGCTGGTCGCCCTCAAAGCCCAGCGTCATGTACTCGCGGTCGAGGTTTGGGCGCTCGCGCTCGCGCATCTCGAGCAGCTCGTCGAGCACCGACTGCGGAATCGCCAGATGGCCAAAATGGCCTTCGAGCGCGGGCAGAAGCCCGAGATGGTGCGCGCACCACGCGGTGAACAGGTCAAGCGCGGCACCACGTCCGGCGTATGCTGCTGCATCCGCGATCGCCTCGGCGCGCTCTTCGCCGCTGCCCAGACACGTGCGGATTTCCCCTCCCAAGTGACGGATCAGCTCGGCTACCGCGATGACCGGGCGGTGATGGAGCGCGGCGAGGACGTCGAGCGGAATCGCGAGTTTAGCGTAGGCCGTGAGAATCGCATTGCCCTGCGTGCTCGACTGGCGCGCAACTTCGAGCACCGGGGTGATGTCGTTGCCCTCGAGCGTCATCTCGCCCATCGTGGTGGACTCGGGAAAGCGCGTGCCGTGACCCTTGGTGATGTCGTGGAGCAGCCAGATCGCGCGATGCTTGACCTCGCGAATGCGGTATCGGCGGTCCGGTCCGAAAGTCTGCGCCAGCGTCACCTCGTCGCCGACCGCCTTGCCCAGCATCGCGCGCGCCAGCGGGTGGTCGGGCGCGTAGCTGGAAACTTCCGGCACTTGGCCCTCTTCGATCAAGCCAGAGACATCGGCGACTCCCTCGCCTGCCAGGTCAACCCAGCAACCCGGCGCGACGCCGCCGCTCACCGCCACCTCCGCCGGCAAGTCATCTCGGTAAAAGATCAGGGCGGGATAGTACTCGACAATCTCGCGGCTGCCGCGGTTGCTGGAGGCGACCGCGAACCCGAGTGCGAGCGCACGCGCATCCTCGCCGTGGCGGCGCAGCAACAACGCGAGCCGCATCCGGTCGAGCGGCGCGGCGCTTGCCGTCCTCTCGTCGAACGCGGCGACCACAGCAGCCGCATCGGCTTCGCGATCGCCGCGCATCAGCACGCTGTGGAGGATGATGAGCGCGCGCACATCGCTCGCATTGCCGGCGAGCGCTTGGCGCAAATGGGCTTCGGCCGAGGTGAGATCGCCGCGCGCCGCCTCGGCCGCGCCGGCGAGCCTGGCATAGTAGGGCTCAGCCAGCAGCGCCGGCCCCAGCCCGGCGAAGAACGCATGGGTGCGCGGACGTGTCGCGGAATTGGCGAAGGCCAGAGCAAGCCAGCGCAGCGGCGGGCTGTCGTGATCGGTCGCCAGATACCCGTCGAGCGCCCGGATGATCGTCTCGTAATCATTGTCGTGGAGCGCGAGCTCGGCCATCATCCAGCGTTCGACCTGGTGGGTGTCGGGCCCGAGCGCGGCAAGCATGCGGTCGCTGAGCGCTGGCGCGAGATCGGGCGCATGGCGCCGGGCGATCTCGGTTGCGGCGACGAGGATGCCCATGCTGTCTGGCCAGCGCGTTAGCAGCGCCTCGATCTCGCCGACGAGATCGTCCGTCGCCCCGGTCTCGGCCCGGGCGCGCAGCACCATTGTGTCGAACAGCTGCCGGTCGATGCCAGCGATTGCCTCGCCCCGCTCCGGCGTCGCCAGCGCGAGGATCGCAAGCCAGTCTTGCTTGCTGGCATGAGCAAGCAGGAGCACCAGGGTGCGCGCCGCGCTGTCCGCGACGCGCGCCATGCGCGCGATCGCAGCGTCGTCGCGGTCGTGCATGAGGTCGACATGGGCCGCTGCAATCAGCGTGTCGTTATCATCGGGCGCGAGCGCCAGCGCTTGGGCAGCAACCCGCTCGGCAGCCGGAGTGTCGCGCAGCAGGCGATAAGCCGAGATCAGGTTCAGCCCGACCCCGAGCCAATTCTTGTCGGCCGCCATCTCGTAGACGCGGATTTCATCCCAGTGGCGCTGGAGCAAGGCCGCGGCTGTCACCAACCGTTCGTGCCAGGCGCCTGTCTCGCCCGCGTTCGTGTCGTCGCCGTCGTCTGCCACCGCGCTCCCGACGTTGCGCGCCGCGATCGCAGCCTCGAGCAGTGCTTCCCCGGCCGCCCGGGCAAGCGGTCCGCTCGCCGGCCAGCGCGAATGCGCAGCGGCCGCCTCGTCCTGCCAGCTGTTGCCGCCGCGGCGGCGCAGCATGCCGATGCGCGACGGGGCAACTTCTTCCGCCTGCCACAAGGCCCTCGGTACGAACTCGTCGGGGTCGCCCGTAGCGCCCAGTTCAACAGCGACATAGGCCATCGCAGCGACAGCCTCCCACGCCGGGTCTTCTTCGAGCAAACTGCGCGCTTCGGCGAGCGCGCGGTCGGGCTCGCCTGCGAGTGCCAAGCCCAGCACACGGTTGGCCCGGATTTTTCGGTCGCCGGGGTCGAGCGTCCACGCCTCGAGCAGCAGCTCGCTGGCGGCACAGGTATCATCGAGCTTGAGACAAGCGAAACCGCAATTGGCTTTGACCCGCGCGCGAACCGCGGCGGAATGCTGTGGCGTCAAGGTCTGTTCAAGCGCCTCGAGCATGGTCAGCGCGGTTCGCGGCTTGCCGTTGTTGAGCAGGTCGCGGATCTGGTCGATCTGCGCATTGAGGACGGCGTCGATCGCTAGACGGCTCGCCGAATCGCTACCGGCGAAAGTGGCCGCGAGGCTGCCGACGGCCTGGAGGATTTGCGCGCTTTGGTCAGATAATCCTCTGATCGTGGCGCGATTGGCATCGCCGGTGTCGCGGGTCTCGGTGGTGATCTCGATCAGCTGCGCGGTCGATGCGCTATGGTCGGGATCGAACGCGTTGAGCGCGACCCTATCGCCGCGGATACGGCGCTGCAGCTCGTCCCAGCCCCAAATCTGAATGTCGATCGTGCGGCCCAGCGCCGCTTGCTCCTGTCGCAACGTCAGAGCCAGGATATCATAGGCCAGATCGTCAGAAGCAGTGGTCGCGACATAGAGCTCGGTGAGCAGCGGGCGGATTGCCAGCGCGCGCGCCACATCCGAGCGGATCGCTGCCTCGCCGAGCTTGTCGCCTTTCGTCTTGAGCTTGCATTGCACCGCGACAGGCTTGTGGGGATCGCGATCCCGCGCGCCGATGAGGTCGATGCCCTGCTGGTTCTTGCCTCGCGTCGCCACCCGCTTAAAATTGGGATCGCTGACGTGGCCCGCGAACAGCGGAACGCACTTCTCCTCAAAATCCGTATCGTTGGCCGGCATGGCGATGACGGTGTTGGCGCTCATTGGGTATGATCTGGCGTAACTGCGCTAGGAATCAACTCCGATCACAGCGCATCGTGCCGCTTAACCAAGCGTGCGGTCGCCGAGCCTCGTTCGCCATGTCAAAATCAAAACACCCGCCGACTACCTGTCGATCATAATTTTGACGTTTGGCACAGCGGTTGCGCGCTCAATCGACGCCGACGGAGGCGTGCCCGAGTTGTCGGCGGCCCCATCGGATGTTTCTGAGCGCACCTCATGAGGCACATCGGGCCGGATGGCCGGTTACGGCGACCAATCTCAAGCGAGCAGACATAGCGGGTAGCTCAATCCGCTTTGTCTCATTCTTCCTCGCTTGCATCTGAAACCTGATCGCCAGTCGCTGGTGTCACGACGTTGCCGTTCGCATCCACGTATGCCGTGTCATCGCCTTCCATGGCTTCGCTCTCGGCCTCGCTTGCAGCGGCCTTCGCCGCAAGCCTGGCTACTGCTCGCTTAGTGACCCCGGCGGCGTATGCATCGAGTGCCGACCAGCGTTCATCCATGGTCGATTGGTCGTCTGCGTGTGACTTGGCCGCAGCAAAAAAACGCCCCGCCGCGGCTTCGCCATCCAGGTAAGTCAGTTCGGCATCGCTCCCGGTTTGCAAGCCTTCGAGCACGTTATGGACCGCCAGCGCGTCGAAGGCGCCGCATTGGTCCAACTTCGACCAGGTAAATCGCTCTTCCAGTGCCGCGTAGCAGTTCTTGCTAAAGATCATGCTGGAGGTGGCATCGTCGACTGCCGCAACCTTCGTGAACGATTCCGCACCGATGCCTAGGTCCGATTTCGATTGGGCGAGCACAGGAGTCGGCGTCGGCGTGGGCGCATCCGTGGCTGCTGGCGCAGTGTCGAACGAGCTAGCGCTGGTCGACTGTGAGGAATCCGCGCACTTCACGACGAGGAGGATGACGCCGACGAGCGCAACAAGCGCCAGGCATCCCTGATCTGTTTTCTCAGGTTTCGGCTTGGCGGCTGTCATCCTGAAGATCGGCTCCCCTCAACCGATGAAATTCCAACTGGGGTTCTTCGATACAAGGTCTTCGAAATCAATTCCAAGCGCAATCGCAATGCGTTAGGAAAGTGGCGGAGGGGGCCATCACTATTCGTATCGCAATTCCCGAGGGTCTTTCCGACGGTCAAGTCGTGACCGCGATTGCGCACATGCTCGACGAATTTCCAGAGTTCGCGATTTTCGCTGATCAGTCGTGGATCCACGCTGACGGCGCCTGCCTCAGCGATCGGTCGCTGCGTGGAATTTTCATGTCCGCCCTTGCCAACGCGCGCCTAGAGCAGGTCCGCGCCGAGGCCCACGCAAGGCTCCTCGAGCACCTTCTCGCATGAGGATGGCGCCCCTCAAACTTCGGGCGCGGCGCGACGGCGACGTTCTTTGCGTGTCCAGCTCAGGCGACTTCTTTCAGGCTTCCGCTGACTTTGCGGTCCGCTTGGCAACTGACGCGCTTACGACCGGAGATGCGAGCCAGCTCCAACGCTGGGGTTTGATGGCGGCGGCAGATCTTGACTGGAACTTGCAGGGTCTGAAGCTTGCTCGGCGGATGAGCGTGGTTCGCGAACTCGACTATCTCATCCTCGTTCCAACGCTTCGTTGCAATCTGAGCTGCAGTTATTGCCAAGTGTCGCGGGTCAACGAAACGCAGGTGGGGTTCGACTGGAGCGAGGAGACTCTCGCCGGTGTGCTGGCTTTGATCGATAGCCTTCCGAGCGATCAGATCAAGGTCGAGTTCCAGGGTGGCGAGCCGACGTTACGTCCGGACTTGATCGAAGCCGTAATCGCGCGATGCGCCCGCTTCACCCATGCGGAATTTGTCGTCTGCACCAACTTGCAGTCACTCAGCGATGTGGCAATAGCGCTGTTTGATCGCTCGGACGTGTTCATCAGCACTTCGCTGGATGGCAGCGCAGCTACACATCGACGGCAGCGCACCGCCACCGACGAAGCGAATACCCAATTCCACGAGAATTTGCGGTTCCTGGTCGATCGGTATGGACCCGGAAAGATTTCGGCCCTGCCAACCATCGATCCGGCAAACCCTCCCGATCCCGACGACCTGATCGGCGCCTACTCCAGTCTGGGCCTAGCCAGCATCTTTCTTCGTCCGATCAATTTTCAGGGCTTTGCGCGCAAGCGCCACGCGGGTTCGAAATCGCTTCCAAGGACGTGGAGTGATTACCACGAGAGGTTCGTCCGGCGAATGATCGCGCGAAACTGGGATGATCGGACGCGCGTGCTCGAAGAAACGTATCTGAGCATCTGCCTGCGCCGGATTTTCCAGCCGGGCGCAGAGCGTCACGTCGATCTTCGCAACCCCAACCCGATGGGAATCGACTATCTCGTCGTCGATCACGATGGGACATTTTACCCGACTGACGAAGCGCGGATGCTTGCGCGATCAGGCGTGATCGACCTTTCGATAGGCAGTATCTCAGCCGGCATTGATCTGGAGAAGCGCGCGCTGCTAAACCGGCACGCAACCAACAGTTTCGATCCCGACTGCATCCGCTGCGCATACCAGCCATTCTGCGGACGCGACGTTGTCGACGATCTCTCACGCTATGGCACGATTGATGTGCGGCGCCTCAATACCGAGTTCTGCCGCCGGCATAGAGACATCTTCGATTTCGCCTTCGAGCTCATCTACTCCGAGGACGAAGCAACGCGCTATTCGCTTTGCCGCTGGCTCGGCTTGTCGGGTGAAATTCCCCTTGGGGAGGTTCTCCAGTGATCCCGCTGCGCCTGCCGGCAGCCATCGAAGCCGAAAGGCCATTCGTCACGCGGATTGAGGATGCCGGCGCGAGGCCCGCGGGCAAGCGGCGGTTCCAAAGCTGGATTGTTGGCGACGACGTGTTCGGCCTAGCTCTGGCCGGTGATCAAGGCCTATTCACAATCGATGGAATCCAAGCATCACAAGTGGTCGGTGATGTACTGCTGGTCGATCCCATTCGGCAGCAGGCGGAGCGCCTGATCCGGGCTGATTCCTTGCACAACACGCTGCTAGTAACTGAGCGCTGCGATCAACTTTGCCAGATGTGCTCGCAGCCGCCGAAGAAAACCCATGAGGATCGTTTCGAGCTTCTTCGTCAGGCGAGCTTGTTGGCTCCAGAAGGCGCCACCCTTGGCATCACGGGAGGGGAGCCGACCCTCTACAAGAACGAACTCTTCGATCTTATCGAAATCACGCTAGGTGAACGTCCCGACATGTCGTTTCACGTGCTTTCCAACGGCCAGCACTTCGAACAACATGACGTCGGGCGGCTGCGGAACCCGGCGTTCGCGAGAGTCACTTGGGGCATTCCGCTGTACTCGTCGGCCGCGTCAGAACATGACGCAATCGTTGGCAAACCCGGCGCGTTCGAGAGGCTTCACCAGAGCTTTGGTCGTCTCGTGGAGGCGGGAGCGAGGGTCGAGCTTCGCACTGTTGTTCTGAGCTCCAACGCTTTCGAGTTACCGGCGCTTGCAAAGCACATCGTCTGGCGGCTCCCGTTCATCGGGAGCTGGTCCGTCATGCAGCTTGAAAACATAGGGTTCGCCAAGAACCGCTGGTCCAAATTGTTCTTCGATCACCGGGCGAACTTTACGCCGATAGCCGAGGCCCTGGATCGGGCGAGCCTTCACGCGCTTCAAGCGCGTCTCTTCAACTTTCCTCTGTGCACAGTGCCGCCGGCCTACCGTTCGTACGCTGTCCGCTCGATCTCCGACTGGAAGCAGAAATATGTCGCCGCGTGCGACGATTGCTCACTGAAGCCGCGGTGTGCTGGCTTTTTCGAATGGCATTCCGGGGAGCACGCAAACGCGTGGGTGAGGCCAGAATGAGGGCGGGGCGTTTTCTTGTCGCGAGCCTGGTAACGGCCGGCTTTGGCGATGTCAGCCTCGCCCAGGAGCGACTGGTTGGCATTGCTACGGGCTCGGATCCTGGCGCCAACGAAAGCCTTCTCGAGCAAGCCTACGCCCGTGAGCACCTATTCACGCTCGCCGGTCATCGTAGCCATTCCAGCCATAGCAGCCACTCTAGCCATCGATCGTCGTACGGCGGGACGGGCCATTCCAGCCACGTCAGCCACACGAGTCATCGCTCCAGCACCGGCGGCGGCGGATACGACTACGTTGCCCCACCGGCAGCGGTCTACACCAGCCCACAAACCACCACGGCACCTCGGCGAAGCCAGCCTTCGGTCCCCTACGAAGACACCGGCTCATCGAGTTCGAACACCCAACGTTACGGCTTCATTTCGCCGAGCAACGATGAGTCGAGGTCTTCTGGTTTGAAGCCCCTCACGGGGCGGAGCGAGCGGTTTCGAATGATCGTGTGCAGGGTTCAGCTGGCGCTGGCTGCCCGGGATTTCTATTCGGGCGCGATCGATTGCACTGTGGGGCCTAAACTTCGCGGTGCGCTGCGGCGCTTCCAGGATTCTCACAAACTCAACGGGACAGGCACGATAACACCGGAGGTGTTAGACGCATTGATGGTATCAACAGATTGAATCTCGGGAATTTTCTGAGGACTATGGCGGGGCCGGAAGCAGTCCATCTGGTGTTAAGCTGAGCATTGCCAAAAGCAGACCATCGCTCGCTAACACTCCCGTTGTCAGGGAAAAACTAGGTCACCCATTCCAACAAAACTAGCTCCGCAGGCCAATGCCGACGCGCGCGCCGCCAACATTAGAGTGTCAATCTGCCGAATCCGCATCGCATAGCTAGGGGCCGCCCCATCCGCACGGCACCTGATGTGTTCACGTTTCGTCACGCGAGGCTGCAATACGATGAGTACCTTGCTCGCACTGGCAGGCAACGCCTGGATTGCCGCAAGCATCGCAGTACGGTTGGGTTGCTTTATGCCATTGTGCCAGACGGCGGCACCAATCTTGCGGCCCTTCCCCTTTTTCAACTCGGCAGCAAGATTGCGGCGGTCGAGGTGGCGAAGGTTCTTCACGGCCTGAGCGACCACCACCTCATAATCGGTAGGTGCCGCGGAACGATCATCGCCAGTCTTGCTCGAGGCCTTGACATGCACCAGGCTAATTATCGCTTTGACCGGATCGATATGGATAAAATCTGCTAGTTCCATTGAGCCGTCGTCGCTAGCGAGCCAGCCGCTCGGCTGCCCTTGATCGTCAAGAAACATTTTCTGCACGACATAAGCGAAGAGCGACGTATCGCCTGCGGTCGCGATTTCCGCTGCGAGAGTTGAGCCCGCGGGTACGACTGGCTTTTCTCGATCGATCTCATAGCCATCGAAGGTTCGGAAGTCCCATTCGAAAGGCTGATCCGAATAGCCACCACGGTAGCAATGCCCCTGCGCGATGGCATGCCCGCTCTCGTAAAAGATTTTCACCTGATGCGGATCGCTAAGATATCGTGCGCATTCGTTGCGCTCGACTTCCTTGCCTGCGACAGTCGCGCTCCAGATCAATGTGAATGCAGCCTCCCCGTTGACCATGTTTACGCCGAGATCGGCGGTCCCGATGGGCTGTCCGTCGAGTGCCACCGCTACACGCAGCGACAGCCCTGGAAGTGGCTCGACCTCAAAGGTGGCGTCGAACGCCCAGCGTCGAGCACGCTCGCGTTCAGCGGCGGCGATCTCATCTTCCGACAGAAGCTCGCCAGGAATAATCGTGATACCGTAGGCCACCGCTACCTCAGCGACGTCTTCGACGGGCTGGGAAAGCGCGGCGAACGGGCTCGGTGGCCGAGCGCCATTCAAAGCATGGTCGATGATTACCGCAATTACGCGACGATAGTCTTCCCAATCAGTCGCCCGCCGCACCCAAAGACGTGAGTTGCCGGGTGCAGCACCAACCAGCGGCTTTTTGAGATCGGCGGGTTTGCCGAGGCCGGCGACATCTGGAACAGTGCGCGCAGCAGCGCAGTAATACGTCTGATCGCCGATTGGATCGATCGCGTATTCGAGCGCAATACCAGTGATCGCCTTGCTATCGGCCTTTGACGCGGTCGGCGTGTGCGCGCCACTCAACCACAACGCGCGCGCCTCGTCGCCAATAAAGGCCGCGATCGCATCGCGCGGCATTTTGCGAACTGCGTTGCACTCCTTGACGATCCTATCGCGCATAGTGCCGTCGGAAGCTGAAAGCGCGACGATCTTGTCGCGCACTGCAATCACGAGCAATTGATGATCTTCGTTTTCGAGAGCAATCGTCCCAGCCCAAGCCGGCTGACTGGTCTCCCGGTAAATGACCGCCTGGAGAATTAGCCCGTCCCCTTCATCGATGCCTGTCGTGCGTACAATCCGGCGACGAACATGATTCGAGCTAGCGCGGGCCAGTTCCGCTGACTTGTTAACGAGCCGCCTCAATAAATCCGCGCCTCGCAGTTCGCCCACTGCTTCAAGCAAAACGGGCGCAATGAAAGGTCTAAGCTGCGGAAAATCTATCTCGGGCTGTGGCATCAGGTCCCCCGTCCCATCCATGATCTGTGACTACAGAGCTTACCGCTTATCGTGTCTTTTGGCTCCTTGATCGGCTCAATCCCGCTTGTCTCCTATCAGCCGTCGTTTCGCGGTCCTACTACGCTGATCGCAATAAGCAGAGATTCGGATCCCCACGGACAAGATTGCGCATGAAGTGCCGCTGCTTGGGCTTACAGGGGGGGCGGTTGCAGAGTGTCAGCTCGAGGCTAGGCTCCCGCGAAAATCGGACTCGACCGTCGACACGATGGGTCCCGTGGAGATGGGTCGTAAGCGTGATATCGAGTTCTTTCCTGCTTGCGGCAAAATCCGTGTTCTGTAATTCTCGCCGTGCAGGGGGCTAGATGGCAATTCGACGTGAATGGAAGGGTGATGAGTGGCAGGAATTCGCCCTGCAACTTGTCCAGCGCCGACACGGCGCCGAAAACGTGCAGATAGTTCCGGACAAGGTAAAAGGTGATGCGGGACTGGAGTTCTTCACAACCTGTGGTTGCTTTTATCAGTGCTATGCGCCGCAAGAAGCATCGGATGTAGCCAAGGCCGCGAGCGCCATGAAAGCCAAAGCCGGTCGCGATCTGCCCAAATTGATAAAGAACAAAACGATAATCGAAAAGCTTCTGGCTGGCACAAAGGGTAAGCGATGGATTCTCCTCTGTCCGTTCCTCGATAACAAAGAAGTTGTCGCCTCCGTGCGGGAGCGCGGTCTTACAATAAGGGCAGAGAATCTCGCCTTCCTCACGTCGGAATTTGAAGCGCCTTGTCACTCTCAGCAGGACTTTCTGGCGGAAATCGAGCAACTGAAGGCCCTTTCGCTAGGGCCACCGCTCAGTGTTGCATCGCCGACCGCGGAAGAGGTGAAGGATGCAGCCGGTGACACGGAGATAGGCGTGCGGATCGATGCCAAGCTAGGCCGGGCGTTCGGCCCAAACGCCCCCGGTGGTCAAATCGTGGCACGCCGCGACCAGTATGTTAAGGCCCACCTCCACCGCGAGAACGCGCTCGAACAGTTGCGCGATAACCACGCGGTACTTTGGGAGCGTGCGTTCGAGACGATCGAAGCGGAGGAAGCCCGACTTATTGCCGTCGGCGCGACGTCGACCATACCTGGTCAGCAGCTACAGGAGAGCATGAACCGGATGGAGAATTCGCTTGCGCAAGCGTTGCCGACTCTGAATCCAGCACTCCGAACGCGCATCGCGCTCGGCACCATTAGCGATTGGCTGATCCGGTGCCCGCTCGACTTTCCGGAAAGCGATCTGAGTTGAGCAGCGAGGAATTCGCCCATACGCGCTTTTCGTTCGAGCGGCGGCCGACGCCGGTGCCCGGTGATTTGCGGATTACCTGGCGCGTGTCGCTGATTCTCCTCATGCTCTCGGCGTCGCGATCGAGCCGGGCATCCCTTGCGAAGCTCCACATAGTGAATGACGCGATCCGGTCCAATCAGATCGCGCGGCTTCGGGATGCAACCGACGCAGACGCCAAGATTCTACCCTGGAATCTGCGTGTCGAGCCGGCATTCGCCCGGGCGATCGATTTCGTCGTCGGAGAACGCCTCGCAGAATGGACTAGAACCGGCGGCCGCGCTTCGCTGCAGCTCACGAGTAGAGGGCTATCAGCGGCAAAACAGATCGAGAAGGTCGATGACGCACTTGAGCGTGAACGAGCAATCGTTTTCGAACACGCCAAGAAACTTACCGAAATCCGCGTGTCCGCACTGTTGGGCGAGCGACAAGCAGCATGATACGGCTCCGCCATCTGCGGTTGCGATCGTTCACCGCCGAACACGCCTATGGGGCGGACATTCCGTTCAGTCCGGGCCTCAACATCATTCAAGCGCCCAACACGTCGGGCAAATCGACCTGCCTTCAGGCGATCATTTACGCGCTCGGGCTCGAGCGGTCACTTGGTCCACAGCTAACTATCCCGCTCCCCTATGCGATGCGCGAGCGTATCCATGCTGTTGAAAGCGACCCATATGAGGTCGTGCTGCAGTCATTCGTCGAATTGGAGATCGAGAATAGCCGTGGTGAGATCGTCGTGCTGCATCGAGATGTGGTCGGGGCGAAGGATAGCAGACTGATCCAAGTGACGTTCGGCGCATCGCTGAGCCAAGACGCTCCGCGAAGCCGACAGCGCGACTTCTATGTGTTGGACGGCGGATCGGCGGTTCAGGAAGACGGGTTTCACCGCTACTTCGCCGGTTTTCTCGGTTGGGAGCTGCCGATCGTTGCGCGCTATGACGGCACTGAGTGCCCGCTCTATCTCGAAACTATCTTTCCGATGCTGTTCGTCGAACAGAAGCGAGGCTGGTCTACGATCCAAGGGCCGTTCCCGACATTCTTCCGCATCCAGGACGTGGCGCGCCGGGTGATGGAGTTCCTGTTGAATCTCGATGTAGCGCAGTTTCGACGGCAGCGCTCGGAGTTGCGCAATACCATTGCGGAACTCAACCATCGCTGGACTAACGAGCGCAACAAACTAGCCGAAGCCGCGGCGAGAATAGGGCGCGTCCGTGGACTCCCACAGCAGCCGAGCGCCGAGTTCGCGCAGGATTCGCAAATCGATTTACAGTTGTATCAGGAGGGCGAGTGGGTACCGCTCTCAACCCTAATCACCGAAATCGAAACGCTTGTTTCGGAGCTTGAAGCCGCGCAGTTGCAGACGGTTGACGCGGTCGCACCGCAGCTTGAGGCGCGGGTTGCAACGCTACGCAGCCAGATCGACACGGAAAGTGCGATTCTCGAGGCTGTGCGAAGCGAATATGCCGCCGAGACCCAAGATAGTCAGGCAATGGGTGCACGCGTTCGATCGCTGGAGGTCGACTTGCGCCGAAATCAAGACGCCCAAAAGCTTCAACGACTAGGGTCCGAGCTTGGCAAGGCGTCCTCAGAACATGTCTGCCCAACCTGTCATCAAGGCGTATCGAACGAACTGCTTCCAACCGTCGAGGCGGTGGGCATGGGCATCGAAGAAAATATCGCCTTCGTGAAGTCTCAGCTTGAGCTTTACCGATCCGCACAGGGCGCGTCGGGCGAACGAATTCAGGAGATTGCCGGGCGCTTCCGCGGCGTGGAGCGCAACCTGCAGGACAAGCAAAAGGAATTGCGCAGTTTGCGCCAGGAATTGGTCCGACCCGGCACGTCACCGTCGCGTGCCGCGATTGAAAATCTGGTTCGGCAGCAGAATTTCCTGGCACAGCTCAGTGGTGTCGACGATCTAGCGATCTCACTGCTGGACGAACTCAAGGCCATAGCAATTGAATGGGCAAAGACTAAGGACGCGCTGGCCCGGCTTCCCCCCCGACAATCTCACGAATGAGGACCTCAAAAAGGTCGAGATCCTCACAACGAAGATCTATGAACAGCTAAAAAGCTATGGTTTCCGGTCCTTCCAGCCAGGTGAGATCGCGCTATCGACGGACAATTTCCGTCCGCTTGTCCGTGAGCGCAAGGGAAGCGAGATAGTCGAGAAGGAGATCAATTTCGAAGTTTCGGCAAGCGACGCGATTCGTCTTAAATGGGCTTATCTTCTTGCCGCCTTCGAACTGATGCGCGACCGCCCCACGAACCACCCCGGACTGGTGATCTTCGACGAGCCCGGACAACAAGAGATCGATTCGGGAAGCCTGTTTGCTTTCTTAAAGCGCTCGGCCACCGCCGCTCAGACGGGTCAGGTCATTGTTTCAACGTCCGAGCCCTTGGTGTCAGTGCGTCACGAGATGGGCACGAGCGGACAGATTATCGATTTCCCTGGTTTTATCCTCCAACCTGCGATGAACTACTCCCCTGGCGAGTTTGATGAACTACTTGGATAGGGCGCAACCTGAGCGGCACCTCTGGAGATGCGATTGGAGCGTGCGGAATGACTGGAATGGAAGCGCACAGCCGCCGGTCTGAAAAGCTCCGTCTCGACTTCCTCGCGATCCGGCGCATGGTCCGCGACATGTCGACCGAGCCGGACTTCTCGACCCACGACCTGGTTGCCCATCTCTGCCTGGAGGCTGGTCGCATCATGGAAGACACGAGCGTCGAGTTTGCGCTGACGCTTCCCGAGGAGCAACAGCAGCGAACCGACCGTTTGGATCGACTGCATCAAGCTGGCAGCGACATCGTCGCACTCGCTGTGGCGGCGCAGGCGCTGCGCCGCCGCTACTGTCTCGCGTCCGTTTGAGCTCTACGGTGCCTTGGGCTTGCGCCCTCGCTTGGCCGGCGGCGAAGTCACTGGCGTAGCTGTTGCAGGCGCGGCAGCATTAGGCCCTGCAGGTTTTGAGGCCGAAGCTTTGGGTGATGCGGATTTCTTCGAGACGGGTTTTGCCGCGGCTGGTTTTGCTGCGGCTGGCTTTTTCGATGCCGGTTTTGCCGCCGTGGGCTTGGGCGTCGCAGCAGGTTTTTCCGCGGCAGCCTTTAGCGCCGCAGCTTTCGGCGTAACTGCGTCCGGCGCCGGCGCTTTCGCGGGAGCTGCCGCCACCTTGGCCGCAGGCTTTCGGCCCAGGCCGATCCTCTTCGCCATATCGCGGCGAACTTCGGAGTAGCTCGCCGAGACCATCGGATAGTCGGACTTGAGGTTATAGCGCTGGCGATATTGCTCGGGCGTCAGTCCATGACCTGACAGGTGCCGCCGTAGCGTCTTGTAGGGCTTGCCATCGATCAATGAGATGATGTGGTCCTTCGAGGACAGCGAACGACGCACCGTGACCGCTGGGATATATTCGGGTTCGGCCGGTTGTTCGGCAGGAGCCGTGGTCAGGTTGATCACCGCCTGATGCATGTTCTGCAAAAACGCTGGCACGTCTTCGCTCGATGCTTTGGTGTTGGGATTGGCGAGCCAGGCGATCGTAAGTTCGGTGGCGAGCTCAACTGAATCGGTTGAAGCTGTATCTTCGGCCATCAATGTATCCTCCCGTTTGTCGCACTGCTCTAACGGACCAGCAGTATTCGTCAATTGCGCGACGTTATTCCGTAATACTGAACATTCCATTCGACTTGTGGCGCGCACCAAGCATTGGTGTCGTCACCGAACGCCGGGAAGCAAGGCGACGGTGTCCCCGACGATGCGCTCGATCGGGGCTGTGGGTGGTGGGAGCCGCGACTGGCGCGGCTCGATGATGGAGCACCACCCATGAACACCACCACGACTGAAGTCACCGCCCCGGCCAGCAACGCCGCAACGAAGGCCCGCAAGGGAACTCCGGCCAAGCGCCGCATGGCGCGAGAGGTCAGCAGCCCGACCGCAAATGAAGAGGCAAAGCCGCACGACACTGCGACCCCTGCTCGCGCGCCCAGCAAGATCGCTGGGGTCGTCGCACTGCTCGAGCGCAAGCAAGGCGCCACGCTCGCCGAAATGGTCGAGGCCACCGGCTGGCTCCCGCACACCACCCGCGCCGCGCTGACCGGGCTCAAGAAGAAGGGCCGCACCATCACCAAAGACAAGCGCGGTGACGTGACCTGCTACCACGTCGCGGCGAGCGCCTGATGCGCCGCGACGCGATCGAAACGACCCTGGCTGCGCTGGCGACAATGTCGCCGGCGCAGCTGCGCGAGGAGTGGACCCTCACCACGGACAAACCCCTGCCCCGCCTGAGCAGCGCGATGCTCCGCCTGGCGCTCGGCTATGAGCTGCAATGCAGGGCCTGTGGTGGTCTGACGCGCCAGACCCGCCAGCGGCTCGATCAGCTGGCTGCGGCAAGGACCGAGACCCGCAGCACGGTCCCCGGGATGCGGCTGGTCCGCGAGCATAACGGTCAGGTCCACATCGTCACCATCGGTGAGGACGGCGCAGTCGAATGGAATGGGCGGACTTGGAGGTCGCTGAGCGAGGTTGCCCGCACGATCACCGGCACGCACTGGTCAGGGCCCGCCTTCTTCGGGCTCAAGCAGAAGAAGAGGAAAGCGGCATGAACAAGGTTCGCTGCGCGATCTACACCCGCAAATCGAGCGAGGAGGGTCTCGAGCAGGATTTCAATTCGCTCCACGCTCAGCGCGAAGCGTGCGCGGCCTATGTGCTAAGCCAGGCCAGCGAAGGCTGGTCGGCGCTGCCCGAGGTGTATGACGACGGCGGGATATCGGGCGGGACGCTCGAGCGCCCTGCCCTCAAGCGGCTGCTCGACGACATCGCCGCGGGCAAAATCGACATCGTGGTCGTCTACAAGGTCGATCGGCTGACGCGCTCGCTGCTCGACTTCTCCAAACTGGTCGAAGTCTTCGACAAGGCCGGGGTCAGCTTTGTGTCGATCACCCAGTCGTTCAACACCACCACGAGCATGGGGCGGCTGACGCTCAACATGCTGCTCAGCTTCGCCCAGTTCGAGCGCGAGGTCACCGCCGAGCGGATCCGCGACAAGATCGCAGCGTCCAAGGCGCGGGGCATGTGGATGGGTGGCACGCCGCCACTCGGCTATCGGCCCGATGGACGAAGCCTCGCGGTTGTGGATAACGATGCTGCCCTGGTGCGCGACATCTTCGCCCGCTATCGCGCTTGCGGCAATGTGCGCATGGTCGCGGAGGAACTCGCAACCGAAGGCGTGTTCGCTCCGGTGCGGCATACCTCGCAGGGCCGGACATTCGGTGGGGTCCGGTTCAGCCGCGGGCAGATCTACAAGCACCTTTCCAACCCGATCTACGTCGGGGAAATCCACCACCGCGGAACTGCATACAACGGACAGCACGAAGGCATCATCGAGCGGCAACTGTGGGACGAGGTCCAGGACATGCTTGCCGGCAACCTGCAGGGCGAGCGGACGGGCACGCGAATTCGGTCGCCAAGCTTGCTCGCCGGATTGATCGTCGACGACGAGGGCGAGTCGCTGGTCGCGACCCATGCCTGCAAGGGTAAGATCCGCTACCGCTATTACGTCAGCAAGGCGCTGCAGCATGACGCGGCTGCCAGCAGCGCAGACGGAATGCGCATCCCGGCCAAGGAGCTGGAGGGCGCGGTTGTTGCGCGACTGGCCGAGGCGCTCGACGATCCGCTCGCACTTCTGGCCTCAACCGGGACTCCGCTGGATCCGACGGAGCTGCGGACCGCAATCGCCAAGGCCGAGGCTCTCGCCCGGTCGACTCGGAACAAGGATCGAGGTCTTGTCCGATCGCTGGTGTCGCGGGTTACAATCCATCCCCGCCAAACCCGGATCGAGCTGCGTGCCAGCCCCTTGCTCAAGATGCTCGGTGTGCACGATCACATCCCCGCGGGCGAAACCATCGAACTTGTCAGCGTGGTTCGCTTGACCCGCACCGGCCTGGCGATGCGGCTGGTGCAAGCCAATGGCAAGGCCGCGGTCGCACGCGGACCCGACCCCGCGCTCATCCGGCTACTCCTCAAGGCACGCAGCTGGTGGTCGAGGCTGGCGACCGGCGAGATCGACATCGCGACGCTGGCACGCGAAGAGCAGGTCAATGATTCCTGGATGACGCGGGTGGTCCGGCTCAACTTCCTCGCACCCGAGATCGTCGAAGCGATCCTCAATGGCGAGCAGCCCGCACGTCTGACCGCCGATAGCCTGGCCCTGATCAGCCCCCTTCCCATCGCGTGGCGCGAGCAGCGCGAGGCGGTTGCCGCACTCTAGAATCGCACGCTACTTCAACCACTTGTAAGGCTGCACCTCGGTGCCGCCTTTACTTTTGCTGCAGTGCGGGAAGTCGGCGGCAAAGGCCCACTCCGTAGTGCGCAAGTGGCCTCCAGAGAAACCTCACGATTTGATGGTATTAGCGGGGCTAGTTGGGGCTCTCTCTGCACCGGACCGGCTCGGCAAAGGCCGCGGAATTGCGGCCTTTCTGAGGCATTTTTCCATTCTATATCAATAACTTACGACTTGGTGGCGGAGCGGGAGGGATTCGAACCCTCGATACGCTTTTGGCGTATACTCACTTTCCAGGCGAGCGCCTTCGACCACTCGGCCACCGCTCCGCATGCCTTTCAGCGGGGTGCGCCCTAGACTTGGACCCCGCCGATAGCAACCGGCATGACGCGCAGCGCCCGCTTCCGCACCATCGCCTTGCCCTCTCGCCCGCCATCCCCTACGCGCCAGCGCGTTTGCGCCACGGGGCGCGGGGAGTTTCCGGCAGATGGCCAACGTCACCGTGATCGGCGCCCAGTGGGGCGACGAGGGCAAGGGCAAGATCGTCGACTGGCTCGCCAGCCGCGCCGACGCGGTGGTCCGCTTCCAGGGCGGGCACAACGCCGGGCACACGCTGGTCGTCGGCAACCAGACCTACAAGCTCAGCCTTCTGCCCTCGGGCATCGTCACCGGCACGCTCAGCATCATCGGCAACGGCGTGGTGCTGGATCCTTGGCACTTGCGTGACGAGATCGCCAAGCTCGAGGGCCAGGGTGTCAGCATCACCGACGACAACTTTGCGATCGCCGACAACTGCGCGCTGATCCTGCCGCTCCATCGCGACCTCGACGGCTTGCGCGAGGAGGCGGCGGGCACTGGCAAGATCGGAACCACCGGGCGCGGGATCGGTCCCGCTTACGAGGACAAGGTCGGGCGCCGGGCGATCCGCGTCTGCGATCTTGCCCACATCGACCAGCTCGATCCCCAGCTCGATCGCCTGTGCGCGCACCACGACGCGCTGCGCGCCGGATTCGGCCAGCCTCCGGTCGATCGTGAGGCCTTGCGTGAGGCGCTGCGCGAGATCGCCCCGTCGGTGCTGCAATATGCCCAGCCGGTGTGGAAGCGGCTCAAGAAGGTGCGCAAGGCCGGGGCGCGCGTTCTTTTCGAGGGTGCCCAGGGGGTGCTGCTCGACGTCGATCACGGGACCTATCCATTCGTCACATCGTCCAACACTGTCAGCGGCAGCGCGGCGAGCGGATCGGGCCTGGGACCCAACGCCACCGGGTTCGTCCTGGGCATCGTCAAGGCCTATACCACCCGCGTCGGAAGCGGCCCCTTCCCGACCGAGCTCGACCCGGATGGGCCCGATGGGGCCACCGGGCAGAAGCTGGGCGAGCGTGGCCACGAGTTTGGCACCGTCACCGGGCGCAAGCGCCGCTGCGGCTGGTTCGACGCGGTGCTGGTGCGCCAATCGTGCGCAATCAGCGGCGTCACCGGGATCGCGCTGACCAAGCTCGACGTGCTCGACGGGTTCGATGTCGTTCGCATCTGCACCGGCTATCGCCTGCACGGCAAGATCCTCGACTATCTCCCCAGCCATTCCGCCGACCAGGCCGCGGTCGAGCCCATCTACGAGGAAATGGACGGCTGGCGCGAAACCACGGCGGGCGCGCGCAGCTGGGCCGACCTCCCGGCGCAGGCGATCAAGTACATCCAGCGGGTGCAGGAGTTGATCGAAACGCCGGTGGCGCTGGTCTCGACGAGCCCCGAGCGCGAGGATACGATCCTGGTGCGTGACCCGTTCGTGGACTAGCTTCGTTATGCTCCTCGCCGCACCCGCTGCGGCGCAGCCGGCCGCGCCCGTCGACCTCGTCCTCGTCGACAAGTCCGACCGCACCCTGACCCTCTACACCGAGGGCCGGGCGGTGCGCACCTACACCGGCATCCAGCTTGGCGACGAGCCGGTCGGCGCCAAGCATTTCGAGGGCGACGAGCGCACCCCCGAAGGGCGCTACACGATCGACTACGGCAACCCGCGCAGCGCCTACCATCTCTCGCTCCACGTCTCGTACCCCAGCGACGCGGATCGCGCCTACGCCCGCGCACGGGGCCGCTCGCCCGGCGGCGACATCTTTGTTCATGGCCAGCCCAACAGCGCTGGCGAACGGCTCGAGGGCGACTGGACCGACGGCTGCATTGCCTTGTCCGACCCCGAGATCGAAGAGCTATGGTCGCTCGTCGGCGATGGCACGCTCATCGAGATCGTCGCCTGATCCGCAAGTATTCTTGATGTGATCTCTGTTGTTCTCTTCCTGTTTGCACAACGCTTCGCGAGCGATCGGAATGCCCCAAGCCCTTCCGCTTCGACCCGGCTTGGGACGAGGCGCCCTCTTATCGCGCGGGCCACCTCGCGTTGTCTGTCGCGCTGTTCGCCGATCGCGCCGGCTTGCGCGGCGAGATGCCAAAGCCGCCGGGTTCCGCCCGACCCACCGCGGCACCCTGACCGGGCTCCACGGCGAGGAAGCATGCCCGCTGGGCGAGGTCGTGCTGATCGATGCGCCGTTTGTCGACGGCGCGACACTGGCGGCGCTCGCCCGGAACGATCTGCGCGCCGCGCACGCGGGCGCGCAGCTTGTTGTTTCGATCAGCCTTGCCGCGCTCGACGACGTGTTCGGCTGCCTCGACCGCTCGGGCGCGCAAGTGCGGTCGAACCGAGCCGGGCCGAGCGGGTGATCGCGCTCGGCCAGGTTCTGGCCGGCATGCCGCGCGGGCGCGTGCGCGAACCGACCGCCGACGACCGCGTGACCCTGCTCCGCCTGACCGAGCAGGTCGGCCGGCTGGCGGAGGGATGGAGCGGTTCGATACGCCGTCCGCGGCGCCACACGCCCGGCCCACAAGCCTGCGGGTCGAGACTGCGTCGACCCCGTTCGACGGCGCGCCGGGCGAGGACGGTCGGCACCGTCCGGCGGGCGCGCCCCACCCTGTCTCGCTTGATCCGCGACTGATCCGCCGGATCATCCGCCAACGCCAGGCTCGCGCACGGTTTTTCGATGGCGAGCTGTTCGCCGACCCGGCGTGGGACATGCTGCTCGATCTCGCCGCCGCGCGGGCCGAGCGCCAACGCGTCTCGGTCACCAGCCTGTGCATTGCCAGCGGCGTTCCGCCCACCACCGCGCTGCGCTGGATCGCGCTGATGACAGAAGCCGGACTGCTCGAGCGGGTAGAGGACGCGATCGACCGCCGCCGCGCCTCCATTGCCCCGACCGATCGCGCCGCCGAGGCGATGATCCGCTATTTCGCCGAGATCGGCAAAGGGGCCGAGTACGCGGTCTAAGCGCGTCACAACACCGGCAGAGCGATCCCGCCCGGTCGGGCATTTCAGCTTTTGTCGAAGCGGCGAAATCATCACGGTCGTAACAGTTCCGTGCATTCAGGACGGCTCGCTTTTGACGAGCATGAACGGGACTGGCTGAGACTGACGAACGTGGCGACTTGCCGCGATCAGGTATCTGGTGATCGTTCGTTCCCCCTCGCGGGTCAGGCCGAGGAAGGTGCGACGCCGATCGCTATCGTCGACCTCGCGAACGATCAGGTTGCGGCTAACCAGCAGGTTGATCCAGCGCAGAGCCGTCGTTTCCGGAACGTGCGCGGCCATGCAGGCGCCCTTGACGTCGACCCGCCGCCCGGCGGCGCGCTGCACGTAGAAGTCGAGGAGCATGTCCCAGGCCGGGTCCGCGAACAGGTCGGGATCGAAATGCGTGTCGCGCAGGCGGCGGGCGCGCAGCATCGATTCGGCCAGGCGCCCGAGCAGGACCGGATCGCCCGCGCCCTCAGAGTCCGATCCATACGGAACGGTCTCGCTCCGGACCCAGGGCTGATGATCCTCGTCATCGGCGAGCTGAAGCAGGCGATGCGCGATCTCGCGGATTTCCTGACCGCGGCTCACAGCAGCCCCGCCCGCGACATGCTGAAGACGGCATTGCCACCGACGATCAGATGGTCTCGCACCACGATCCCCAGCAGTTTGGCGTCGCGGACCACGCGACGAGTCGATGCGAGGTCGTCCGCGCTGGGTTGGGCGATGCCCGAAGGATGATTGTGGGCCAGCACGATTTCCACCGCGCCGAGCGCCACGGCGCGCCGAAACAGCTGGGCCGGTGAGAATTCCATGCGGTGCGAAGGTCCCGCCGCCACGGTTTCATGATCGATGAACTGGCCGCCGGCATTGCCGAACAGCGCGAGCATCTCCTCGTGCTGTAGTCCGCAGAAATGTGCCACCACGAATTGCAGGAGGCTCGGCGACGCGGAATCGAGCGGTCCGCGCGTGACCTGCTCGCGCAAGCCGGCGTGCAGCAGCCTCCTCACGGCTGCAATCTGGCCGGGCAGGGTCGAGCCGGGGCCGAACACTTCGGCCAACTCGCGCCGGCGCGCGGCCGCGACTCCGGCTATTGAGCCGAACCGATCGAGCAGCGAAACCGAATGGGTCGGCGCCTGATCACCGCTCAGCGGAGCGAGCAGCGCGGCTAGGTAGTCAGCCTGGGGTTTCGCGTGCGATCGTTGAGATAAGTGCCCACGGCGAGGAGCAATATCAGCAAATACGAGGGAGCCGTGGCTATTGCCCAGTAAACCACCGGGGGCGTCTCCACCTCGATGATGCGCAGGAAGTGGCCGAGCGTCGCGACAAGCTGGACCGAGGCTAGCCATATCGGCCAGACCCGTGGTGCCCGCAACGCCAGCCACACGAGGGTGCCGAGCAGAGCGAGGTCGAGGCTCATGTGCCACAGGTCGACCTCGCGATAGTTAGGCGCGGCCACGAGGAGGTGGAAGGCGCGATCGACCACCTCCTGGGAGACGAACGCCGCGGCTGCAACACGTTCGGGCTGACCGCCGCGACGCCAGGCGTACGCGGCGACGGCAAGCATGAGCGCCATTTGCAGCAGGTAGCGAAGCATCGACTCCTGTCGAACACTTCGCACCCGGTTTGGTCAAGCATGGCGAGCAGCGCCTCAGGCCACCGCGTCCAATGCCTGATTGTCGTCAAGCAGGCCCGAAGGTTCGGTCGGGTCTTCCCAAATCATCAGCGTCCTGGCGAGCCGCGAGAGCTCGTCATGGACGCGGAAGGTGTCGCTCGATGCAGCCACAAGCTGCGCCTGGGCGCGTTGCAGGCGGATAAGCGCCAACTGACCGGCGTGAACCGGCAGCCCGCTGTCTCGGCGGGTGTCGACGATGGTGGCCGCGAGCGCCGCGGCGTGGGCGATCGACTGGTCGATCGATGCTTCGAGGGCAGCTATCTCCCGGGCGACCTTGGCGGCGGCGGCCTGGCTGACCGGGGGAACTTCGGTATTCGCGGCGACGATGGTGAGCATCGATGGACTCCTCGGGTTGGTGTGTCCCGAGGCGACCCCGCTCAGCCGCCGTCGACCAGCCTCTTCAGGCTCTCGACGACCGCCAGCCCAATGAGCACCAGCGTCAGGATCGAGACGGCGCCGATCATGATCCACACGATCCGGTCCCGCGATCCCGACGCCGCACTGGGCAGCCCCGGCACGAACCGCTGCCATGCGGCCGGGTCGACGGGGGTGCTGTCTTCCCAGGCGGGACCGCCGGAGAAGTGCAGCGCATCGCCAAACACGTAAAGCGGCTGTTCGCCAGCCATCCCTCCCCGCTCTGCCCCGCTTTCGCCAAGCAGGAACGGCTCACTAGTTAGCCCTTCACTGGTGCGGACGAGGGCGTTGAACTTGCGCGCCGCCTCGAAGCGGCTGGCCGCGCCCAGGGTGATGCGGGCGGCGTCGAGGCGCTGATCGACCGAGCGCGGGGCGATGCCCAGCTCGCGTCCGATTTCCTTGGACGACTTGCGGACGAGGGCGAGGCGCAGCACCTCGCGCTGCTTCGGGGTGATCCGGGCCAGCTGTGCGCGCTGCTCTTCGCCGAGGCGGCCGTCGTCCTCGATCAGATCCGGACACTCGGGAAATTGCGCGATCTGGTGCATCATGGTCCCTCGCCGCGTAGGCTATACCCGCGCGCCCGGCATTCGCCAAATACGGTCAGCTTATCTCCGCCTCCGTGGGCTGCGGCCCGCCCGGCTTGGCCAGCGCGCCGCAATGCTCCTTGCCCAGTTCGTAGGCGAGCGAGACATGCGTGGCGATGCTGGGAAGTTCCAGAGCATCGAGAATCGCGAGCGCCCGCGACAGCGCCGCCAGGGCTTCCTCGATCCGGGAATCCCCGTGGGAACAGCCTTCGTCCAGCGGCGCGGCCGGCGCATGGGTCATACCAAGTGGTCCCTCCGATCCAATCGATTACCCGATGGCGCGTATCCTAGCCCCACTCGCGCCCCAACGCCATACGCTGTTCTACTCGCCTGGCGAGTCCGGGGAAAGTCTCCGCCAAGCCCTCGCCGCGCCGGCCCGGCGAGGCCCGGCCTGCCCTTTTCCGGCGCCGCCTGCCGCATCCGGGCATTGACGACCGCCGCGATCCCGCGCATCTGCGCGCCTGTCGCACGCCCCCGCGGGGCGCCTGCGGGCGGTTAGCTCAGTTGGTAGAGCATCTCGTTTACACCGAGAGGGTCGGCGGTTCGAGCCCGTCACCGCCCACCATGCCCGGCCCCACCGGGCGGCGTGTCCGGGGGAGCCCGCGCGCCACATTACAAATCGGTCAGGTTCGCGTTCGCGCGGAACGATGCCCGCGCCGGGCGATTGAGCCGACGCCACGCGGCTTCCCGCAAGCCGTGTCAGCGTGGCGCCGCCGCGACCCTGCGGAAGCGCCGTGCACCACCAGGAGAGAAACCGATGCGTAGCCTGATCCTTGCCGCCGCCGCCCTGATCGGCGTCACCGGCGCCACCGCCGCCACCGCGCAGATGCCGGTGAAGCAGACCACCACCGTCACCACGCCCGCGGGCACCACCAAGACCACCACCCGCACCCACGTCGACGGGATGAGCGGCCGCACCGACCAGCGCGTCACCACCCGCACCAAGACCGCGGTGGCCACGCGCCACGGCCACACCGCGGTCGCGAGCGCGTCGCGCCACTGCAAGACCTGGTGGAAGCACGGGCGCCGGATGCGCAGCTGCAAGTCGGTGACCCGCGTCCGCCACCTGGGCTGAAGCCGACGCGCGGTGGCGCGTCACTCGGCGTAATGCCAGCCGTCGGGAACGTCGTTCGGTCCCGGCGGCACCACCAGCCACCAGCGCTCGACGCCCTGCTCGAACGCGATGAGCTGCCGCTTGTCGACCCTGCCCTCGTCATGGCCGGGAAACTCGTGCGGCTCCAGGACCCCCGGGGGGCGCGCCGCGTCCATCCGCGCGAGCCGCTTGCCATACCACCGGCAGTCGTCCTCGGTCAGGCAGTCGCGGGGCCGAGGCACCTCCGCCGCACCCGGGAAAGTCGCCCTCGTCGTCCTCCTCTCCGTCGAGGCTGGATCATTTGGACCACTGTCCAGGGGATTTTTCTTCGGATCCCGCCGATGCGGGGGCGCAGGCGGCGAGGGCGGCGCCTCCGGTCTAGCACCGTTTGATTGGGGGCTCTAAGCCGCCACCGTCTTCCGCCCCTTGCGCACCGGAGCCTTCTCCACCACCGCGGCCGCCTGCCGCTCCAGCAGCGGCTTGAGGTAGAACCCCGTCACGCTTCTCTTATCCGCCGCGACCTTCTCGGGCGTGCCTTCGGCGACGATCTCGCCGCCGCGCACCCCGCCGCCCGGCCCCAGATCGAGCACCCAGTCGGCGGTCTTGATCACGTCGAGGTTGTGTTCGATCACCACCACGCTGTTGCCCTGGTCGACGAGGCGGTGGAGCACTTCGAGGAGTTTGCGGACATCCTCGAAATGCAGCCCAGTGGTCGGCTCGTCGAGGATGTAGAGCGTCTGCCCGGTGCTGCGGCGGCTGAGTTCCTTGGCGAGCTTGACCCGCTGGGCCTCGCCGCCGCTCAGCGTGGTCGCCTGCTGGCCGACCTTGACGTAGCCCAGGCCGACCTCGCCCAGCATGTGCATCTTCTCGCGGATCGATGGCACCGCCTTGAAGAAGGCTTCCGCGTCCTCGATCGTCATGTCGAGCACGTCGGCGATGCTGTGGCCCTTGAACTTCACCTCAAGCGTCTCACGGTTGTAGCGCCGCCCGCCGCATTCCTCGCAGGTGACGTAGACGTCGGGAAGGAAGTGCATCTCGATCTTGATCAGCCCGTCGCCCTGGCACGCCTCGCACCGCCCGCCCTTGACGTTGAAGCTGAACCGCCCGGGCTTGTAGCCGCGGGCGAGGCTTTCGGGGAGGCCGGCGAACCAGTCGCGGATCTGGGTGAAGGCGCCGGTGTAGGTCGCGGGGTTGGAGCGCGGGGTGCGGCCGATCGGCGACTGGTCGATCTCGATCACCTTGTCGCACAGCTCCAGCCCCTTGATCCGGTCGTGCGCGCCCGCCAGCACCCGCGCGCCGTTGAGCGCGCGCGCGGCGCCGGCATAGAGCGTGTCGATCGTCAGGCTCGACTTGCCGCTGCCCGAAACCCCGGTGACGCAGCAGAACGTGCCGAGCGGGAACTTCGCCGTCACCCCGCGCAGGTTGTTGGCGCGGGCGTTCTCGACCACGATGTGGTGGCCGTTGCCGCGGCGGCGGACCGGCGGCACCGCGATCTTGCGCGCGCCCGACAGGTACTGGCCGGTGAGGCTTTCGGGCGCGGCGAGGATGTCGGCCAGTACCCCCTGCGCGACGATCTCGCCGCCGTGGACCCCGGCGCCGGGGCCGAGATCGACGATATGGTCGGCGTGGCGGATCGCGTCCTCGTCGTGCTCGACCACGATCACGGTGTTGCCCAGATCGCGCAGGCGTTTCAGGGTTTCGAGCAGCCGGTCGTTGTCGCGCTGGTGGAGGCCGATGCTCGGCTCGTCGAGCACGTAGAGAACGCCCGACAGGCCGCTGCCGATCTGGCTGGCAAGGCGGATGCGCTGCGATTCGCCGCCCGACAGCGTACCTGAAGTTCGGTCGAGGTTCAGGTAATCGAGCCCGACATTATCAAGGAAACCAAGCCGTTCGTTGATCTCCTTGAGGATCGCCCGCGCGATCTGCTGCTGCTGGTTGTTCAGTTTCGGCTCGAGCGCGAGGAACCACGCCTTGGCGTCGGCGACGCTGAGCCGGACCGGGCCGGAGATGCTCTCGCCCGCGATTCGGACGCTCAGCGCCTCGGGCTTGAGCCGCGCGCCGTGGCAGGTCTCGCACGGTTGCGCGGTCTGGTACTTGCCCAGCTCCTCGCGCATCCACGTGCTCTCGGTCTGAAGCAGGCGGCGGTTGAGGTTGCCGATCACCCCTTCGAACGACTTGCGCACGGTGTAGGATTTGCGCCCGTCCTTGAAGGTCAGCGGGATCGGCTTGCCCTTGGTCCCGAACAGGATGGTGTCGTGCACCGCCTCGCCCAGCTCGCTCCACGGGGTGTCGAGATCGAACCCGTACTCCGCGCCCAGGCTGGCGAGGACCTGCATGTAGTAGGGGCTCGGCGGGTTGGACTTGGCCCACGGCACCACCGCGCCCTTCTTGAGGCTGAGCGCCTCGTTGGGGACGACGAGCTGCGGATCGAACAGCAGCTTTTCGCCCAGCCCGTCGCACGCCGGGCACGCGCCCTGCGGGGCGTTGAAGCTGAACAGCCGCGGCTCGATGGCTTCCAGGGTGAAGCCGGAGACCGGGCAGGCGAACTTCTCGCTGAACACGATGCGGTTGGGGGGCAGGCCCGCCCCTTTCAGGTTGGTGCCCTGCGCGTCCTCTTCCTCGCGGCCCGGGACGTTGCCGTCGGCCAGATCGACATAGGCCAGCCCGTCGGCCAGCTTGAGCGCCTGTTCGAAGCTGTCGGCCAGCCGCGTCTCCACGCCCCCTTGTTCGGGAGTACTGGCGCGCACCGCGATCCGGTCGACCACCACCTCGATGTCGTGCTTGAACTTCTTGTCGAGCGCGGGGGCGTCCTCGATCGCCATCGTCTCGCCATCGATGCGCACGCGGGTGAAGCCGGCGCGCTGCCATTCGGCGAGCTCCTTGCGGTATTCGCCCTTGCGCCCGCGCACCACCGGGGCGAGCAGGAACAGCCGCGTCCCCTCGGGCAGCGCCATCACCCGGTCGACCATCGTGCTGACCGTCTGCGCCTCGATCGGCAGGCCGGTCGCGGGCGAATAAGGCACCCCGACGCGCGCCCACAGCAGGCGCATGTAGTCGTAGATCTCGGTCACCGTCGCCACCGTGCTGCGCGGGTTGCGACTGGTGGTCTTCTGCTCGATGCTGATCGCGGGGCTGAGGCCGTCGATATGCTCGACATTGGGCTTCTGCATCATCTCGAGGAACTGGCGGGCGTAGGCCGAGAGCGACTCGACATAGCGCCGCTGGCCCTCGGCATAGATCGTGTCGAACGCCAGGCTGGACTTGCCGCTGCCGCTCAGCCCGGTGATCACGATCAGCGAGTCGCGTGGCAGCGCCACGTCGAAACCCTTGAGATTATGCTCGCGCGCGCCCCGCACGACGATCTGATTGACGGACATAAGGGTGGTTCTGTTCCAGATTTGTTCGCGGGAGGCAAGGGGAAGGCAGGAGAAGGCCACAGGTGGGGGGCGCAGGCCAAGGTTGCAACTCGGCAAGCGCGCGATCGGGCGATGCGATGGCCCCAAAGTAACCCGCGCGGGAAACGGCGGACGGCGCGCGCCGAACCGCCCTGCCCGCGCGCCCGGCTGCGCTGCGTTTACCCCAACGCACTGGAAAGACTTAACCCTCTCGGCGAATACTTGGCGGGAGGGAAAAGGGAGGGTCACCCATGAATACCAGGCTGTTCGCCGGCGCACTGGCGCTGGGCATCGCGTTCGTCTCCACCGCGGCGGTCGCCGACGATCCACGCGATCCGTCGATGCGCAGCCCCGCGGCGCGGGCGCGCGACAAGGCGATCATCAAGCGGCTCAACGAAGACCAGCTCGCCTATATCCAGCAGCGCGACGCGCGCTACGCCGAAGGCTGGCGCGCCTACCGCGAAGGGCCGCGGGTCAACGCCTCGCGCCAGGCGCAATACGAACGCGAGATGGCCGCCTGGCGCCGCGCGGTCGCCAAGTGCCGTGCCGGCTATCGCGAGTATTGTGCGCGCTAGTCCCCGGCTTCACCCCAGCCGCCGTCCTTGCGGCTCGCCCGCAAAGGCACCAACAGCACCGAGCCGTCGCGATAGGGGCCGCCGATGCGCCGCGGGCGGCGAGGCGCTGGGGGCTGCCCTGCCTGGTCGCTCGTCGCTCGGCATCGGCGTCTCGTCCCCCGGTCGGGCATAAATCGGCGAATGTCGAATTGGTACAATTTTCTGCGAATCGCTTGGCTTAAGGAGAGCCTGACGACGCCCCACGTCGGACAATGCCTCCCCAGGCTCCACCCGTTCGAGACCACGCTGATGACCGCCGATACCGCCCCCCGCCCCACCGCTCCCGCCATCGGCCTGTTCGGCGGCGGAAAGCCTGCCCCTCAGGCCGCCGAGCCCCAAGCCGCCGTGTCTGACCAGGGCGAGCCGACCTCGACCCAGCGCAAGTCGTTCGCCGACTTGTTCCGCGCCGATGGGACAGAACTTCACGCGGCCTGAACAATCGCCGCCAGCCGCCCGGCCACTTCCGCAAGTGTGAGCCGCCTCACCGCGGTATCGCCGCGTGGATGCGATACTGAGAATCATGATGTACTGGAGATCGACGATGCGCTTGTTGATGCGCAGCCAGGCCCGTGCGGCACATGCTCCGACGATCCGCGCAGCGGCCAAACCGATCGCCGGCGAAGAACGCCGCGCGTGGATCGAGGCGCTGTTTGGCGATCATCTGCCCCGCACCCGCCCCGAGCGCGAGCGCGCGATCGAGGTGCTGGTGGGTGACGCAGGAGTGTGGCGGATGCTCCACCAGGTCCGCCACTCGATGGCCGAGACCAGCGCCACGATCGAACGCCTCGCCCGCGCGGCGCTGGAGGATAAGCCGCTGAGGGCAGCGTAAGCGAACCCTCTAGGCTTTGGGCGCTCCTTGCGGGTGGTTGGGCACCAACACCAGTTCGCCATCCTCCACCCGCCAGCCCTTCAGCCGCGAGAGGAAGTTCATCCCCAGCACGTTCATCCCCTCCATGCCCGGCACGATCACCGCATCGAGATCGCGCGCGACGACGTTGCCGAAGCTGAACTCGCCGATCGTCGCAATGCGCGCCATCAGCGTCCCGCTCGCGGTGCGCAGTTGCACCGGCATCCGTCCCGGCGAAGGCTGGATACCGCTCTTCCCGGCAAAGACCTCGGAAACCGCGGTCAGCGTCGCGCCGGTATCGACCAGGAACCGCCGCGGCTCGCCGTTGACCATCGCCTCGATCCAATAGTGCCCGTCGGGCGAGAGGGGGATGCGGGTCTCGCTACCCACGATGCGCTGCGCGGGCAGGCCGACTTGCGGTAGCGCCAGGTCGAGTGCAGGGTTTGACAGCCGCGCGACTTGGAGCACGGTCATCCCGACCACCGCGATCAGCGCCAGATTGCCGCCTGCGCGCATGATCCGGCCGGCCCGCGGGGTCGCGCCGCCGATCAGCGAGCCGGCGAGCGTCACGACCATTGCGATCACCGCCGCGGCAAGCAGCGGCGACTGCATCAGGCCCGAGGTCCAGCCGGGCAAGGCTCCATCCACGTCCATCTTCGGAAGATCGTGGCGGGCCGCGCCTTTCGCAAGCCTGAAGCCCCAGACGGCAGGCATTCTGGTTAAGCCTGCGAAGGCTGGCGTTAACCAGGTTGCTCCACCCAGCCTTGAGGGGGGCTGCGGCAGAAGCGCGCCATGCACCGGCGCATTCTTGCCGCGACCATCGCCACACTGGCCGCCACCGCGCTGCCAGCGGCCGCGCATGCCGCGGTCGCGTTGGGGACGATGCCGCTGGCGCTGGCCGCCGCCGCGTCGTTCGAGCAGGGCCAATGCGCCGCGCTCGCCCAGCCCGCCGCGGGCGAGGCGCGCGCGGTTCCGGCGGCGCTGAGCAAGTCGGCGGCGATCCTCGGCGGACAGCCCAGTGCGCTCGAGTTGATGCGCCAGCAGCAGGCCGGGCTGGCGCCATCTGCCGCCGTACCGGCGCTGCCTGGCACTGGCCTGGTCCCGCGCTCGGGCGGGGAGTGCGCAATGTTCGTGCGCCCGGAAGTCGATTTCGCGACGATGCGACCGGGATTAGGCGTCCGCGTGCCAGGTGCCGACGATTTTCTTGGCAGCCGCCGCCTTGCGGTGCGCAAAACCGGGTTCGACGCGCAGTGGAACCGCGTGCGTCATGGAAGTTTGGGGGCGGGCTTGGCCGGGGTGAGTGGGGGCCATCCCGGCCAAGCTGCCATCGCGGCGGTCAACAGCTGGGCCAACGCGAAGATCCGTTACGTCGAAGACCGCCAGCTCTATGGTCAAGCCGACTATTGGGCCGACGCGCGGACCACGCTCAAGCGCCGCGCGGGCGATTGCGAGGACATCGCGCTGCTCAAGATGGCGCTGCTCGCGGGGGCCGGGGTGCGCGGCGAGGACATGTACCTGACCATCGCCCGCGATCTCGCCCGGGGCGCCGACCACGCCCTGCTGGTGGTCAGGAGCGAGGGCCGTTTCTGGCTGCTCGACAACAACACCGACCGCTTGCTCGACGCCAGCGAGGCCAACGATTACCGCCCGATCCTGAGCTACAGCTCAGGCGGAAAGTGGCTGCACGGGTACTGATCTTCAGGTGTTGCGCTCCGGCGCGCCCATAAAAAGCGGCCGGGCGAGGATACCTCGCCCGGCCGCCTTGCGTGACAGGCTAACTCAGAACTTGACGCTGCCCTCAACGTAGACCTGGCGGCCGCGGTTCTGGTTGAGGATGATGTCGTCGCCGACCGGGACCCCGAAGCCGTTGGCGGGCGCCAGGAACGGACGGTCGCCAGAGGTCTGGGTGACGATCTTGTCGGCCAGGTTGACCCCGACCAGGGCGATTTTCCACCGATCGTCGCGCTCGCCGAAGGAAATTCGACCGTCGATCGTCGCAAACGACTTCTGGACGTAGTCGGTCCGCCGCGCATTATTGGTGATGTAGCGCCCCGAATATACCACGTTCGCGCCCAAGCCGAGCGCCATCGTATCGCCCACCGGGACCTTATAATCGAACGCCACGTTGCCCGCGAACTTCGGCGCGCGCGAAAGCTTGCGCCCGCTTAGATTCACGTCGTCGGCTGTGCCGAGCACCACGTCTGGGCCGGGCAGAATGAACTTCTTATATTTGGCATCGAGGTAAGCAAGATTTGCGGAGAAATTCAGCCCCTCGACCGGCGAGCGCCAGCCCAATTCGAGCTCCGCCCCCTTGGTCGTTGCCTTACCCGCATTGAGGGTGATGAACTGGACCGCGGTGGCATTGAAGATCTGAATCTGCAGGTTCGTAAAGTTGTAGTAGTAGACGGTCCCATTCAGGGTAAACGTCCGATCGGCAAGTTGCGACTTGAAGCCAATTTCGCCGCCCTTCGACTTTTCGGACTTGTAGATCAAAGCGCCGAAATTACCGGTCAGGGCAGCCTGGCTGAGGCTGTTCGAAGGTAGCGCCGAGTTGTCGATGCCACCGGACTTGAAGCCGGTCTTGTAGGAAGCGAAGACGTTGAAGTCCGGGCTGACCTTGTATTTGATCGTCGCTTCGGGCGAGACATTGCTATCCTTGAACCGGATCGGCCCCGAGCGGAATCCGCTCTGGAGGAAGACCGGGCTGGGCTTGTAGATTCCCGAACCCGGGGATGTTTCGACATAGGCCAGTCGGTTGTTCACGTAGGGAACGTAGATCGTGTTCACCTTCTTTTCGTCGGTGTAACGCAACCCTCCGGAAATTTCGAGCTGATCGGTCGGCTTGTAGGTCAGGCTGCCGAAGACCGAATAGGCCTTCGTCTTCGTGATATGGATCTTCTTGTAATCGAACGTGTAGCCTGTTCCGATTGCTTGTCCGCCACCCTGCAGGTTGCGCGTGACGTCAGGTCCGATCAGCGAGATGTTGACCGCTTGCTGCGCGGTATCGAAGGTGAACTTGCGATCTTCGTAGAACCCGCCGACCATGAAGTTGAGCGGCCCGTCGAAGTCGCTTTGGATGCGCAACTCCTGGCTGAACTGGCGCAGCTTATTGACCGGATCGCTGGTTCCGACGCCCAGCGGGACGCCTGGCCCGTTGATCGCTCCTAGCGCGGGGGCAAGCGCTGCAAGCGGAAGCCCGAGCGCGTTGCCCAGCGGCGAGAACGCCGGGCCGATGCCGCTGTACGAGTAGTTATCGACGTCCTGCGCGTTAAGATCGACGTACCCGCTGACCGAAGTCACTTTCAGCGCATCGGTGACGTCGTAGTCCATCCGCAGTCGGCTGAAATAGAGGTCCGTCTTGCCGAACGGCACGCCGTTGAAGCCCGCAGCCTTGGACGGCAGCGGCACCGACGAGGCGAGCGGCGGGGCAGTATCGGGAGTGAAATACTTGCCGTTGCCGACCTTGCAATCGTAGCCCGCCGGGATCGCCACCACGCCGCTCAACAGATACACTTCGTCGGCGCGGCCATTCACACCGCAGAAGATATCCGACTGCGCGATCGCGCCGTCGTTCTCGTTGCGGACGTATTGGGCCTTCAGGTTGGCGGTAAAGCGGTCGCTTGGCTCCCAGTTCAACGTTACGCGACCGACGAAGTCCTTGAGTCGACGAGGATTGTGGACTGCCGGAGTGTTCGCCTGAAGGCGCTGATAGCGGTCGATGTCGGTATACTGCCCGGCAATGCGGATGCCCAGCGTGTCACTGATCGGCCCGGAGAGATAAGCGCCAAAGACTTTGCCTTTTTCCTCGAACTCGTAGGAAGCCTTGGCACCGTATTCCCAAGTGCGGGTGGGATCGGCCGACTTGATCGAGAACACGCCGGCCGAGGCGCTCTTGCCGTAGTACAGCGACTGCGGGCCCTTGAGCACTTCGATCTGGCCGACGTCGTAGAACCCGGCCTGGACCAGTCGCATCGTGCTGACCTGGATGCCGTCGAAATCGAACGCGATCGCCGAATCGAACGAGGCCGAGATCGCCGACGAGCCGACCCCGCGCAGCGCGATCGTGCCGCCAGAGCCAGAACCGCCAACCTGAACGTTGAGCGTGGGCACCCGGCTGGCGACGTCTTCGGCCTTGGTCGCGTGGTAGTCGTCGAGGGTTTTGCCGCTGACCACCGCGATCGTCACCGGAACTTCCTGGAGCGTTTCGTTCTGCTTGCGCGCGGTGACTATAATCTCGCCCTGGGGCACGTCGGCGTCTTCGCTGGCCTGGGGCGCGGTCGCATCCTGCGCGAACGCGGCCTGGGGCAGGATCATGGCCGCGAGCATCGCCGAGGATGCCAACAGGCCATTGCGAACGATCGGATTCTTGCGGGTATTGCGCGCCGAACTAGCCATAGTGCCCTCCCAAATACGCCGCGCGAAGCTTGGCGCTTCGCTGTCGGCAAGGCGCCGCTTAGATTGCGGGCGCCGGGGGCACTGTCTATGCAATGCGCGCCGCGGGCACATTTAGCAAAACCGCTAGGGCGATCCCGCGAGCGCGGTTTCCGCTACGGCATGCGCGGTTGCAGCGCGCATCTGAGCGACCCGCGGATCGTTCGGCCAGACCCACTCGGGGCCGATCACCGGATCGACGCGCAAGTTGGCCGGGACGTTCTGCGGCCCGATCATCCGGTCGCAACTCTGGTGGAAGGAATAGATGCGGGCTTCCTGGTAGCTGAGCGGCACGCTTTGGAAGCCATGGCTTTCCATCGATTTCTGGATCGCCTCGCCGAACTGGGTGTCTTCCAGGATGATCTTGCTCATGACTCGGCCGTTGACGGTGTCGGCGTCGGGCACGGTCCACAGATCGGGCGCGGGGCCATCTCCCCAGTCGGGCGCCATCGTGATCAGCTCGAGCCGCGTCGTGCCCAGCGAAGTCGGCCAGAACAGCAGTGGCGGAACGAAGTAGTTCGACAACGGCGAGACCCAGTTGGGAAACAGCGTGTAACTCTGCGTGGCGGTGCGGGCGAGTTCGCCGGCGGTTTCGATCTGACGCCAGTTGGCCATGCTATCGAGTGCACGGACGTGCTCGCGGTTGGTCTGACGCGGCGCGGGCGCGAGCATCCGGGCGTGGCCGTTGGGGTAGAAACTGTTGAAGTTGCGCCTGCTGTCGACCAACGGCGCGACCGTTTCGGCATGGATGAAGGGCACATGGTAGACCTCCATGTTGGCCTCCATCGCGACCTTCCAGTTGCACTGCAGATCGAACGAATGGCGCGAGGCGAGGCGCAGGCTGTCAAAGCCGAACTCGTCCCACTCGTCCCACAGCGGTCCCATCCACTCGCGCAAAGTCTGGGCGCCGTCGTCGAAATTGACGAAGATGAGCTTGCCCAGCCTCTCGCAGCGCACCGCTATCAGGCTTCGGCAGGATAGATCGAGATCGGCGAAGTCGCGGCGCTCGGGCACGCCCACCAGGGTGCCGTCGGTCTTGTAGGTCCAGTGATGATAGCCGCACACCAGCCGCGCGGCTTTGCCGCGATCCTCGGTAACGACCGGCGCGCCGCGATGGCGGCAGGTGTTGTAGAACGCGCGGACCACGCCGTCGTGGCCGTGGACGATGACGATCGGATCGCCGGCGTTGTGCCAGCGCATGTAGCAACCCGGTTCGGGCACCTCGTCGAGATGGGCGGCGAAGAGCCAGCTCTTGCGAAAGATATGCTGCTGTTCGAGCGCGAAGTATTCGGGCGAGGTGTAGCGAGCGGCAGGCATGTCGGGCAATGCGGGAAAGCCGTCGGGCGGCGCAGTGCGCGCACCCTCCCATTCCATCATCGCCTTGAGCCGGGCGACTTCCTCGACGCTCATCGTCATCGCGCGCACTCCTCTCCTCCGGGCCTTAGACCGGCGCGGCGCGGTCCATAACTCTCACAAGTGCCTAGCGGCTTTGATGGTATGGCTACCGCGGCCACGCCCTTACCATGGCGCCAAGCTTTGGGAGAAATGGCCATGTCGGGACGTGTCGAGGGCAAAGTGGCGCTGGTCACCGGTGGAGCGATGGGGCTGGGCAAGGCCGATTGCCTGCGCCTGGCCGAAGAGGGCGCCAAGGTCGTCGTCACCGACATCGATCTGGGCAAGGCCCAGGCAGTCGCCGACGCGATCGGCGGGCACGCTTTCGCCCAGGACGTGCGCGACGAGGCACGTTGGCAGGAGATTATCAGCGAGGTCGAGCGGCTTCACGGCAGGCTCGACATACTCGTCAACAATGCCGGCAACGTGATCTTCGAATCGATCGAGGATTGCTCGGCCGACAACTTCCGCCTGCACATGGCTATCCATGTCGAGGGCACGTTCTTCGGCTGCAAGTACGCGCTGCCGCTGATGAAGGCTTCTGGCGGCGGTTCGATCATCAACATGGCCTCGACCGCCGCGCTGATGGGATACGGAACGATCGTCGCCTACACCGCGGCAAAGGGCGCGATCCGCGCGATGACCAAGTCGATCGCGATGCACTGCCAGGACAACAACTACGGCGTCCGCTGCAACGTGCTGATGCCCGGCGGGATCGAGACCCCGATGGTCCAGGCGGTATCGGGTCGGCCAGGCAAGGAAGAGCCGGTGCCCGAGGGCGTGCTGCCCGCGATGGCGCTGGGCGCGCCCCGCGACGTCGCCAACATGATCCTTTATCTCGCGTCCGACGAGGCGCGCTTCCTGACCGGCAACGAGTATCCGATCGACAACGGCCTCAATGCCCGCCCCCATCACTGATCCCGAGACGCCTGGCCCATACCGCTGGTATGTGCTTGGCGTCCTGGTCTGCACCGGGATCTTCAGCATCGCCGATCGGCTGGTGCTGTCGATCCTGCTAGAGGACATCAAGGCGGAGTTCGCGCTGTCCGACACCCAGCTAGGGTTGCTGACGGGACTGGCGTTCTCGCTGTTCTACGTGACCTTCGGCTTTCCGTTCGCGCGGCTCGCCGACCGCCGGACGCGCAAGACCATCATCGCCTTCGCGATCACCCTGTGGAGCGCGATGACCGCGTTGTGCGGGGCGGCGTTGGGGTTTTGGTCGCTGTTCTTCGCCCGGATGGGCGTCGGCGTCGGCGAAGCCGCCAGCGGTCCGGCGGGGCAATCGCTGATCGCCGACTACTTCCGCCGCCATGAATTGGGCCGAGCGATGGGAGTACTGTCGCTGGGCTCGACGATCGGGACCGCGACCGGCCTGATCGCGGGCGGACTGCTCGCCCAAGCGTTCGGCTGGCGGATGGCGTTCGTGCTGCTTGGCGCGCCGGGAATCGTGCTCGGCGCGCTGCTTTATCTCACCGTCCGCGAACCGCCCCGCGGCCGCTACGCACCGGGCGGTGCGGCAGAGGCCCGTCAGCGACCGCTGGGCGAGACCATCCGGCGGCTCGCGAAAAACCGGGTCTACCTGGGTGTCATGACCGGGTGGGCGGTGCAAATCATGATCGGCTACGCCATCGCGATCTGGACCGCGCCGGTCATGATCCGACAGTTCGGCGTGACGCCCGCCGTCGTCGGAACGTTTCTCGGCCTTGCGTTCATCATCGGCGGCATTCCCGGGCCGATCCTGGGCGGCCTGTTGACCGACCGCCTGGCGCGACGGGACGAACGTTGGCGCGCGTGGTTGCCGGGGATTGCCGGAGTAGCTTGCATCGTGCCGCTCGCTTTGGCGCTGAACCAGTCTGAATTCTGGCCGTTCCTTGCGCTGTTCGTGGTGTTCTACGCTATCTTCCTGCTGACCCAGGCACCTATTCTGTCGCTGATACAAACCTCGCTCGATGCCGGCGAACGCGCTTTCGGGGTCGCGCTCGCGTTGTTCTTCAACAACCTTATCGGCCAAACGGTGGGAGCAGGCACGGTCGGCTGGTTGAGCGACCGGCTCGGCCCGGGATCATTGGGCGCTGCAATCCTGATCGTATGTGCCGTGGGGGGCGTCTTGGCGCTCGCCATCTTCCTGTGGACGGGCCGTCAGATGCGACTCGGTGCAGGCTAGAGTCCCGGATGGATCGCCAATGCGCCGCCATCGACCAGCAGGTCGGCCCCGGTCATAAACCGGCATTCGTCCGAAGCGAGGAACGCGATCGCGGCTGCGGTCTCCGTCGGGTCGGCCAAACGGTTCATCGGTGACATTCTTGCCGCCACCGCCTTGAAACCCGGCATATCCGCGTCGCCCTTGGCGAGGATCCCGGTGTCGGTCGCGCCGGGAATCACGGTGTTGCAGCGTATCGCGTAGCCTTGCCGTGCACACCAGGTTGCAATCCCCTTAGACATGTTGAGAACGGCGGCCTTGCTTGCCGAATAGGCGATATCGTTAGGCAGCGGCGTCAGCGCGGTCGTCGACCCGATGTTGATGATCGAGCCGGTGGCGCCACCGGGATTGGCGATCATCGCGGAAATCGCGGCGCGGCATCCCGCCATCGTGCCAGTGAGGTTCACCGCAAGGACGCGGTCCCACGCCTCGTCATTGGTCTCGGCGATAGACGATCCACCCACCATCCCGGCGTTGTTGACGAGAATGTCGAGCCGCCCGTAGCTACTCAGCGCTTGGGCAACGATTGCCGGCCACGCGGCGCGTTCGCCCACATCCTGCTGCGCGAACGAGACGCCGGTTTCTTCGGCAAGCAGCCGCCCGGCGTCTTTGGCTAGGTCGGTCCCCAGCACCTGCGCCCCGTCAGCGCGCAACCGCCGGACGGTCGCCGCGCCGATGCCCGATGCGCAACCGGTGACGATCGCGACCTTGCCCGAAAGATCGGGCACCTATTCGCTGTCCTGCCAAACTTTCGCAGAGGGGCGCTGATTGGTTTGCTCGACCAGCCTGGCGAGATTGGCCGTCCCTTCCGGCAGCGTCCATCCGACGGTGAAGCCGAAGTTGATGAAGCAAAACACGATCAGGTCGGCGAGGGTGAAGCGCCCGAGCGCGAGATGATGGCGATCACCGAGCCGGCCGTCGAGCCAAACGAAGTTGGCGTTGGCCATCGCGGTCAGCTCTTCCGCAGCGGCCGGGCTCACGACTCGCATCCGCGGTTCGAACATCGGCCGCCCCCCGCCACCACGGAAGCCCATCGTCATCGGCACCACGACGTCCTGGTCGAACCAGCGGACCCAGCGGCGCACCTCCGCGCGCTCCAACGCGGTGCGGCCGATGAGATTGGGTTCGGGATGCACTTCCTCAAGATATTCGCAAATGGGCCAGGACTCGGTCAGGAAAGTGCCATCTTCCAGTTCAAGCACCGGTAGTGTCTGGAGCGGGTTCTTCGCCGTCAAGGCCGCTGACTTGCGATTCTCGCCGCCGATGATGTCGTAGTGGATGCGCTCCGCCTCGATCCCCTTCTCGATAAGGAACATCCGTACGAGGCGCGGATTGGGGCCGAGGCTTGAATGGAGTTTCATCGCGTACTCTCCCGTTCGGACGATACTGCCGCTATGGTCGTCACCTGCCATAACGCACAGGCCCGCGCGGCTCTTACTTTTGCTGATTAACCCGCACCATCCATTCCTCTAGGCAACCTCATATTGCACAAAATATGCGGAGGAGCGGGCGATGGATCTGGGTCTGAAGGGCAAGAAGGTCATCATGAACGGCGGGGCGCACGGCCTCGGCCTCCACAGCCTCAAGCATTTCGTCGCCGAGGGTGCCGATGTCGCTTTCATGAGCCGCAAGGAAGACAAGATCGAGGCGGCGAAGGCGACGATCTCCGCCGCCGGTTCGGGCAAGGTCGTCGGCGACGTGGTGGACCTCGCCGACGGACCCGATGCCTATAAGGCGTGGCTGGCGAAGGCGCGCGACGCTCTCGGCGGGTGCGATATCTTCGTCCACATGGCTAGCTCGTCGGGCGCGGGCGCGACCGGAGACTGGCAGAAGACGCTCGACATGGATATCATGGCGGCGGTCAACGCGGTCGAGGTGCTGACCCCGGCGCTGGCCGAAAGCGGCACCGGCTCGATCGTGTTCATGTCTTCGACCGCTGCGCTCGAAACCTTCATCGCCCCGCAGGCGTTCAACGCGCTCAAGGCCGCGCTGATCACCTATGGCTCGCAGCTCAGCCAGGCGCTGGCGGCGCAGAAGATCCGGGTCAACTGCGTCTCCCCCGGCGCTATCCATTACGGCGACGGCAACTGGGAAACGATCAAGCAGCACGTCCGCCCGCTGTTCGACGCCACGCTCGCGAAGATGCCGCTGGGCCGCTACGGCGAGCCCGACGAGGTCGCCAAGGCGGTGGTGTTCGTCGCCAGCCCGGCCTGCCCGTACATGACCGGCGCGAACGTCGTGGTCGACGGCGGCTTCACCCAGCGCGTTCAGTTCTAAGTCAAACGAAAGACCAGCACATGGCCGAGATCGACCGCGACAAGCTGCGCGACATCTATACCCGCACGATGAAGGTGAACCGGACGGACGAGAAGTTCCGCTCGCTGCTGATGGGCGGCAAGGTCGCGGTGATGTATTACTGCGTCCGCGGGCAGGAGCTGGTCTCCGCCGCGATGATGGCCGCGCTGGAGGACGACGACTACGTCGTGTGCACCTATCGCGGTCAGGGCGAGCAGACCGCCAAGGGCATCCCGGCCGAGAAGTGGTGGGCCGAATGCCTCGGCCGCGCCACTGGCACGTGCAAGGGCAAGGGCGGGACGATGCACATCACCCACCCCGAAAAGGGCATCATGGTCACCACCGGGGTGGTCGGGTCGGGCCTGCCGATCGCCAATGGCCTGGCCATGGCCAGCCAGAACAACGGCGACGGGCGGGTCACCGTGGTCAGCTTCGGTGACGGCGCCTCGAACATCGGGGGTTTCCACGAAGCGATGAACATGGCCCAGCTCTACAAGCTTCCAGTGATCTTCCTGTGCCAGAACAACCGCTATGGCGAGCACACCGCCTATGCCGACCATACCGACACGCGTTCGATCTCGGATCGCGCCGTCGGCTACGGGATGAAGGGGGTAACCGTCGACGGCAACGACGTCCACGCGATGTACGGTGCCGCGAAGGACGCGGTCGAGCGGGCCCGCGCCGGTGAAGGACCGACGCTGATCGAGGCGATGTGCTACCGCATGATGGGGCACTTCTTCGGCGCCGACTTCAGCTACATGCCGCCCGAGCACATCGCCGAGATGCAAGCCGAGGACCCGCTGCCCAAGCTGCGCAAGGTTATGCTCGAGCACCAGTTCACCGAGGAGGAACTCGACAGGATCGTCGCCGAGATCGACGCAGAGATCGACGCCGCGGTCGAAAGCGCGCTGGCCGCACCCCTGCCCGATCCGGCAGAACTGAAACTCGATGTGTTCGAGGAGGAGATGGCCTGATGGGCATGATCACGATGACCCAGGCGCTCAATCACGCCATTGACCAGGCTATGGCCGAAGACGCCGGGGTTTTCTGCCTGGGCGAGGACGTCGCAGCCAAGCAGGGCGGCGGGGTGTTCAAGATTACCTCGGGGCTGACCGAAAAATACGGCGAGAACCGCATCCGCGCGACCCCGATTTCGGAAACCGCGATCATCGGCGCCGCGATCGGCGCGGCGCTGGCGGGGCAGCGTCCGATCGCGGAGATCATGCTGATGAACTTCGTCGGCGTGTGCATGGACCAGATCGTCAACCACGCCGCCAAGCTGCGCTTCATGTCGGGTGGGCAAACGTCCGTGCCGATGGTGATCCGCACCACGACTGGAGTCGGCGTTGGATTCGGCGGCCAGCATTCGGACATGCTCGAAGCGTGGTTCGCGCACGTCGCCGGGATCAAGGTCGTGACGCCGTCGAACGCCGCCGATGCCAAGGGTTTGATGCGCGCCTCGATCGATTGCAACGATCCGGTGATCTTCATCGAGAACATCCTTTGCTATGGCCTCAAGTCCGAAGATCCCGGCCCCGGCTATCGGGTGCCGTTGGGCAAGGCGGCAATCGCGCGCGAGGGCAGCGACGTCTCGCTGATCACCTATGGCCGGACGGTCCTCGACGCATTGGCGGTGGCTGAGGAACTGAGCAAGGAAGGCATCTCGGTCGAAGTTGTCGATCTGCGGACGATCGCGCCCTACGACGAGGCGACCGTTCTCGCTTCGGTCCGCAAGACCGGCCGTGCGATCACGCTGCACGAAGCGGTGCGCCCGTTCGGCACCGGCGCGGAGTTCGCCGCCAACATCCAGGAAAAGTGCTGGGACCAGCTCAAGGGTCCGGTGCTGCGGATCGGCGGGACATTCTCCGCAGTCCCGTTCGCCACCGTTCTGGAACAGGCGTGGATTCCCACGAAGCCGCAGATCGTCGAAGCGATCAAGGCCAGCGTCGGAAGGGCGTGAGACGATGGCATCCGAAATCCGCATCCCCAAGCTGGGGATGAGCGCCACCGAAATGACCCTGCTCGAATGGATGTTCGGCGACGGCGACCAGGTCGAAAAGGGCGACATCATCTACACGGTCGAAACCGACAAGAGCACGACCGAGGTCGAGGCGCAGGAATCGGGAACGATTCGCACGACCGGGCAGGAAGGCGAGGTTTATCAGGTCGGCGACCTGATCGGGACGATCGAGTAAGTCGAAATGGCAATCGAGAAAGTCTGCGTCCTGGGCGCTCCTGCGGACCAGGGCCTCCCGCTCGTGGCGGAGTTGCTTACCAAGGGCTTTGCAGTGACCGCAGGCGTGCGCCGGGCGGACGCGATGGCGGGAACTCCGTTTCCCGATCTACCGACGGTTGCCGCCGACATTACCGATGCCGATTCAATGGCACAGGCGTTCGCCGGCCAGGATGCCGCCGCATTTCACCTCCCGTTCGAATTCGATCGCGCCCGCGCCGCAGGTTTTGGACGGGCGATTGCCACCGGAGCCAAACGCGCCGGGCTGCAAAAGATCGTCTTCAACACTGCCTGCTTCGTCGCCAACCGCGACCTTGACCTCTCTGCCCACGACGGCCGCCGTGACATCGAGGCCGCGCTGGAGGCCACCGGCATCCCTTGCGTCTTCATCGAACCGACCGTGTTCATGGACAACGCCTATCGCATCTGGACCCGCCCGCTGATCATGCGCGAAGGCGTGTTCGCCTATCCCGCCAAGCCGTCGCTGAAGATCAACTGGGTGTGCATCGAAGACGTCGCGCAGGCGATGGTCGCCAGCCTGCTGACAACTGCCGCCGACGGGCGCCATGTCCCGCTGGGCGGCCCCGAGGCGCTGGTCGGCGACGAGGTCGCCGAGCGCTTGTCGGAAGGCCTGGGCAAACCGGTCAGCTTCCAGAGCCTCGACCCCAACGAGTTCGCCAGTCGGATGAGCAAGCTGGTGACCGGATCGAGCGCGATCGCCCCACACAGCATATACCACGGCATGGCGGCGTTCTATTCGTGGTACAACGCCCAGCCCAGCTCGCCGCTGACCGTCGATCCGGCGCTGGCCGCCGATTTACTAGGGGTAGTTGGGACACCCTATATCGATTGGGTCAGGTCGAAGGACTGGAACGCGGGGCTTTAGATCGGCGGGCGCTCCGCCCACGGCAGCAAAGCAAGGTCGCCCGGGCGTTCTGCCGCCGCATCGCGGGCTTGCGCGTACATCGCGCGGATCAGCGACAGGTCGGGATAGATCTCGATCATGTGACCGAGCAGCGGGCGCGTATCGACGTAGCAGATGCGCCGCCCGGAAAATGAGAACTCGCTGGCCACAGGATAGCCCTGCTCCACGAAACGTTGCCGGGTGGCCTCGTAGTCAACGGCGAACAGCGCGCTGTGGTGTAGTCCTTCGCGGCGCTCGCCCCCGAACATGTCGTGGAAAGCGCTGGGGGTGTCTGACACCAGCTCGATCAGCTCGATGTTGAGGTCACCCGACTGGACGAAGACGCCGCGAATGCGGATCGGTTCGGCGGGCTGCCCGCGGTAGACATGATCGGCGAGCACGCCCTCGCCGCCCCCGACGAAAGGTCCCACACCAAACAGCCGGTTGAACCGATCGCACGCGCTTTCCAGATTGGCGACGACGTAAGCGTTCTGGACGATCGCCAGCGGCGCACTCATGCGGCGGCCTCGTGCGCATCTAGCCAGGCGCGGCTGGTCCGCGCGACTTCTCGGGCGCGGCCGTTGAGATCAGGGAATGCGTCGCGCAGGGTAGCTGAACGTTCCTCGATCGCCACCGGCAATCCGGTGGGCAGCGCGTCGACCATCGCGGCGATCGGCAAGCCGCCCTGCCCCATCGCGACACGGCGGTTGATCGCATCGTCGATGATCGCGTCCATGTCGGACTGGTCGGGCCCGGCGGCGGGGGCGTCACAGAGCTGGGCGTAACCGAGCCATTCGCGCGGCAGGGCGCGGATCGCCTCCGCGGTTCCGCCCGAACGCGCCCAGTGCAGCGTATCGCACAGCAGGCCCCTGGCGGCGCCCTCGATCCGGCCGACAATTGTTGCTGCTGCGCCGATTGTCTTGACCTGGGTGAACAGGCCGAACTCCAGATTGACGCGGACGCCGGTGCCCGCGGCCCGATCGACCATTGCCTGGAGCTTGGCGGTGGTGGCGGCCGGATCGGGGTCGCTCGACACGCACAAAAGGTTCGGCGCGCCGAGTTCGGCCGCGATATCAACCAGTTCGAGCAGCCAGGGATCGGGCGGGCCGGGCATGATCCACGCCACCTCGACATCGAGCAACGCCAGCCCGGCATCTCCCAGTTGCGCCTTTACTGCACGAGTTGTGGCAGCAGTCCACTGCTCCTTTTCGACCCACATCCCCCCGAAATCGAACCGTCCCGAAACCGCCGCCTCTATCAACTGGGCAGGCGAAGCTTCGGGCATGATCCCCGCCGCCATCGAGATGGGACGGGTCACCACCTTAGCTCGGAAGCTCTCCGTCGATGTACTTCATCAGCGTGCGGTTGAAGTGCCGCACCCGGCTGTCCTGATAGGCGCCGAGTTCCATCACGCCGTTGGCCGAGGCCTTCATCCCGGTCTGGACGTGCGGCAGGTTGGCCATGTCCTGGTCGAACACCCCGGCCAGCGCTTCGCCCATCAGATGCTTGGCCCACGCGAACGGCTGGTCGTCGGGAATATACGTGCGCTCGACCGCGCGGGAGCGCTTCTCGCCCTTGGCCGTCGGGAACAGCAGGCGGATCTCCATGACGCACCAGTCGGCCGTGTCGCCGGGCAGCCAGCGATAGACCAGGGTCGGCAGATAGCCGATCCACGGCGAGAAGTTGGGGAAGATGTTGTAGGTGAAATTGTCCAGGATCTCGGCGTCCGACTTGTCCGAATAGTCGTGGCCATATTGCGTGGTGAAGCCCTTGCGGCTTGCCTCGGCGAGAACCTTGCGCGCGTGCAGCGGATCGTTGGGATCGAACTCGACGGCATCGTTGCTGGCGCTGAACCGCCGGTTGGTCTTGGCGTCGCTCCCGCCCGAGAATTCGGCCATCTTGTCCAGCACGTATTGCTGGTCCTTGCCCGACATGTGCGGGCTGAGCACGCCCGACGGGGTGATGGCGCGGTTGAAATGATCGCCGATCAGATCGTAGCGCGAATTGGCGTCGCCGAGGAATCCGAGCAGTTGCGGATGGGTGGTGACAGAATGCCACGCCTCCATGAACGCCTCGGCGGTGGCCTTCCAGTTTGCCGGAATACGTTTCGCCACCCACATCCCGGTGTAGCGGTTTTCGAAATCGTAGGCCTCGTAGTGGCTCGCCGCGGGCCCGAGCCACTCGGCGAAATCAGGGATATCGGCGTTTTCGGTAATCATGATAAACCCTTGCCACAGGTTCACGCGCACTTCGGGCAAGCTCATGTCCTTGCCCTCGAGGTGCTTGAAATCCCATGCGCACGGGATTTCCTTCAGCGACCCGTCGTTGCGCCAGGTGAAGCCGTGGAAGGCGCAGCGCAGTTGGGTGGCGTTGCCCGCCTTCGTCCGTAGCTTGCGCCCGCGATGAAGACAGACGTTGTAGAACGCGCGCACGCCGCCGTCCTTCTGACGGACCAGCAGGAACGACTTGTCGTTGATCTCGAACACCACGGTATCGCCGGTGTCGGGCATCTCGTCCTCGCGCGCCGCGAACAGCCAGACGTTGGGCCACATTTTCTCGCGTTCGAGCCGCGCGAATTCCTCGCTGACATAGGGTTCGATCGGGATGGCGTCGGTCGGCATGTCGAAGCCCGATTCCTCGAACAGGTAATCGGGCACGCGCCGGGTATCGGCCTCGAGCATGTCGGTATAGCTCATTCCCGGGCAGCGCTCGCCGGCCGAGATTTTGGTCGTTTCGTTCACCGTGGTCACTCTTCATTTGCGCAGTGGGCAATGCTGCGAAGATTGCACAGCGTGGTGCAAGCGTATCCTAGCGTAACTATGAGGTAGCGGCGATGACCCACAAGCGCGGACTGGCGACACTGGGCCCGGTGATGCAACTCGCCTGGCTCCCCAGCGATTTCGATGCAGCGTTACGCCATTGGACCCAGACGATGGGAGTGGGTCCGTTCTTCCTGATGGAGAACATCCGACTGGAGGAAATGCGCTATCGCGGTGCGCCGACCGACGCGATGTTTTCGCTGGCGCTGGCCTATTGGGGCGACGTCCAGATCGAACTGATTCGCCCGGAAAACGACGCGCCGTCGATCTACAATGGCGAATATGCGGTGCGCGACCGGCTCCACCACGTCTGCGTACTGGTCGATGACATCGCCGAGGCCTACGCCGCCTGCGCGGACCAAGGGGCGGAAATCCTGGTCGAGGGCAAAGTCGGCGAAGCCGGGCGGGTCATCTACGCCGATCCCGGCGGCGGGCCGGGGAGCGTGATCGAAGTGCTGCAGACCCAGCCGGGCACCGCCGAACTGTTCGGCATGATCAAGCAAGCGGGGATCGGCTGGGACGGCAGCGAGCCGCTGCGTAAGCTGGGCTGAGGGGAAGTGCAAAACGAACACCCGCGCCCTCACCCCTGAAAGGGGAGAGGGCAGGTAGGCGGCAAGAATCTGTCCGCCTAGGCGCTCGAGCCCAGGTACCCCAATTGCCCCGCCTTGAAGATGGTCTGGGCGCGGTTGACCGAGTCAAGCTTTTCGCCGGCGCGGTGGACGTGATAGCGGATCGTGGCGTGGCTGCGGCCCACGATCATGCTGATTTCCTTGTCGGTCTTGCCGATCGCCGCCCAGCGCAGGCATTCGACCTCGCGCTTCGACAGCACGCAATTCGAGGGAATCCGCCGTTTCGAGCGATTGGCCTGGACGTAGCCAGCGATGAAGCGTCGCATGACGAGACCGAACAGGTCACCATACAGCGCGAATTCCTCGCTAAGGTTTTCCTTCTCGCGATCGAGCGGCACGAAGCTGTTGGCCGAAATCTGCCCGAACGGCAGATGGACAGGGATCACGATCGCGGCGTCGCACAGCGAACGCTTCTTGAAATCGTGCAGTTCCATCTCGTCGAGATAGGAGTTGCGCCAGCGTGTGTAGTATCCGTGCTGGTTGACCCAGAACGGCTCGCTCTCATACCGGCAGGCGCGCGGCAGCGGCGAACGCAGCGCCAGCCGATGATCTTCCCACCAGCGCTTGCCGTCCTCGACCCAGCCGAACAGGTCGGCGTTGATGATCGTGCCCTCGCCATCGACCATCGGTTCCTTGCTGGAAATGTCGTCGCAGGTGCAGACCTGGAAGCCGCGCTCGTTGGCGATCGTGCTCAGCGCCACCGCGGCATCGTGGATGTCGTCAATGCAGCGGACGCTGACCTGCTCGAGCAGGTCGTCGTAGGGAAGCTGGCTGCGGGGCGTGCGAAGCTCGACGACATTTGTGGCCATGCACCGGCTATCGGTCATTCGTAATGATTCCACAAGGGTTCGCTACCACGACATTTCGTTGCGCGAGGGCCGCACACGTTCAAAGTCCAAGGACTGACTTGGCGATGATGTTCTTTTGGACCTCGTTCGATCCCCCGAAAATGGTCGCCGCGCGGTTGTTCAGGTAGCGGCCCATCGCCACCTGAGCGCCCTCGTCACCAATCGGCTCGGGGGCTTCGTTGCCATAGAGCGGCCGCTCCAGGGGCAGCTGCAGCGCGTCGTATCCGTAAAGCTCGAGTCGCAAGGTATCGACTTGCTGGCCCAGATTGGAGCCAAGCAGCTTGGCCAGCGAAGTCTGCGGCCCCGGCGCGCGCCCCTTGGCGAGGTCGGCGAGGATGCGCAGTTCGGTCACCTCGAGCGCCTGGGCCTCGAGCCGCGCGCGCGACAGGCGGTCGCGAAAGCGGGGATCGTGGATTAGCGCGCCGTTGACGCCCGAAGGGGCTTCCTTGGCGAGGCGCCCCACTTCGTCGATCTGGCGCAGAAGCCGCGGCGCGTAGCACGAACCGCCACGTTCGTTCTCGAGCAGGTACTTGGCGATGGTCCAGCCCTGCCCCTCCTCGCCGACCCGGTTCTCGACCCCGGTGCGGGCATCGGTGAGGAACACCTGGTTGACCTCGTGGTCGCCCGACATCGAGACGATCGGCGCGACCTCGATCCCCGGCTGGTCCATCGGCACCAGCAGAAAGCTGATCCCCCGCTGCGGTTTCACATCGGGATCGGTGCGCACGAGCGCGAACATCCAGTTGGCGTGGTGCGCGTGGGTGGTCCAGATTTTGGAGCCGTTGATCACGTACTCGTCGCCTTCGAGCCGCGCGCGGGTGCGCAGCGAGGCGAGGTCCGAACCGCTGCCGGGCTCGGAATAGCCCTGGCACCAGTAATCCTCGCCGGACAAGATGCGCGGCAGGAAACTGGCCTTCTGCTCCGGCGTGCCGAACGCGCAGATCACCGGGCCGACCAGCCTGAGGCCGAGAACCGACAGCGAGGGAGCCCCCGCGAGGCCGCACTCCTTTTCGAACAGGAAGCGCTGCGTGGGGGTCCAGCCGGTTCCGCCGTTTTCCTTGGGCCAGTGATAGGCCACCCAACCCTTGCGGTTGAGGATACGGTGCCATTCCAGTCCGATGTCGGGTTCGACGAACACCCCGGCGGTGCGCCGTGCCCCCACCCGGATGCGATCGGGCAGGTTTTCGGCAAGGAAAGCGCGAACCTCGTCGCGAAACGCCAGGTCTTCGGGCGAAAAGTCCATGTCCATGGTCAGTCTCCTTCCCGCATGGCCCAGGCAATGCCACGCCGCAGAAGTTCGTAATAGACCCCATAATTCCAGGCGCATTTTTCTGGGTTGGGATAGAAATCGACCATTCCGGGCAAGTCGTAATGCCCGCGGCAATGGCCCAGCGCGTTGTACGAGACCATGCCCTGGCCGATCGGGCGGGTGTAGACGACCGGCACCACGGTTTCCGTCCACTGGCCGGCGGTAAAGCCAGTCGCCTCGCCGGCGAAGCGGGTCTGCATCAGGATGTCGATCTCGGCAGTGGTGTTCGACAGATAGAGCTCATCGACGACCTCGAAGTCGTCGATCCCGCGGGTCAGTTCGTGATCCCGGTTCACCACCTCGACCTTGAACGGGCCGATCGGCGGGTGCGCCTTGAACTGGGTGCCGAGGATTTCCATCACGTCGGCCCGGTCGTTCGGGGTATCGACCTGCCCGCCTTCGGTAAACACCAGGATCGAGTTGGTGCCGTGCAACGCGAGCCACTTGCCGCCGCCTTCCAGCCAGCTGCGGATTGCGGCGGTTTCCTCCGCGCTCGGCATCAGGTCGCAGGTGTAGCTGACGAGGAACCGGCAGGCGGCGATGCGGTCGGTCGCGGCATAGTCGCAGCCGACCGTGGTGCGGATCTGGGGATGCTCGGCGAGCAGCTTGAGCACTTCGAGCCGGGCGAAGTCGATGTCGTGATACTTGCCCGCGGCAACAAAATGGGCGTCAATCCGTGCGCTCATGGTCTCATGCTCTTATCGAACCGCCGCCATCGACCGTGAAGTCGACCCCGGTGGTGAAGCTGGCCTCGTCGCTGGCGAGGAACACGACTGCGCGGGCGACCTCGTCGGGTTCGCCGATCCGGTTCATCGGGTGCGTGGCGGCAAACGAAGTTTCGATCTCTTCGGGTGGCGCCATCCCGGAATACTTGTAGCGCTCGTACATCGGGGTCCGGATCGCGCCAGGGTGGACCAGGTTCGCGCGGATCGGAACGCCCCGCGCCGCGCAATCGAGCGCGATCGACTTGGTCAGCGCGGCGACGCCCGCCTTCGACGCCGCATAGGAGGCGAACATTGCCCCCGGACGCATCGCGATCATCGAGCCCATATTGACGATCGCGCCCTTTTCGCCGCTGGCCTCCATCGCGGGCAGCGCCGCGCGGCAGCCGTGGAAGGTGCCATTGAGGTTGATGTCGATGGTCCGCTGCCAGCTATCGAGCGAGACTTCGATCACGTTGCCCGGCTCCGAAATGCCGGCGACGTTGCAAAGGACGTTGAGCTTGCCGAAGCGTTCGACCGTGGCGGCAACCGCCCGGTCCCACTGCGCCAGATCGCGCACATCGAGTTCGATCGCGGCGGCGCGATCGCCAAGCTTGGCGGCGTGCCCTTTGGCCTTGTCCGCCTGGATGTCGCCCAGCATCACGCTTCCGCCCTCGGCAACGATGAGCTCGCCGATCGCCGCGCCCAATCCTTCGGCGCCCCCGGAGATCAACGCGACCTTGCCGTCCATTCGCCCCATTGCCCGCTACCTCTGAAGTATCGCGACGCCCGATAGCCCGGGAGCACCATAGACGTGGCTGTACGCGGTCTTGGGCGAGTTCGGCACCTGGCGGGCGCCTCCACGCCCGCGCAATTGCTGCACGTTCTCATAAACCTGGCGCAGCCCGGAGGCGCCGATCGGCTCGCCGCAGGCCAGGCAGCCGCCGTCGGTGTTGACCGGCAGCTTGCCATTGGGTTTCGTCCAGCCGTCGGCCAGCCACTGTTCCTGGTCGCCGTCCTTGCAGAAGCCGTTCTCGGCCATGTGCATGATCTCGGCCCCGCTCTCGGTATCCTGGAGCTGGGCGACGTCGATGTCCTCAGGGCCCATTCCGGCGATTTCGAAGGCCTTTTTCGAGGCCAGTACGGTCGGTTTGCCGCCGTCCTTGACGCTGATCGCGGGCTGGAACACCTCGAAGCTGTCCGGCGGGCGGGTCTTGACCGCCACCGCGCCGATGCGGACGCCGTCGCTGCCAAGCTCGCGCATCTTCTTTTCGCTCGCCAGGATCAGCGCGACTCCGCCCTCGGCGGGCGAGCAGAACATGAACTTGGTCAGCGGATCGTTGATCATCGGCGCGTTGAGGATCGTGTCGAGATCGACCTCGCTGCGGCGCCAGGCGTGATCGGTCTTCGCGCCGTTGGCGAAGGCCTTCTCGGCCACCAGCCCGAGCGTGCGCTTGGTGATCCCGTGAAGCTGCATGTAGCGCTGGATCTTGAGCGCGAAGAACTGTGTCGTCAGCATCATCCCGGTCTGCCCGTACCATTCGGGCAGGCCATAGGCGGCGGGCGTGGCGTTGAACGCGCCGCGCGGATGCTTGTCGAACCCGACCGCCAGCGCCAGATCGAACGCGCCCGAGGCCACTGCCCACTGCGCCGATGCCAGCGCGCTGCCGCCAGTGGCGCAACCGTTGTTGACGTTGATGAACGGCAGCCCCGTCAGGCCGAGCTCGTTGACCATAACGTCGGCCGAGCCGGATGCGGCCGAACCGCCATAGGCGCACTCGAGATCGGCCCATTCGAGCCCGGCGTCGGCAAGCGCCTGGCGCACCGCGAACACGCCCTGTTCGCGCCCCGAACGGCTGTCGGTCCTGCCGAACGGGTGGATTCCCGCACCGATGATGTAAACCGGGTTCATGCGGTCTTCTCCGGCCGGAAGGCGAACGTGGCGCGGGTCGCGTCGAAGGGCGTGAGGGTGAATTCCATCGGCATTCCGAGCTTGAGCTCGCCCAGCTCGGCATCGACGATGTAGCTCTCGACGATCACCTCGCCGGGCAGTTCGACATAACCGATCAGATAGGGCTTGAAGTCATGCGGACCCGTGCTCGGACCCTCATAGGGCGATTTCGGGCGGAAGTCCTGCCGGGTCCACGACCACAGCTTGCCGTGGCGCGACAGCGGATGGGGTTCGATCCCGTTGGCGGCATCGCCGTTCGGCATCGGAAACACGATCTCGCCCGTCGGCAGCTTGCCGCCGATGAGCCGGGGTTCGGCTTCCTCGGTCCACAAGTCAGGGGCGATGGGGGCCAGCGCGGTCATGCCGCCTCCGCGTATTCGGTCAGCACAGTATCCTCATCGCCGAACAGCCGGTTCAGCAGCAGCACTCGTTTGAGCGCATGGCCGATCGCAAGCTCGTCGGTCACGCCCATCCCGCCGTGCATCTGCACCGCCTCGCGCGCGATACGGTCGGCCTGCGCGCCGACATAGGCCTTGGCCCCCGCCGCCGCGCGCGGCCAGTCCGCGCCGCCCGCCTGAAGGGCGACGCGATAGACCATCGAACGCCCCTGCTCGAGCGCGGCATAGCACTCGACCAGCCGGTGCTGGAGCGCCTGGAACGAGCCGATGGCCACCCCGAACTGCTCGCGCGTTTTCACATAGGCGATCGTGTCGTCGAACAACCGCTGGGCCAACCCGAGCATTTCCGCCGCGGCCAGCAGCCGGACCAGCGCCACCACGCCGGTCAGCGCCACCGGGTCGATGGCAAGGTCTGCATCGCTGGCTAACGGCACCCGGTTGAAGCGCAGCTCGCTCGCGATGCTCCCGTCGACCAGGCGATAGCGATGGTGAACGATACCCGCGCTGTCGGCGGGGACGGTAACGATGGTCGGCACGCCTTTGCGGTCGGCCAGGACCAGCAATTGCCCGGCCAGCGGCGCACCGGAGACGAAGGTCTTTTCGCCGCGCAATTCGTCGCCGCCGCCCGCTGGCTCGATCACGACAGCACGCGGCGCGAGCGAGAACCGGCGCGCGCGCTCGGCAAAGGCGAATGCGAAGAACGTGTCGCCCGATACGGCGCTCTCCACCAGGTCCTCGCGCCCCGCGGCCGCCAGCAGGAGAGCGGGCAGAACGCCGTTTTCGAGCCAGGGATCCGGCGCAATGCCATGGCCCAACGTTTCGGCGACGAGCGCCAGATCGATCGGCGATCCGCCCATCCCTCCGGCGCTCTCGGGCACCGCGAGCGCCAGCAGACCGAGCCCGGCCAGCTCGCGCCAGCGATCCAGCGAGTAGCCCCCCTCGGCGGAGCGTAACCCACGCCGATCCGCGTTCGCCGCGAACCGGCGCACGCTGTCGCGAATCTGCTCCTGCTCGGCGGAGAGATCGAAATTCATGCCGCGCGCTTGAAGCGGATCGGCAGGTTGACGACCCCGCGCAGAAGCACGTTGGGGAATACCGTAACCTGATTGTCGTCCGCTACCTCGAAATCGGTCAGCCGTTCGAGTAGCTCGTCGAACGCGACGAACATTTCCTTGCGGCTGAGCATGTTGCCAACGCACATGTGCGGACCCTTGCCGAACGCCAGGTGGCTGCGCGCATTCTGCCGGGTGACGTCGAATTTGTCGGGATTCTCGTACTTCGCGGGATCGCGGTTGGCCGCGGCATAGCGCAGCTGGAGCAGCGAACCCTTGGCCAGCGCCACGCCCCCCCAGTTCGGTGTCGTTGGTGACGATCCGCCACATCCCCGCGGTCGGCGTCTCGTACCGCAGCGATTCCTCGACCAGGTTCTGGATCAGCTTGGGATCGCGCCCGCCGGCGGCCGCCTTGGCCAGCGCCATCTGATCGGGATTGCGGATGAGCTGGAGCAGCCCGCCCGCCAGCGTCGAGGTCGTCGTCTCGTTACCCGCGACCATGAACTGCTGCATGATCGACATGATCTCGGGATCGGTCAGCGGGGTTTCCCCCTCGACCCGCGCCTCGACCAGATCGGTGAGCAGATCGTCGCCGCCGTTGGCGCGGCGATCGTCGATCTTGGCCTTCATGTAGCGCTGATAGTCGACGAACAGGCGCGCGCATTCGAGCTGGCGCTCGCGCCCGATCATCTGGCTGAAGCGGTCGACCGCGGCGTCCGACCATTCCTTGACCTGGGTCGGATCGTTGTCGAGCCCGATCTGCTGGGCGATCATCGCCACCGGCAGCGGAACCGCGAAAGCCTTGACGAATTCGCACTCGCCTGCGCCCGCCATCGCCTCGATCAGCTCGATCGACTTGACCCGCATGTCCTGCTCGATCGCGTTGACCCGCGGCGCCGAGAACGCGAGGTTGACCAGTTTGCGGTTGCGCGTGTGGACCGGAGCGTCGGCGGTCAGCAGCGTCGGCGGATTGTCCCATCCGGTCGCCAGGATCGCGTCGATCTCGGGATCGGCGGCGCCCATCATCGCGCCGAAGTCGTTGGAGAAGTCCTGCGGCCGCCCGGTCGCTTCGGAGCACAGGTCGTAGCTGTAGACGACGTGCGCGTTCATCTCGGGGATGTGTTCGATTGTCGTCCCCGCCGCGTGGGCTTCGCGATAGAAGTCGAAAGGATCGACCAGTGTCGCGGGGGAAAACAGGCTGACGTGCTCGTTCATGCGTGGAAGTCCGATCTTGCAGAATCGTCTTAGGCCGAGCGAGCCGGGGGTTGCGATGGTTGAATTTGCTAGGTCGGCGGCGACGCGACGAAATCGAGCGCATTGGCGAGCAGCCTGCGCACATGCGGATTGGCGTAGGTCGCCGGGCCATCGCCGAACTGGAGATACACCAGCCGCGCATTGAGCGCCGGCTTGGCCCAGGCGACGCAGTCGTTGCCGTCCGGATGCTCCCATCCCGCATTCGAAAACATCCGCCCTTCGACCGCCGCGGCGGCGGAAAAGAAATTGTCCCGCACGAAATCGTGCCGGGCGCGGATCAACGGAACGATGTCGTCGCCGAAGACGGGCGCGAGATAGAGCTCGTCGGTCACCGGGAATTCGCTCGGCAGACCGCGCGTGACCGGGTGATCGACGATTACCTGCGCGGTGTAGCTCACATCGTGGCGGTAACCCGAGTCCGGCTGTGCCCGCCCACGCACCTCGCCCTGCTGATAGAGGAACCTGCCGCCGACAAGCTCGGCCCATTCGGGCCACAGCGCCCACCCTGCCAGCGCATGGTGCATCGCCACCGCGCCGCGCCCGGCGGCGAAACGGGCCATAAGCGCGCGGCGGAATGCCTCGCTCGGGGGGCTAGAAATCACCTTGCCTTCGCCAAACGTATAGCCGGGCATATCGTAGAACAGGATCGCGTCCGCTTGGTCCGCGGCGCCTTCGCCCACCAGCCGTTCCGCTTCGGGATGCAACAGATGCGTGACCGTCCAGCCGTCGAGGCTATCGAGCATCTCGGCGAACGGTTCGGCCTCGTAGGGATGCCCGCCCGACAACACGAGCAAATCGCCCATTAGCTGGATGACCTGGGCATCAGGCGAGCTTGAGGATCATCTTGCCCTGGTTCGAACCCGCGAACAGACGCATGAACGCAGGATAGGCGTTGTCGATACCCTCGTCGACATGCTCGTCGACCACCAGTTTGCCCTGGGCGGCCCACTGCCCCATCTGCGCCGCGCCCTCGCCGAAGCGCGCGACGAAATCCATCACCAGCAGCCCGCGGATCGAGGCGCGCTTGACGATCAGCCGCCACAGATTGCGCGCGCCGACAGGCGCGGTGCTGTTGTATTCGCTGATCAAGCCGCACAGTCCGACCCGCGCGCCCATATTCAGGTTCATCAGCCCGGCATCGAGGATGATCCCGCCGACGTTCTCGAAGATGACGTCCACGCCATCCGGCGCGGCCTGGGCGATCGCCGCGGTCAGCGCGGCCTCATCCTTGCCGCGATAGTCGATCGCCGCATCGAAACCGTAGCGGTCGGTCAACCGCGCGCACTTGTCCGCGCCACCGGCGATGCCGACCGTGCGGCAACCGTGGATCTTGGCGAGCTGGCCAACGATCGACCCGACCGCGCCCGCCGCGCCGGTAACCAGCACGGTCTCGCCAGGCTTGGGCTCGCAGACTTCGAACAACCCGAAATAAGCGGTCATCCCGACCGCGCCGAACAGCGAGAGGTAGTTGGTAATGCTCGGCACCGCCGCCGGGTCGATCGGCTGGGTAAAGCCGCCGACCGTGCCGACCGAGTATTCCTCGATTGCGTTGAGGCCCATGACCCACTGGCCGGGCGTGAAGCCGTCGGCACGGCTGGCCTCGACCACCCCGATGGTCGATGCGCGCACCGGCGTCCCCAGCGGGATCGGCGGCATGTAGCTGTCGGCGTCGTCCATCCAGCCACGCATCGCCGGATCGAGCGAAGCGTAGTGGTTTCGGATCAGGAACTGGCCATCGGCAAGATCGGGCGTCGGTGCTTCGACCAGCGCGAAATCCTCCGCCACGGGATCGCCTTGCGGACGGCGCTGGAGCAGGAAGCGGCGGTTGGTCGGCATGGTCGAATGGTCCTCAGGCGGCGGCGATGCGCACGGGGATCGCGCTCTGAAGCGCCTGCCCGGTAATCGGGTCGAAGTCGACCTCGTCGCTGGTCAGGCGATTGGTCGATCCACCGATCTCGCGGACGTTGTGCTTGCCCGCCTCGCTGTCGCCATAGGCGTGCGCCATCGAGACGATCCCTCGGCGCAGCTTGTCGCTGGCCTTGGCGACCCCGTGGATGCTCGCGTGGGGCGATACGATCTCGACGATCGAGCCATCGGCGATACCCAGTTCGGCGAGGTCGTCGGGGTGGATGTAGGCGGGGTTGGTAGTCGTCTTGGCGCGGAGCTTGGCCAGCGGATGGCCGATCGAATTGAACCGCGTCTTCGAGCGCCGCGAAATCAGCCGGAACCCGAATCCGGCGGCCCGCGCCTCGTCGCGGCCATAGCGTTCAAGTTGAGCGGGCATGCCCCCTTCGGCCAGATCGAAGCGATGCGCCTCGCCCGGATCGGCGGCCTCGACGCGCGGGTGGAGGTCGTCGTAGATCACCGGCGCACCCGCCACGCTGTCGCGCCGCACCTGGCTGGGTTTCACCAGGCAGCCCGCGGTCATCAGATCGAGGAATGTCTCCTTGGTCGGGCATTCATCCATCGGCAGCGGTCCGCCCGCCAGGTTCATCTGAACCCCAAGATGCTTGGCCAGATGCCACAGCATCTCGTACTCGTCGATCACGTCCCCCGGCGGCTTCGCGAGCGCCTCGACGTAGCGGGCGTAGGGCCGCTCGTGCCACCATTCGGAGAGGTTGGTGATATCCTCGCGCTCGAGGCACTGGCTGGGCGCGAGGACAACGTCGGCGCGCTTGGCGCTGGCCGACATCCACGGATCGACCTGGACGAACATCTCCAGCGCATCGAGCGCGCGGCGCATCTTGATCTGGTTGGGGAAACCGACCTCGGGATTGCCCCCGATCGAGATCAATGCGCGGACCTGGCCCTCGCCCGGGGTGAGAATCTCGTCAGCAAGCACGTTGCACGGCATCTCGAAGCCGAGCTGACCCAGCCCCCGGAAGCGCGACTTGTTCATGCCCTCGGCCCCGAACATCGCCATTGGCGGGCCGACCTGGGCGCGGCGGGGGGTCTGAGCGGTGAACACGCCAGGAATTGCGGCCTTCTCGCCCTCTTGCTTGAAGCGCGCGCACAGCACGTTGAGGCTGGTGACGAGATATTCGGTCAGGGTGCCGTTGCCCGCCATTTCCGGTCCGGTGCCGGTCACTGCGCAGCCCTTGTCAGCCTTGGCGAACATTCGCGCGGCGGCACGAAGCATGTCGGGATCGACCCCCGCGCGCGCCGCTGCAACCTCGGGCGTGAACGAAGCGACGGCCTGACGCAGCTCTTGCACGCCATCGACATGTGCCGACACGAAATTGCGGTCGTACAAGTCCTCAGCGAAGATGACGTTGATCATGCCTGCTAGAAGCGCGGGATCCTCGCCCGGCTTGACCGGCAGGTAGATGTCGGCGATCGCCCCGACATCGCTTTCTCGCGGGTCTGCGACGATCAGCTTAAGGCCGTTTTTCTGGCGGTCGCGGATGCGCCGCGACGGCGAGAACGGCGGCACCCCGCCAGGCGGCGAATAGTGCGAGACCATCGGATTGTTGCCGATCAGGAACGCGACATCGGCCTCTTCGAAGGTGTTCGTCCCCGCCATCCACTTGCCATAGCGCGCGGTGGTGAAGACCTTCGCGGGCTGATCGAGCGTCACCGAGGTGTAGAAGTTGCGCGTACCGATTGCCTGGGCGAAGCTGTAAGAGGCCGCCCACGCGGCGCTGTTCTGGTATCCGCCCGACCCGATGAAGAGGGCCACCGCGTTGGGCCCGTGTTCGGCGATGATCCGCTTGAGCGTGACGCCGACATGCGCGAGCGCCTCGGGCATCGCGGTTTCGACGAACGCTCCGTTCGCTCCGCGCACCAGGCTGTGGTGCAGGCGATGCGCTGCGTTGTGGCTGTCGGGCAGCTCGCGGCCCTTGAGGCAGGTGTAGCCGCCGTAAACCGGGTCCTCGGGATCACCGCGCACCGCGATGACTTTGCCATCCTCGACGTCCGCCAGCATCGCGCAGTTGGCGTGGCAGAAGCGACAAAAAGTGCGGTGGGTGGAAACGGCCATGGCGAAATCCTCTCGATAATACCCTAGCCCGATCGGACCGCGCGACGACTGGCACTTTTGCCGATGGCCGCGGGGCGCGGTCCCGGCGCAAGGGACGGGTCAGCCCTCAAAGGAGCGAACGATGCCCACCACCGCGCGCCAATGGTTGCTCAACGGTCACCCTCGCGGCCGTGGCATCGAAGACGGCGATTTCAAGCTGGTCGAGACTGCTCTGCCCGATCCGGGTCCGGGTGAGATGTTGATCCGCATCCGCTGGTTGGGCTTCGATCCGGCGCAAAAAGGCTGGATGGAGAACATCGCCGACTATGTCGCACCGATGGCGATCGGCGACGTGATGCGGGGTAGCGGGATCGGCGAAGTGGTGGCCAGCAACGGCGGCCGCTTCGCGGTGGGCGACCTTGTGTTCGGAACCACCGGCTGGACCGAGTATCTCGTGACCGAAGGTCGCGACCTTACAAAGGTCGAGACCGACCTGCCGCCGACCGCGGTGCTCTCCGTCCTCGGCACGACCGGACTGACCGCCTATTGCGGGCTGTTCAAGGTGGGGCGGCCGCTGGCGGGCGATACCGTGCTGGTGTCGGGCGCGGCCGGAGCGACCGGCTCGGTCGTGGGCCAGCTCGCCAAAATCGCCGGGTGCCGCGCGGTCGGCATCGCCGGAGGCAAGGACAAGTGCGACTGGCTGGTAGAGGAAGCCGGTTACGACGCGGCGATCGACTACAAGGCGGGCGATCTTCGCGAGCAGATCAAGCAGCATTGCCCGAACGGGATCGACGTGATCTTCGACAACGTGGGCGGGGCGATCCTCAACGACATGCTCGCGCGCATCGCCACCGGCGCGCGGGTCGTGATCTGCGGCGGGATCAGCCGCTACGAGACCGGCTCGCTTCCGGCGGGTCCGCAGAACTACTTCAACCTGGTGTTCCGCCGCGCCTCGATGGCGGGGTTCATCGTGTCGGACTGGGCGGGCGAGTTTCCGGCGATCCGCAAGCGGCTGGAAGGATTCGTCGACGACGGACGGCTCGCCTATCGCGAAGACATCCAGCACGGATTCGAGAATGCGCCGGCCACGCTCAAGCGCCTGTTCGTCGGCGCCAACCGCGGCAAGCAGATGCTGGAGTTGTGAAGCGCCACTCGCTCCCGAAACCCCGTTCGGGGACAAGTGGTCAATCGAACGCAGGCGTCGGCTTACCCTCCGCGCCGTAAACCGGGCCCTCGGCATCCACGCGGTACTTGCGGCTGACCGCGTTCTGCAATCCACTCTGTCCGATGTGCGCAAGCATTCCCGCGTACTGCGGCCCCGCGAAGTGCGCGGCGAGCGAATCCTCGCTCTCCCACTCCTCGAACACGTTGATCCGCGAAGGCGCGTTGAGATCGGCGCTCCAGTCGTAATGGATGCACCCCGGTTGGGCGAGCGCACCATCGATCCACGGCTGGGCGCTCTTCAACGCGGCATCCCGGCCGGTGGGCTCGACATCGATTTGCGCGGAAATGACGATCTTGGCCATGCTCAGGCTCCCTGTGGCTTGTACTCGGCGACGATCCGGTAGACTCGCTCCGAGAACAGCCACTGCCCGTCCACGCGGACCATCTTGTCCGTGTAGAGGCCGCCGATCGCGCGCGTCGTACCGTCCTTGACCTTCATGTATTCCTGCGTCTGGCAGCGGCCCGAAGCCCGGTCACCGTCGATTTCGAGCGACGACGGCATGCACTGGAAACTTACGCCATCCAGCCCGCTCATCGCCTGCTTCCAGAACGCGACGATCGCCTCGCGCCCATCGACCTTGTTGCCCATCAGGTCCCAGTGGGCGTCCTCGGACCAGACCTTGCCCCAATCGCCGGCGTCGGCGCGAACCACGGCATCGGCGTAAGTCTCGCACAATTCGCGGATGGCGATACGATCTTCGAGCGGTCCCTTGAACATGGCGCGGTTCTCCCTGACCCCGCTATCGCGGCGACGGTGGGCACCGGCAATGAACACTTTTGGCAAGGGTCAAGGCGCCGGGTCTGGCCTATCGTGGTTCGCAGGAACGATCGGGTGGAGAGCGTCGATGGGCAAACTTGAAGGCAAGACCGCGGTCATCCTGGGCGCTGCCTCACCCGACAACATGGGCCAGGTCATGGCCCGCGCCTTCGCGACAGAAGGCGCGCGGGTGCTCGTCGCCGGGCGCAAGGAAGCGCCGTTGCAGGCGCTCGCCAGCGAGATCGGCGGAGAATACGCGCTGTGCGACATCACCAGCCGCAGCGAAGTGCGCGCACTGGCCGACGCCGCCGTCGCCAAGCTGGGCCGGGTCGATGCGGCGGTCAATTGCACCGGCTGGGGCCTGCTCAAGAGCTTTACCGAGATCACCGAGGAAGAGCTGAACGGCATCGTCGCGCTCCAGTTCACGGGGGTGCACCACTTCCTCCAGGCATTCATCGAGAAAATGGTCGCGCAAACGCCCTCGGGCGGCTCGCTGATCTCGCTGTCGTCGGCCACGACCAAGGCGGTGATCGGCAATCACGCCGCGTACATCGGCACCAAGACCGGATCCGAGGGTCTGATCCGCTGCGTCGCCAACGACTATGGCCAGTATGGGATCAAGGCCAACTCGATCTCGCCGGCGTTCACCGAATCGCCGATGACGCACCAAAGCTTCGCCGTGCCCGGCCTCGTCGATGCGTTCCTGCCGCGTTACCCGCTGGGACGCCTCAACACCTCGCAAGACGTCGCCAATGCCGCGGTGTGGCTGTGCAGCGACGATTGCTTCGTCACCGGCGAGAACATCCAGCCCAACGGTGGCCTGACCCTGCGCGGCAATCCCCAATCGGGCGACATCGAACGCTCGGTCGGCGCGGCGATGGCAGCGCGGGGCAGCTAAGCAGGCAGCGACCAGCCCCGCTTGCAGAAAATTGCCCTTAGTACTGCGCGCTGCCGCCATCGACGCTGAACGTCGCGCCGGTGATCCCACCGCCTTCGCGTGAGGCGAGCAGCACCGCCACCGCGGCAATTTCCTCGACCGTGTTGGGCCGCTTGATCGCCGATTCCTCGGCGAACATCGCGATCATCTCGTCCAGGCTCATGCCCATTGCCTTGGCGGTGTCCGGCCCGTTGTTGCGGATGATGTCAGTGATCACGAGGCCCGGGCAGATCGCGTTGACCGTGACCCCCTCCGTGCCGACTTCGCGGGCGAGCGCCTTGGTCAGGCCGTTCACCGCGTGCTTGGCCGCGCTGTAGGCGGTCAGCACCGGCTTGCCGTGCTTGCCCTCGACCGACGAGATGTTGATGATCCGTCCGAACTTTGCCGCGAGCATCGGCTGGAGCGCGCGGCGGCAGGCCCAAAACGTCGCATAGACGTTCCACTTCATCGCCTGGTCGAACGATTCGTCGGACAGCTGCGCCAGCGGCAGCAGCCCGGTCGCGCCCCCGGCGTTGTTGACCAGGATGTCGAGCCTCCCGAAGCGCGCGACGGCCTGATCGATGAAGCCCTCGATGCCGGCCTGGACGGTTGCGTCCCCGGCGATGAACACCGCGCGATCGCCCACGCCCAGTTCGGCGAGTACGGCTTGAGCTTTCTCCGCATTGCGCGCCATCAGCGCCACCGAAGCGCCCTCGGCGAGGAAAGCTTCGGCGATCCCTCGACCGATCCCCGCGGTGCCCCCGGTGATCGCTGCCACTTTTCCCTGCAACTTCATCTGATGTCCTCCGCCATGTGACCGACGACTAGCCCGCACGCCCACAGGCCGCACCTGCCCAAAATGGAGGGTTGTGCGCGGCCGCTTCACGGTGCCCTGTCTCGCCATGAACGAAGAAACCGACGTCATCGTCCTGGGCAGCGGCGCGGCTGGCCTGACCGCCGCGCTGGCCGCTCATGAGAGCGGGGCCCGGGTCCGCCTAATCGAACGGTTCGACCGTGTCGGCGGCACTTCGGCGGTATCGGGCGGAGTCATCTGGGTCGCCGACAATCCGCGCCAGCGCGCCGCCGGGATGGCCGACGGCCGGGTCGACGCGCTCGCCTATTTCCGCAGCCTCGACCATGGCGACTTGCGCGACGACGTGCTCGAAGCCTTCGTCGATGCCGGGCCCGAGGCGCTCGACTTTCTCGAGCGGATCGATGCGCTGCGGGTGTCGCTGCTGGCGGGCTATCCCGACTATTACCTCGATCGGCCCGGGGCCAAGCCCGAGGGCGGGCGCGCGCTCGACCACGATCTGTTCGCGTTGGGCGAACTGGGCGAATGGGCCGCGCGCATCTACGCGATCGAAGAACCCAAGCCGATGATGCTGCGCGAAACCGCGCTGGGCGGCGGCAGCGGCGTGGTCGAGCCGCACGAACTGCAGCGCCGCCTCGCCGCCGACGAGCGCGGTTTCGGGCAGGCGATGGTCGCGCGGCTGCTCAAGGCGTGCCTGGCGCGCGGGATCGAGCCCGAGCTTGGCGTTACGACCAAACGTCTGATCGCCGAGCAGGGCCGCGTGACCGGGATCGAAGGCGAACGCGCGGGCCGGCCATTCGCCTTGCACGCGAGCGGCGGTGTGATCGTCGCCACCGGGGGCTTCGAATGGGATGCCGACCTGCGCCGCACGTTCCTGCGGGGCCCAGCCGATACCCCGGCATCGCCCCCTACCGCGCGCGGCGAGGGGCTGGCGCTGGCGATGGCGGCGGGGGCCAGGCTAGGCAACATGACCAGCGCGTGGTGGGCGCCGACGCTCGCCCCGCCCGGCGATCGCTGGGCCACCGGTGAGCAGCGCGCCGCCCCGGTGCTGATCGAACGGACGGTCCCGCATTCGCTGATGGTCAACCGCGCAGGCCAGCGCTTCTGCAACGAGGCGGCGAACTATTCGGCGCTGGCTGGGGCCTTCCACGCGTTCGATCCGCAGACGTATTCGTACCAAAATCAGCCCGCGTGGCTCATCTTCGACGCGCAATACCGCGCGCGCTATCCGGTCGGTACGATCATGCCGGGCCAGCCGTTGCCCGATTGGATCGCCAGCGCCGACACATTGGGCGAATTGGCGGCGAAGATCGGCGTGGACGAGGCCGGGCTGACCACGACGGTCGAGCGGTTCAACCGCAACGCCCGCGATGGCCACGACCCAGATTTCGCCCGGGGAACCAGCGCCTACGACCATTTCTACGGCGACCGCTCGCGCACCGGCACGGCGGTCACGCTTGGCCCGGTCGAGCAGGCGCCCTATTTCGCGGTTGAAATCCGCATGGGGATGCTCGGCACCAACGGCGGCCCGCAGACCGATGGCGCGGGGCAGATGCTCGACCACGCTGGCGAGCCGATCCCCGGCCTCTACGGCGCGGGCAACGCGATCGCCTGCCCGACAGGAGGGGTTTATGCCGGCGCTGGCGGTACGCTCGGCCCCGCGTTGACCTTCGGCTACATCGCTGGCCGCAGCGCAGCGCGCGCGAACGCCCCCTAGCGTTCGAGCCAGCGGTCGATGGTGTCGTGGAAGAAGCGCACCCGCGATTCCTGTCCCGCCAGGTGCCCGCCCTTGTAACCCCTTGAGCGCAAACCCTTTTGCTGGCTCGACCAGATCGCGACGTCCTGGTCGATCGCCGGGCCGCAGCTCAATTCGCCCACTTTGCCGCGCAGATGCTCGACCGGTTTGGTCAGGTCGACCGCCTCGGACATCGCGTAGCTGTAGTAGTCGGTCTCGCCGTCGGGGAACCAGGTGAAATACCACATGTCGAACACGCAGCGTTCGGGATCGGTCGGGTGCGGATCGGCGCGCAGCCAGATGCAGCCGTCGGGTTTCAGGCTGAAGCTGATGTTGGGAAACACCGTGTAGTGGTAGTGGTCGGTCAACTGATCGTCGTGGAAGCGGGCGTAGTCATAGCCCTTTTCGGCCCCGCACTTGCGCTTCTGCTGCTGCAGTACCGGGCGGATTGCCATCGGATCGCTGCGGAAGTCTTCGGGATCGAGGCCCCAATAGCGCAACTCGCGCCCCAGCGCCTCGATCACCGCGTCGGTCTGGCCTTTGAGCGATTTCGACGGCCGCGACCCCGGCATGAACATCCGCGCATGTCCGTGCGGCGCGTAGAGATCGAACTGGCAGTCCTTGTAGTTCTGCTCCATCACATAGACCGTGCCGGGATGGACGTAGGGCAGGTGATAGCTCTCGTTGAAGTTGTCCTGGACGCACTTCCAGTTGAAGTCGCCGTCCAGCGTCACCCAGTGGGTGCGGCGCATCTTTTCCATCTCGTAGCATTCGATCTGCGAGGCGATCGGGCCGAGATGGTCCGCCAAGGGAATGCAGTCGGGATCGAGATTGACCCAGACGAACCCGGCGAACACCTCGCAGCGCACTTCCGCCAGGTTGACCTGGCCGCACGGGTTGCCGCCTGAAAAATCCTCGGCGCAAGGCACGAAAGTCAGCTCGCCATCGGGCTTGAAGCGCCACCCGTGATAGGCGCAGGCGATGCGCTTGGCGTGGCCCTGCTCGTCCTCGACCAGCCGTTTCCCGCGGTGCGGGCAGACGTTGTAGAAGGCGCGGATGCGCTGGTCCTCGCCGCGCGTGACGAGGATCGATTCGCGGCCGATGTCGTAGGTGAAGTAGTCCCCGGGGTTGGGCACCTGCTCGGCAAGGCCGCCGATCAGCCACGCCTTGGTCCAGATGCCGTCCCATTCGCGCTGCATGAAATCGTGCGACCAATAACGCTCGCCCGAGATCGGCCCGGTCGAGAGCGCCGGTTCGGGCAGCTTGGTCCGGTCGATGCGCTGGGTGGGGGGTTCGAGGATCGTGGCCACGGTCAGCGTTTCCTTGGTTCGAATTCGATGTGCAGTTCGGCCATGCTGCGCAGCAGGAAGTGCGGGCGGATCGCAAAGTCGTTCTTGCCGGCGGCGAACCACATGTCCTCGAAGCGGTCGACCACCGCGGTGAACCCCCAGGTCAGTTCGCGCCGCGCCAGCGGCGCGCCCAGACAATGGTGCGGACCCGAGCCGAAGCCCATGTGCGATCCCGCCTTGGCCCGCTCCAGGTCGAGCTTTTCGGGGCATTCGAACGCGCGCTCGTCGCGGTTGGCGGCGGCGAAGCGGACGTTGACCATCGCTCCACCGGGGATCGTGACCCCGCCCATCTCGGTGTCCTTCGCCACGAAGCGCATCAGGCTCTGCACCGGCGATTCGAGCCGGACGACTTCCTCGACGAAGGTCTTCATGTAGCGTTCGGGATCCGATTTGAGCTGGCGCCAGACGTCCTTGTTCTCGATCAGCAGCTTCATTCCAGCGGTCAGCGCGTTCGTCGTCGTCTCGCTGCCGCCGACGAAAGTGTCGGCCATCATTTCGGCGTGGAGTTCCTCGTCGGTCAGCGCCCGGCCCCATTCGGGGATCACGGTGTTGACCAGCACGCTGATCAGCGAATCGTCCGGCTCCTTGCGCAACCGCTCGAAGATCGGCTGGAAATAGTGCTGCGCCTCGATCTCGCGGTCGACCATCTCGAGGTGCTGGTCCTCGGGCAGCATGAAGCTGATCCGCTGGAAGAACGCATCGGTCCAGCGCTTGATCGTCCAGGCATCCGCGCGCGGCGCGCCCATCTGCTCGCAGATGATGTAGAGCGGCAGCGGCACCGCGAACTGGCTGACCCACTCGCACCGGCCATCGGGCAGGAACGCGTCGATCAGTTCGTAGGCGAGGTTCTCGACACGCGGATCGATCTCCTTGATCCGGCTCGGCTTGAACGCCTCGTTGAACATTGCGCGCATCTGCTTGTGGTTGGGATCGTCGCGCCCGTTGAGCGTGCGCGCCGGAACCCAGCCCTTCTCGGCGAAACGCTGTTCTACCTTGAGCGCGCGCTCCACCGTGCCCGAACCCGCGCGAAACGGGGTGTCTTGCGAGGTGCTGGGGAACGCCACCGGATCGGTGAGCACGCGGCGGACATCCTCGTAGCGGGTGACGACCCACATCCCCGTGCCGGGGATTTCATAGGCCGGCGCCTCGTCGCGCAGCGTCTTGTAGGCGTCATAGGGACATTGCTGGAGCCCGGCATCGAACAGGTTGACCGCTGGCGCGGGTTTGACGGGAGCCTGGGTAGCCATCAGCGCACCTGGACCTTTTCCTGGCCCCATGGGGCGATGGTTTCCGCGGTCTGGAATGCGGGGGGCAGTTCCTCGACCATGTGCCACGTCGCCGCGAGCCGCCCGAAGCCGACGAAGAATGCCACCGTCATTCCCAACTCGACGATCTCCGCCTCGCTGAAATGCTTGCGCAGATCGGCGTAGATCGCATCGCCGATCGCGAGATGGTCGGTCGCCATCAACTCGCCATAGCGGATCGCCGCCTTCTCGGCATCGCTGAGGTTATCGGCCTCGTGCGGCTTGGCCAACGAGCAGACCAGGTCCTCGCTCAATCCGTCGGCGACCGCGTCGGAATAGCGGATCGCCATGCAGCTGCGGCACTGGTTGAAGAACGCGACGCGCAAGCGGACCAGCTCGACCAGGCGCTCGGGCAGCGCGCGGTTGCGCTTCAGCGCGCCGCCGAACTGCATCAGGCCCAGCGCCTGTTCGGGGCAATGCGCGAAGAACCGGGTCAGCCCCTGTTCCAGATCGCTGGCGGATTCGGGCCGGGCGGCCTCGCGCAGGCGGGGATCCCAATCCTCTGGAGCAAGCTTCGCGATCCGGGCCAAGGCCGATCCTCTCAAAAGGGGTGTGGTTATGTCGGCGAGGCTGGGGCGATACCCAGGCCGCCGCAATTGGCGGAATGGATAGAAGCCTGAGCCGATGGACCACCGCGTCAACCACGAACTCAGCCCGATGGCCTGCCCGCACACGCTGGCCGACGTCGACCTGTTCGGCCCCGGGGCGGCCGAGCACTGGTACGAGGCCTATCCGATCCTGCACGACGCCGCGCCGGTCGCGCGCCTGCCGGGCCAAGGTCTCACACCCGATCGCGACGCCTTCATCCTGACCAAATACGCCGACATCGCGCGAGTGGTGCGCGATTGGGAGCGGTTCCCGCCGACGCTGTCGCTGCTCGTCGCCCAAATCCAGCAGTCCGGAAAGATGGCGCGCGAGATGCCCGATATCGACGCGATGGTGCAGTCGATCGTCGCGCTGCGGCCCACTCCCGAGCTGTGGCGCGCGCACCGCCAGCAACTGACCGATCCGTGGGTCGGCCCCGGTGCGAAGCGGCACGAGGCGATGATCCGCGGCCACGTCGATGATTTGATCGCGGGCTTCGCGGACCGCGCAACGATCGATTTCGTCGCCGATTTCGCGCGCCCCCTGCCCCAGCGGACGATGGCCAGCGTGCTCGGCTTCCCGCTGGAGGACGTCACCCAGCTTGCCATCTGGGGCAACGCGCAGGTCATGTCCTACGTCCACGGCTGCGGGCACAACAACGTCCTGACCGCCGAACAGACCGCCGAGAAATTCCGCCTGCTCGCGGGTTTTTCGGACTACGTCCGCGACAAGGTGCGGGAAAAGCGCGCCGCGCCGCGCGACGACATGATCAGCTTTTTGACGCAGGTCCGCTACGAGGCGCTGGACCGCAAGCTGAGCGACGACGAGATCAACGGAATCGTCTACGCGATGGTGATCGGCGGGCTGGAGACCACGCAGTACGCATTGGCCGAGCAGGCGCAGATCGTTTGCGAGACGCCTGGCCTGTTCGACCGCCTCAAGGCCGACCGCGCATCGATCCGCCCGTTCATCGAAGAGGGGATGCGGCTGCGTTCGCCGACGCAGGGCCTCTCGACCCGGATCACCTCGCGCGACGAGGTGTTCCAGGGTGTGGAAGTGCCTGCTGGATCGACGCTTCACTTGCGCTGGGCCGCAGCGAACATCGATCCCGAGGAATTCGAGGACCCGCTGACGCTCAAGCTCGATCGCAAGGCGGTGACCCGGCACCTGGCCTTCTCCGCGGGGCCGCGGGTCTGCCCCGGGGCCGGGCTTTCGCGGCTAGAGCAGACGATCGCCTGGAACCGGCTGTGCGACGGCCTGGACGGGATCGCCTACGCGCCGGGCAACACTTTCCTTCACCAGCCCGGGATCATGCTCGGCACGATGGAACTGAAACTCGAACTGGAGCCGGCCGCATGACCACCTTGCTCGCGCACATCAAGATCAAGCCCGGCAAGGAAGCCAAGTGGGAGGCGATCATGCACGACATGGTCGCGCAGACGTTCGCCAACGAGGACGGCGTCGTCCGCTACGAATACTGGAAGGGCCAGGCGGTGAACGCCTATTATTGCCTGCTATCGTTCACCGACAAATGGGCGTTCTATGCGCACCAGATGTCCGATCACCACGAAGGCCACGACTTCGCCGACGTGCTTGCGGGGATCGAGCTCGAATACGTCGGTCCGGTGCAGGGAGCGGGCGGCGATCTTGCGCCGACGCTCGATCCGCCGCTGCCCGCCGACGCCAGCGAGGCGATGCGCACCGCGCAGGCCCGCTTCCCGCTGGCGATCCCGGCCTGGTGGAGCGGACGGCAATGACCCGCGATCCCGCGCTGCAGGAACTGCTCGACAAGCAGGCCATCGCCGAAGTGATCCAGCGCTATTCGCGCACGCTCGACTGGCTCGACGACGAAGGCCAGGCGAGCTGCTATTGGCCGGAGGCGGCGATCGACTATGCCTTCTTCACCGGCACGGCGGCGGAGTTCGTGCCGGTGGTGATGAAGATCGAGCGCTCAAGCCAGCGCCGCTGGCACATGCTCTCGAGTCTGGCGATCCGGCTGCATTCCCCAACGCGCGCCAGCACCGAATGCTATGGCCAGGCGACCGGGGTGCGCGAGAACGACGGGGTGTGGACCGGCAACCTCTTCGGCGGCCGCTATCTCGACGAATTCGAGAAGCGCGGCGATGAATGGCGGATCATCAAGCGCGACTACGTGATGGACTGGTCGATGCCGCTGGGCGTTCAGAACGACGGGACGCCCGACCCGGTGTTTCCGCTGCCGGTGCTGCGAATCGTGGAATCGGGGCATCCGAAGTACCGGGCGATGTAACTACCGCTTCGTGAACCCTGCGATGCGTTTCTCCATGTCCGGCCCGCGACCCTCGCCGTCCATCCATTCGGCGATCAGGGCGGCGTCTGCAGGCACGCCGTCGGCGCGTTCGAGCAGGCGCTTGTTGGCGGCATGACTGAAGTGCGATTGCGCGGCGACCTGCGCCGCCAGCCGTTCGATCTCGGTAGCGAACCCGTCATCCGGGATCGCATATTCGGCCAACCCGATCCGCACCGCTTCGGCCGCATCGATCATCTGCGCGGTGAACATCAGCCGCTTGGCGGTGGCGATGCCGACGCGGCGCGGCAGCCGCACGCTCATCCCCCACACCGGTGTCAGCGCAAACTTGGCATGGGTATCGCCGAACCGTGCGCCCTCGGCGGCGACGATGAAGTCCGCCGCCAATGCGACTTCGAGCGCGCCGGTGTAGCAATGTCCGTGAACCGCCGCGATCACCGGGATCGGCAGTTTTTCGAGCATCCGCAGCGTTTCCGAATGCCATCCGCGAGAAGGCGGACGCTCGCCCGCCGCGATATCGGCCAAGTCATGCCCCGCGGAGAAGCACTTGCCCGCGCCGCGCAGCACGATGCAACCTATGCCCTCGGCCGTCGCCAGATCGGCGATGTGGGCGCGCAATTCGCCAAATATGGCGACGGTCAGCGCGTTGAGCTTGTCGGGCCGGTTGAGGGTGAGTTGCACCCAGCCGTCGTGGTCTTCGCGCAAAACCTCGTCAGGCACCCGGTTCCTCCGGTTCGCTCGGGTCGCTATAGTCGCGGTAATACGTGAGCTTGCCGTCCGCCACCTTGTAAATCCCGCAGCCACCGCGCGTTCCCGCGGGCGAGTGCATCGTCCAGCGAGACCAACAGGAATGATCGTCGCCGCAGATCTCGTCGATGGTGAAGTGGATCTTCCGCTCGCCCATTTCCTTCACCATCGTGGTCATGAACGCCATGATCTCGTCGCGCCCGCGTCGCGTCCCCCAGACCACGTCCTCGACCACCGCATCTTCGGCGAACAGATCGACCAGTTTTGTGTAATCGCCGCCATCCTGGATTTGCCAGAACCGCTCGATCACGTCCTGCGCCTGTCCCGGCATCGTCCGTCTCCCGCTGATGTCCTGAGCGGTGCCACAGGGGGTGGGCCGCGTCCCCTGCGAAATCTGACAAGCCCGCGAGCGGCGCCGATGTGGTAAGAGCGGGTTCGAGGAGTTGCCAACGATGTCGACCGTGCCCCGTGTTTCATCGGCCATCCCGGGCGCGCCCGCCCATTTCGGATCGGTCCTCGCCCACCAACCGGCGCTCGCCGACCGCTTCGCCGATTTGTACGGCGCATTCTGGGCCAGCGACGTCCTTTCGGCGCGGGTCAAGGAGATCTGCCGGATGCGCAACGCGCGGATCACCGCCTGCGCGTTCTGCCGGCAGGTTCGCTTTGCCAAGCCGATCGCCGCCGGGCTCGACGAAACGGTGATAGACGACGTCACCGACGACTACCCCAACTCAGGCTCGTTGACCGAGGCCGAAAAGGCCGCGCTGCGCTTCACCGACGCGCTGATCTTCGATCCCGCGCTGTTCGACGAAGCGGCGTCGCGCGCCATCGACCGCCACTTCACGCGCGCGCAGTTCGCCGAGCTGACGCTGGGCGTAATGCTGTTCCTGGCGCTCGCCAAGGTGCTGATCACGCTCGGCTTGGAACCCGAACACCTCGACCGGACCGAACTGCCGACGCCGGCCCGGCGCACCTGGGGCGCATCCGCCACCGATGGGCCGCACGTCGCCATCGATCCCGCGGTCGAGCGCGTGCTCGGGGCCAGTCCGGAGCTGCTCGCCCGGTTCCGGCGGTTCTATGGAGAACTGTGGCGTGACGGCACCCTCGGCGCGGACCTGCTCGCCGCGGTCCAACAGCGGATCGCGCGAGTTCACGCGAACGGCGCGCCCGAGGCGCAGGCGCCACGGGACCCAAGCCGCGAAGCCTTGCTCGCCTATGCCGCGCAGATCCCGTTCGAGCACCACGCGATCACCGATGCCGCGGCGGCGCAGGTTCGCGAAACGCTGGGCGAGGACGGGTTCGTCGCGTTCACGGTCGCCGCCGCGCTATCCGATGCGCTGTGCCGGGCGCGCATGGTGCTCGAAAGCGCCACGGTCGACGCCGGCACGGCCTAGCCGAGTTCGCGTAACAGATTTCCGCCGGTCCAGCCGCGCGCGGCATCGGCGACCATCGCATAGAACCCGGTCAGCCCCGGCGTAGGTTCGTAGAGTTCGATCATGTGGCCGTGCGTGGCGGCGGCATCGACGAAGGCATAGCGCGTGCCGCCCGCGGTCTCGCTGAGCTGGGCCAGCGGCATTCCGGCGTCCTCGAAATGGCTCAGCGCCTCGTCCAGCCGATCGACCCAGACCGCGAGGTGGTGCAGCCCGAGGCGCCCCGAATCGACGGGATAGAGATCATGGAACGCGCTCGGGTCGGTGCCGTGCTGCTGGACGAATTCGACCATCACCTCGCCCCACTGGCCATAGGCGCTCGAGTGATCGTGCTGCACACGCACGCCGCGATGCTCGCTCCACGACAGCGGGACGTGGCGGCCGAGAAAGAACGGCCCCGAACCGAACGAGGCACTGTGCGCCCGCGCGGAGGCTTCGATGTCGGCGCAGAAATAGGCGATCTGGCGGACGGGCAGCGCCATCTCAATTGATCGCCCGTTCCCGCCCTTCCCAATACGGCACGCGCAGCTCTCGCCGGAGGATCTTGCCCGATGGATTGCGCGGCAGGGCGGCGATGAAATCGACCGACTTGGGGCACTTGTAGCCCGCGATGTGCTGGCGGGCGTGCGCGATCACCTCGGCCTCGCTCAACGTCTCGCCCGGCTTGACCACCACGCAGGCCTTGACCGCCTCGCCCCACTTGGCGTCTGGCACGCCGATGACGGCGACATCGGCCACTTTGGGGTGCGAATAGACGGCGTTTTCGACCTCGGCGGGATAGACGTTCTCGCCCCCGCTGATGATCATGTCCTTCACCCGGTCGTGGATGTAGAGATACCCGTCATCGTCGAAGTACCCCGCGTCGCCGGTGCGCAGCCAGCCTTCGGTGTCGATCGTCGCGGCGGTGGCATCGGGCAGGTTCCAGTAGCCGCGCATGTTCTTGGGGCTGCGCGTCGCGATCTCTCCGACCGTGTTGGCGGGAACCTCGTTGCCCTCGCCGTCGATGATCTTGACCTCGACGCCAGGCAACGGCTTGCCCACCGAGCGCATCCGCGGGCTGCCCTCGGGCACGTGATCCTCGGGATCGAGCGTGACGATGGTCCCGCTGGTCTCGGTCATCCCGTACATCTGGACGAAGCCGCAGCCGAACCGCTCCATCGCCGCGCGCATCAGCTCGAGCGGGATCGGCGAGGCGCCATAGGTGATGAACTTCAGCCGGCTGAAATCGACCTCGCCCACGCGCGGGTGGTTGAGCATGATCTGGATCGCGGCGGGGACGAGGAAGATTTTCGAGATGTTGTAGCGCGCGATCAGGTCGAGCGCCTGGGTGGGATCGTATTCGGGCAGCACGATCGAGCAGGTTCCCGCGGCGATCGTTCCGATCCCGGTGCCCGTGCCGCTGATGTGGAAGCACGGCATGGCCAGCAGCGTGACCTCGCCGGGGATCGGCTTCTGCCAGTCCTTGAGATCGGCCTCGTCGCGATGCCGCGAGGAGATGATCGAGCCGTGGGTCATCACCGCGCCCTTGGGCCGTCCGGTCGTTCCCGAGGTGTAGAGCTGGAGCGCGTCGTCCTCGGGCGCCACGGGAACTAGGGGGTCGGTGGCCGGAAACCCATCGCGCCACCGGCGATAATCGGTGAAGGCCGCGTCTCCCGCGTCGATCCCGATCACCGAGGCGACGTGCGCGAAATCGCCGCGCACCTTGTCCAGCATCTCGGCGAAGCCTTCGCCGACGAACAGCACTTTCGCCTGGCAATCGTTGACGATGTAGGCGACCTCGGGCGGGGCCAGCCGCCAGTTGACCGGGGTCATCACCGCGCCGAGCTTGGCCGCGGCGATCAGGACCTCGAAATAGAGCGGATGGTTCTTGCCCAGGTAGGCGATGCGGTCGCCCTTGCCGACACCGAGCGCGGCCAGGCCCTGCGCCGCGCGGTTGCTACCGGCGTCGAGCTCGCCGAAAGTAAGATTCTCGTCGCCAAAGCTGAAGGCCGCGGTATCCGGCTGGGTTCGCGCGTGCTCGCGCACCAGATCGCCCAAGGCCTGAGGCAACGCGGTCGCCGCTTCGGTCATCACCTCATCCTGTCCCATGGTCACCGGTTTACCCGCGCCCGGTCGCGCGGCCATTGGCACAATTCATAGCACCGGTTCGCCGCTCGCCGGGCTACAACGCTGGCGTGAGCGAGCAAGATCCACCGGCAGGGTTCGAGCCCGCCAATTTCTCGCCGGGCTTTCTGGACCGCGGTGGGCCATACTGGCTGGGCAAAGCGGATGGCCGGACGATCGTCGGCCTGCGCATCGGCGAAGGCCACCTCAACTATCAGGATGCCGCGCATGGCGGAGTGCTGACGACGTTTGCCGACGTCGCGCTGTCCTTCGCATTGTTCGCCAGCGAGCAACCACCGCTGCCCGTCGCCACCGCGACGCTGACGGTCAACTTCCTCGGCGCCGCCAGGCTCGGCGACTGGCTCGAGGCCGAGGCGCGGATCGACCGGATCGGCAAGCGGATCGGCTATGCCAGCGGCGCAATCCGCTGCGGGCATGAGACGATCGCCACGATGTCCGGGGTGTTCAGCATTCTGCGCCGCTAGAGCCAGTCCGTGACCACCGCGGTCGAGGGATCGCGCCCATCATGATAGCCGCAGGCGCCCTCGGGCATACCCGCCAAGTCCGCCTCGCCGATCACGCGGTATTCCCGCCAGTCGTAAAGCCCCTGACGGCTGGCGATCCGCCATAGGCGGCCCCGCCGCTCGAACCGGTCGACATAGCGCCCGGCGATGATCGCAGCGTAGGTTTCGCCGCGATCGGGAAATACCTCGGGGCGTGGGTAACCGGCTGGGACAATGTGCATCGCGGTCAGATAGGTTTCGCAGTGTGCAGTATCGGCGTCCGCGAACCCGATCAGCGTCTGGCCGAGCTGGTGCTGGGTGGCGGTGCAGGGATCGATGATCGCGCGCGCCTGTTCGACAAAACCGCGCCAGTCGCCGACCACCGGACCGAAGCCGAAAGTCGCGTCGGGGTGGAACAATCGCTCCATCATGCCCCACCGCCGCCGGTCGATGGCGTGGGCGTAGAGAGCGACGATCTCGCGGATCGCCTCGCGGTCTTCCAGGCGCATGGTCATGTCACAAGCTCCACGATGGCTTTGCCCAGGCTCGCCCCCGTCAGCATCCGGCGATAGCCGACGAGGACGTTTTCCAGGCCGGAGACGCTGTCGTATGGCAGGCGCAGCCGTCCCGCATCGTACCATGTCCGCAACCGCGCGGTGAGCTCCGGGCCCTTGTCCATGAAATCGGGCGAGAAGAACCCTTCGATCCGCAGCCGCCGCATCAGAACCTGGTCGTACTCGCGCGGGGCGGTGCGCTGGCCGGTCGTGTAGTCGGAAACCAGCCCGCACACGGCGACACGCCCGTAATGGTTCATCTTGGGCAGGACCTCGTCGAGCAGCGGCCCGCCGACATTATCGAAATAGACGTCGATCCCGCCGGTTTCGGCCAGCCTGGCCGCGACGTCGCCGGCCTTGTAGTCGATCGCCCCCGCCAGCCCGAATTCTTCGACCAATGCGCGGCGCTTGGCCGCCCCGCCCGCGATGCCCCAGACGGTGCAGCCCAGCGCGGCGGCGACCTGGCAGGCGAGCAGTCCGGTCGCGCCCGCCGCCGCAGAGACCAGCACGGTCTCGCCGGGCTTGGCGGCGCCGGTGCGCTCGATCCCCCACAGCGCGGTCCACCCGTTCATCCCCAGCTCGCCGACCCAGGCACGCTTGTCGGCGACACTCTCGTCGAGCTCGACCGCGCCGGCCAAGACTGGATCGATCGTGCTGTAGTCCGCCCACTGGCCGAACGCCCGCACCAGCGTGCCTTCGGCGAAGTCCTTGTGCCGGGTCGCGACCACTCGTCCGATGACCAGCCCGACCATCGTCGAGCCCAGCGGCAGCGGCGGCTGATAGCCGTCGGTGCGGTCGCTCATCCACATCCGCGTGCCCGCATCCATCGAGAGCAGTTCGTTGCGCAACACGATCTGCCCGTCGCCGGGCGCGGCGAGCGGTGATTCGGCGAGCGTCAGCGCGTCTTCGAACGCATCGCCTTGCGGGCGCGCGTCGAGCCGCCAGTGGCGGTTCACTATGGTCATCTTTGGGGATGTCCTCCCGCGAACCGCCATCGCCAACCAGCGAAATGGCTAGGCCGCTATCAAATTCGCCCGGTGCGGCTGGCGGGGTGCGACCATAGGCTGGCGGCAAGAACCAAACTCATCGGGAGAATTCGCACATGGCCCTCATCACCGTCGTCGGCGCATCGGGTCGCCAGGGCATGGCGCAAGTCCGCCAGGCGCTCGCCGCCGGGTACGATGTCCGTGCCCTGTCGCGCCATGAGGACCCGTTCGCCGGGGCGCGGATCGACGGGGTCGAGCGCGTCGAAGTCCGACCGATCGATCTTTACGAGCCCGAGACCTATACCGCCGCGTTCGAGGGCAGCGACTACATCTTCTACACCCACCCCCTCCAGGCCCGCGCCGACCGGGCGGTGCTGGTCGGCGAGGTCGGCAAGGCCGGTGCCGCCGCCGGGGTCAAGCGGGTGGTGTGGAACACGTCTAGCTGGATTCCCGACAAGCCCGGCGATGCGCATACTTACGCCGGCAACACCGCCGGGATCAACGCGCTGTGGCGCTCGGGCGCGCCGGGCACGGTGTTCGGATCGGTGCTGTTCATGGACAATTTGCTGACCAACTGGGCGCGTCCGTTCATCGTCAACGAGGATCGCTACGTCTATCCGCACAACCCCAGTCTGGAGGCCAACTGGATCAGCCTGGACGACGTCGCGAAATTCATGCTCGCCTCGATCGAGCGGCCCGACATGGAGGGCGCGTGGCTCAACATAGGCGGACCGGAGCGGCTCGTGGGCAAGCAGGTGACCGAGGTACTCTCGAAGACCTTCAAGAAGCCGATCAAGTACGATCCGTGCACCCCACAGGAATTCGGCGACTATCTGGTCCGGGCGGCCGGCGACGAAATGCCGCCGGAGAACCGCAAGGACTTCGCCGCCGGGATCGCCGCGTTCTACGAATACAACAACACCGCCCCGACCAAGCCGTTCAGCGTCGACATGGACCACGTCTACGAGCGGTTCCCGGAGCTCGAAGGCAAGCTTGAACCGCTGCAGGAGTGGGCCGACCGCCAGGACTGGAGCGAAAGCAACCACCGCCCCGCGTTCGGGTGAGGCGGTTGGGGTTCAGGGTGCCAGCCAGCCGCCATCGACGGGCAGCGTTGCGCCACTGATGTAGGAAGCGGCATCGGAAGCCAGCCACAGCGCCGCCGCCGCCACTTCCTCGACCTCGCCCACCCGGCCGAGCGGCACCTGCGCGACGATCGGCGGAGGCCATTCGCCGCCCGTGCCGCGCAGCATTGGAGTGTCGATCGGACCGGGCGCGATAGCCACCGCGCGGATGCCAAACTGGCCATTCTCGAGCGCGGCCGAACGGGTTAGCGAGACCACCGCCGCCTTGCTCGCCGCATAGAACGCCGCGCCGGGGTAGGCGACGCGGAAGCTCTGCACCGAGGCGAGGTTGACGATCACGCCGCTGCGCGCGGGGATCATGTGGCGCAACGCCTGCTTGATGCCGAGCACCGTGCCCTTCAGGTTGACGTCGATCACCAGATCGAGCGTGGCGCGCTCCTGCTCCGCGATCGGGACCCACGCGCCCAGCACCGCGGCATTGTTGACCATCACGTCGAGCCGTCCGGCACGCGCCACCGCGGCATCGACCAGCGCCGCCATCGCCGCCTCGTCGCGCACATCCACGCGCATCGTTTCCAGCGTTCCAGCGGCCCCGCCGAACAGGCCGCGGGTATCGGCCAGCCCCGCTTCATCGACGTCGCCCGCGACCACGTGCGCCCCGGCGTGCGCGAAAGCGAGCGCGATGGCGCGGCCCATACCGCCACCGGCTCCGGTGACGACGACACCCTTGCCGTGATGCGCGTCGCTCAGCGGACTTCTCCCGTGAAGAACGGATCGCCCGCGGCGTGACACCCGGCGAGGAAGCCGAACACCATCCCCGGCGCGATCGTGCCGCCCGGTCCGCCGTAGGTCATCCCCATCGCGCTCGCCATGACGTTGCCCGCAGCGTAAAGGCCGGCAATCGCCGCTCCATCGACGTCGAGCACGCGCGCGTTGCAATCGGTCTTGGGACCACCCTTGGTGCCGAGCGCGCCGCTCTTGATCTCGATCGCGTAGTACGGGCCATGCTCGAGCGGCCCGAGCGTCGCCGCCACGCTGCCACGCTGCGCGGGATCGCCCCACCAGATGTCATGTGCCGCCTCGCCGCGCGAGAAGTCTTCGTCGCGGCCCTTCGCGACCATCGAGTTCCAGCGCTCGACTGTCGCCTCCAGCGCACCTTGGGGCAACCCGAGCCGCCGCGCGAGTTCGGCCAGGCCGTCCGCGCGCATGACCCATTGCGGCGGCGGCTCGCCCGGCACCCCGCCCATCATCCCGAAGCCGTAATCGTCGATATAGCCTTGGTCGAACACCAGCCAGCACGGCAGGTTGGCATAGTCGAACGCGCTCACGTCGTGCTCATGAAAAGCCGCGCCGAAGGCGTTGTAGTTGGCCGCCTCGTTGACGAAGCGGCGGCCCTTGCGGTTGACCATGATCGAGCGTGGCAGCGCGCGCGACCCGGCGACGAGGACCACCCCGGTCGAAACGTCCTCGCGCGGGACCTCGTGAACCGGCATCCACCACGCTTCGCGCATGTTGCCGAGCTGGGCGCCGATCCGCATCGCCATGCGCAGGCCATCGCCGGTGTTGGTGGGGATCGATACCGGATGGGTCATCGGCCCACGCAGAAACGCGCGCTTGAGGTCCTCGTCCCATTCGAACCCGCCGGTGGCGAGAATGACCGCGTCGGCCTCGACCGTGATTTCCTGTCCGGCAATCTCTATAACCACGCCGCGGACCGCACCGTCCCTTAGGACCAGTTGCAAAGCGCGCGCGCCGGTCACCGGCTCGATCCCGCGATCGAGGCAGGCGCGCAGCAGCCGTCCGATCAACGCCTGACCGCTCCCGCGTTCGTCGTGTTGCGCCCGGCGCTCAAGTTCCGCTGCAGCGACCGGCTCGGGCCGCGCCTGACCCAGGGGTGAATCAAAGATCGAATAGCGAGGGTCCGGATAATAGGGCGAGCGGGTCACCCGGTCGCGCCACTCGCCGAGTTCCTCGAACGGATACAGCGGGCAATCGAGCGAGCGTCCACCGCGCGGCATCCCGCCGGCATGCTCGGCGTGATAATCGGGGAATTCCGGGATCGGGCGGAACTGCACCGGGCCGTTGGCTTCGAGATGGCCGACCATCGCCGGGCCCGCATCGAGGAACGCCTCGGCCAGATCTTGCGGAATCATGTCGTGCGAGAGCGCCATCAGATAGGTCAGCGCCTTCTCGCGGCTGTCCTCGACATCGAGCTTTGCTTCGTGCGGGTTGCCGGGAATCCAGATCATCCCGCCCGACCACGCGGTGGTGCCACCGACCAGGTCGTGCTTTTCGTAAACCGTAACCTGCGCGCCCGCGTCGTGAGCGGCGATGGCGGCTGTCAGCCCCGACCCGCCCGAGCCGAGGACGACGACGCGCTTGGCTACGTCAGTCACTCCGCCGCTTCAGCCACCCGCTCGGCGGCGAATATCCGCTTCAGCTCGTCATCGCTTGCCGCGACCAAGCGCTCCGCCCAGCCGTGGAAGGCCTGGCCACCGCCCTCGTTTCGCCCGAACAGCACGTGATCGGTCAACCCCGACATCAGCGCTTCGTGCTGGCGCTTGCCGGTGGCGTAGTCCTCGCCCTCGACGACGGTTTTGAGGAAATCGAACTGCTGGTGGGCACCTTCGATTGTCGCGGCGTCGGTCGGCTCGCGCTCCATCAGGTAATACTGGTTGGTCACGCTTTCGCCCACGCTGTCGCCTGGGAACAGTTGCGAGATCAGCACCGCGCGCGCGTTGCCGCCATAGAAGCTGGCGATCGAGATGTGCGGGAAGATCGTCCACACCCCCGCCATGAGCGCATCGATCGGCCAGTCCTTTTCGTCCATCGCCGCGAGATCGATCGATTGGTCGGTCCCCAGCTTGGTGTAGGTTCCGGTCGGATTGGTCAGCCGCTGGTGCGGACCCCACGCAAAGAAGTTGGCGCGGTTGAAGAAATCGGAGCCGAAGGTGCTCGCGTGGAGCACCGGCAGGTGGTAGAAATCGAGATAGCCGTCGTACGCGGTCTTCCAGTTCGGACCGCTGATCGTCCGCTTGGCGAAGACGTGCCAGCCATCGAAGCCGAAGTTGGCCAGCATGTCGTCATACCCGCACAGGTAGTCCTCGATGCTCAGCGTCGAGGCCGGATCGAGGATCGCCCAGACCAGCCCCGCGCGCTCGAGCACCGGAAAGCGCTTCAGGCAGTGAGCGGCCTTGTCGATCGCGCCGAAGTCGTCGGACGAGGCGACGCCGAGCAGCGTGCCGTCGTTCTTAAACGTCCAGCCGTGATAGCCGCAGACGAACCGGCTGGCCTTGCCCTCGCCCTGCGCCACCGGATTGCCGCGATGGGTGCACATGTTGAGGAACGCAGCCACGCTGCCGTCCTTCTGGCGGGTGAGCAACACGGGGACGCCGACGACGGTCATCGCCTTGTAGCTGCCGGGTTCCGGCAATTCGCTCGACGGCGCCAGCATCAGCGGCAAGCGTCGGAAAATGCGCTTCTTTTCCAGCTCGAAAAGCGCCGGATCGGTATAAGCGGAAACGGGAATACGGGCCACCGCAGGGGCCTGATCGATGGTGCCGGCCTTGGCATGCGCGATCAGCGACCGGGTCATTTCAACGAGTTGAGCGCGTGACACTGTGCAATCCCGAATCGTTTCTATGCGACGATCTCGCGCCGGGCGGGGGAAACGACAATTGGTATTTTAGGTGGGAAGGTCTTTCACGACAGCGAGAGCGCCATCTGCCCCGGCGCGCCGATCCAGCTGCCCTCGATGCCCCAAGTTTGCGCTAGGCGCTCTGCCGAGAGTGCAATTTGCGGTAGCCCATCGGCGACGATCCGGCCGCCTTCGAGCACGATCGCGCGATCCGCGCCGTTTATCGCGCGGGCGAGGTCGTGGAGGACGAGGACCACACCAACGCCCTCGTTCGCCAGCGCGCGAAACGTCCGCAGCAGCGCTGCCTGGTGCGCCAGATCGAGCGCGGCGAGCGGCTCGTCGGCGAGGATCCAACGCGGCTCGCCTGCCAGCACCCGCGCCAGCAGGGCGCGGGCACGCTCACCGCCGGAGAGTTGAGAAACGGAGCGATGGGCGAGCGCGACGAGATCGGTGGCGGCCAGTGCCGCATCGATCGCCGCGTGGTCTTCGGCTTGGGAGGCGCGCCATGGCAGCCGGCCCAGCCCGGCGAGCGTCTTGACATCGACGTCCCAGGCGACTTCGGCGTTCTGGGGAAGATACCCGATCGCCTGCGCGCGCGACCGGGCGGGCAGCGTGGCGAGCGGCGAACCGTCGCAGGTGGCGGTGCCTGGTTCGGGCCTAAGCAAGCCGGCCATGACCGAAAGCAGCGTCGATTTGCCCGCGCCGTTGGGGCCGCAGATCGCGGTGATCTCGCCTGCTTTCAGATCGAGCGAGGCCTCGTCGAGCCGCCCGGGCACAGTCGCCTTGTGCAGCGCCAGGGTCATGCCAGCCCCCGGCGCATCCGCAGCAGGAGACCGAGGAAGAACGGCGCGCCGAGTAGCGAAAGGCCGATACCCAGGCGCAACTCACCCCCGGCCAGCGGCATGATCCGGCACAATATGTCGGCAACCAGCACCAGCAGCGCGCCCGCCAGCGCACTCGGCAGGATCAGCCGCGATGGCCGCCGGTCGGTGAAGCGGCGGACGAGGTGCGGCACCATCAGCCCAACGAAACCGATGATCCCCGCGACCGCGACCCCGGCACCTACGGTCAACCCGACGCCGACGATCATCAGCCCCTGCAAACGGCGCGGATCGACGCCGAGCGAGCGAGCGGCTGGTTCGCCCAGAGTCAGCGCATCGAGGTCGCGTCCGGCGCGCGCGAGCACCAGCAATCCCAGGACCGTGGGAGGCGCGGCGATCCATACGTCGGGCCAGCCGCGATCGGTCAGTGCGCCCATCAGCCAGGTCACGATCTCGCTCAGCGCAAAGGGATTGGGGGCGAGGCTGATCGCCAGACTGGTCAGAGCCCCCGCCAGGCTGGCGATCATCATCCCCGCGAGCGTGAACAGCGTGACTCCCGCGGTCCGCCCGGCGATCAGCGCGAGCAAGGCCATTGCAGACCCCGCGCCAATCAGCGCCGCCACGGGCAGCGCAAAGGCTGCGCTCGCCCCCGCCAGCAACGCGAGCACCGCGCCAAGCGCCGCGCCTGGCGCGATCCCGAACAGACCGGGGTCGGCGAGCGGATTGCGCAGATAGCCTTGCATCGCCGCGCCCGCACCGCCCAGCCCGGCGCCGAGTACCAGCGCCAGCATTCCGCGCGGCAGGCGCAATTCCAGCAGGATCGCGGGCGCGGCGGCGAAAGGTGGATGAAACGGGTCGATCCACACCCGCCCGGCGAGCAGCGACAGCGGCAGGGCTAGCGTGATTGCGGCCAGAAGGACGAGGACCGGGCGACTCATTACCGGTGCGCCAGATCGCGACGAATCGCCGCCAGTCGCGCCATGGCCCGGGGTATGCTCGGCCCGCCGCAATAGAACAGCCTGGGGGCGAGCCGGGCGCTGGCGGTTCGGTGCAATCGCGCCAGCACCGGGTGGCGCAGCAAGCGATCCTGCTCGGCGCGGGGGTCGCCCGCGGCCAGGATCACCCGTGGCGGATCGGCAAGCATCGCTTCGAGCGGCAGGATCGCCCCCTGCCCCAGCCCGCGCGTCGCCGCGGCGGAGCGGAATCCCGCGCGCGCCATCAGTTCGGCGATCAAAGTCTCATCGCCCGCGACCAGCCCGCCGCCCTGCCAGACGATCGTCCGTGGCGGGGTCCAGTCCGGCGGCGGAGCGGCATCGGCCAGGCTCTGCTCGATACGGGCGATCAGCGGGTCGCCAGCCGCAGGCCGCCCAGTCAGGCGCGCGACGAAGCGAATTTGCGCCTCGCTCGCGGCGACGGTGGGGGCGATCGGCAGTTCAGCGAAGCCCACCCCCAACCGGCGCAGCGCGGCGCGCGTGGCGGGAGCGGTGAAGCTGTCGCCGACGACAATATCGGGCGCGAGCGCGGCGATCTCCTCGACCGTGCCGCCGGTGGCCGGAAGGCGCCGCGCCTGCGCCAGCGGCATCGAGCTGCCGCGCGGATCATGGCTGTAGTGCGAGATTGCCAGCACCTGCCCCGGCGCCGCGACTTGGGCGAGGATCGCGTCGGCGCAGGGGTTGAGGCTGACGATGGTGGGATGCGCCGCGGGTGCGGGTGGCGCATCGCGCCCGCACCCGCCGATGGCCAGGACGAAACCCGCGAGGAACGCCCGCCCGATCAAAACCGCGCGCGCGCGCCAACGTAAGTGCTGCGACCGTAGGTGCCGTAGCCGGCGACGGTCTGGTACTGCGCGTCGGTCAGGTTCTCGACCCGCGCGAACAGCTCGAGTTGCTCGCCAAGGGGCAGGCTCGCGCGCACGGTCGCCAGCGCGTACCCATCGAGGCGGGAAAAATTGCCCGCGTCGTCGAAGCTGTCGCCCACCAGCCGCAAGTCGCCGCCCAGTGCCAGACCGCCCAACGGCGTCGCCCAATCGGCCGACACCATGACCGCATGGCGTGGGCGGCGCGCGAGATCGAGGCCCGTCGCACGGTTGCGGCTGCGAGTATAGCTGTAGGCGGCCTGCGCGGTGAAGCGGCCTGACAGCTTAGCGCCCAGTTCCAGTTCGATCCCTTCGGCGCGCGCGCGCTTGACGTTGTCGTAAGTCCCGAATGGGCGGTTGGTGCAGATTCCCCCACTGATCCCAAAGCACGAAACGAAGTCGATCAGGTCGCGGCTGTCGCGGCGGAACGCGGTCAGCGCCAGATGCAGGGCTGCGTTGCGGTCGCCGCGCTCGATGCCGATGTCGTAGGCGCGGCTGCGCTCGGGGCTGAGCGCGGCGTTGCCGAAGTCGGAGAGGAGCTGGAACAGCGTCGGTGCCTTGAACCCCTCGCCGTAGCTCGCCCGTACCCGCCAGCCGCCGCCCATATCGGCACTTCCGTTGGCGCCCAGCGTCACTTCGCTGCCGAAGCGGCTGTGATCGTCAATCCGCGCGCCTGCGGCGAGGTTGATCCGGTTGGCATGGTATCCGAGCAGGGCATGTCCGCTGGAAAGGCGCGCCGTGTGCTTGGCGTCGAACGTGGTCGAATAGCGCGTCCATTCGCTGTCCGCGCCGAAGTCTAGCGAGAGGCTGGCCGGTAGATCGAGGTGTCCGGTCAGGTCGGCACGCTCACTGCGGCCCTTCGATGCGAAATTGGGCGAAGCGCCGAATGTCGGGTCGAAATTCGCGCGACGAATGTCGGAGATGGCATAGCCAGCCGCGAGGCGAAGCGACCCGGCCTCGTAGTTCAGCCCGGCGCGGCCGGAGGCTTCCGTGGTGGTCTGGTATTCGGGGGTGTCGATGAAACCGAACGGAAAGACGAACTGGAAGCCATCGAGGTCAAGCTTACCATCCACGTAGCGCCCGGTCAGCGTCGCGCTAAGACCGCTGGCGATCTCCACCCGTCCGCGTCCACCCACGCGCCATTGGCGAAAGCCGTCTGGCTCAGTGCCGGTCGCGGCGGCGGAGACGCCATCGGTGCGATTGTAGCCGCCGTTCAGCGTGATCGCGTAGCTGTCGCCGGCAAGGCCAGCGGCGACTGAGCCATCGAAACTGTCGTGCGCGCCGTATTCGGCGGAAGCGTCCGCCCCATCGAGTTCGCGGCTGGTGATTGCCAGCACCCCCCCGACCGCCTGGCTGCCCCAGACCACCGAGTTCGAGCCACGCAGCAGTTCCAACTTGTCGATGCCACCCGCCAGTAGGTTGCCGAAATCGAACCCACCCCCGGGTGATGCCACGTCTGCCACGCGGACCCCATCGATCAGCACCAGCAATTGTTCGGCATCGGCACCGCGCACACGCACTCCGGTGAACCCGCCGACCCCGCCATTGCGGGTGATCGTCACCCCCGGCGCGCGTTCGAGAACACGGATGAGATCGGCGCCCTGGATGCGGTCGATCTCGTCGCGCGCGATCACGCTGACCGGCTGTCCGGCCCGATCGACCGCGATCGGATCACCGGTTGCGACGACCGTGATCGACTCGTCGCGCACGCTGTCGGCGGCGGCGATCGCATCTTCGGCGTACGCGGGAGCTGCCCCGGCAAGAGCGGCAACAGGGAGAATCAGATACTTCATGGGCAAACCTCCGGCCTTGAACGAACGCCGTTCATGGCGGAGGTCCGGGCGGGATTGCCTGGGCCTCGCTGCATTCCGGTACACCCCGCCCGGCTGCGGAACGACCGTCGCTGGCAGGTCTCCTGGCTCCCGGATCGTCATGCCGCCCCGCCTTCCCGGCGTTGTCCGAAGACGCGGCCAGTGGCATTCGGGAGCGGCACTCCCCGGTCACAGTTGCGGGGGCAGCGGGGGCATCGAACCCCCTTCCCTCTTCGGCCCTTGCTCCACCCGAAGGTGATACGCGGACAACCGGTGACGTCGCCGCGGCGCTTACGCCGCGCGCATCGAAACGGCAAGCCGCGCCATGCGAGCTTAACCCTTTCACGTTACGACTGGTCGGTGTGCCGCCGTGGCACGCGGGGCAATCGGCTGCTGTGGGAAGCGGCGCGGTCGGTTAGTCGAGCCTGCCAGGAATTTCTCGAACCGATGCCGCTCGTTATCGAATACCGCCCGTTCGCTTTACCCGAGGCGCCACCTCCAGGTGCGCGCGCGGTGACGCCTGGCGAACTGGCGAAGATCGCGGGGGCGCACCAGTCCCGCGCAGTCGTCCGGCCTACCGGTCCTCGGGTCGCGCGCCCGGCGGCGCTGGCCGCGATCGCCGCGCTGGCCGTTCTCAGCCCGTTCGGCTGGGACGGCTCGGCGCTGCAGCCCTCCGCGGCGCAAGCGAACGCGCCGCGGCTCCAGCCGTTCGAGGCCGCGGGCGAGAACTTTCCCGGATCGGCGTTCTATTACCTCGACAGCGACAGCGGCGTGGTTGCGCCCGAACGCGCGGCGCGCTCCAGCGAACGCCCCGCCCCGCTCGACGCTCGTTTAGGTGACGCCATTGCCCGTCCGACCTTCCTGGCAGGAACGGCGCGGGACCGCTCTCGTGCACTCAGTTGCCTGACCACCGCCATCTACCATGAAGCCGCGGCCGAGCCCGACGCTGGCCAGCGTGCGGTGGCGCAAGTCGTGCTAAACCGCATCGCGCATCCGCAGTGGCCGAACAGCGTCTGCGGCGTCGTCTTTCAAGGGTCCGAGCGGCCCGGCTGCCAGTTCAGTTTTGCTTGCGATGGTTCGCTGGCACGCGCGCCCGTGCGGATGTGGTGGGATCGTGCGCGCCGGGTGGCCGAACGTGCGCTGGCGGGCGAGGTCTATGCCCCGGTGGGACTCGCAACGTACTACCATACCGCCGCGGTTCATCCCGCTTGGGCGGAGCGGCAGACATTCATCGGCGCGATCGGCGCGCACCTATTCTATCGCCTGCCTGGCGGCGCGGGGACGGCGGGGGCCTTTACCGACCGCTATCGGGGCGGCGAGCCCGTCGCGGCACCGAACCCGCGCCCGTTCTTGCCGCCGCCGCTGCTTCAGGCGGATCCGCTGGCGGTGGCTCAGACTTGGGCGGCTGCGTGGGACAGCACGGCCGGTTCGCTGGCAAGACCGGCTCTTCCTTTTGGCGATGCGCACCCCGCACTTGCCCATACCCCGGTGGCGGGCGACGCCCTGTCCGCTTCCGGCCAGATCCGCCCGGAATATCGCGACAGTGGGCGGTGGATTGCCTCGCCCAAGGGCTGAACCGAGCGCAAGCTAGACACGTTAACGCGACGAAACCATTCCCGCGCACCGAACGTTAGCGGGTCCCTGCGACAACGGTCGTCCCCCCGATCGATACCGGAGTCGCTCCCATGTCATCCCTCAACCGCGCCGCGCGGTTCCCCACAAACGCCGTTCGCTTCAGCCCTTTCAATCCCGTAGCCGGGCTTTGCGCAGCGGTGAACGACAATGGAAGCGATGCCCAAGGCGACGCCTTGCTGCGTGCAGCGCTGCGCCTGTTCGCCGACCATGGCCTGGGCGCCGGGCATCGTGCGCAGAGCGAGGCGGAAGCCGCATTCTTCCATGGTGATCGCGAACGCTATCGCTGGTGGATGGCAATCACCCGCACGCTCGACCGCAAGCTGGCGGTGGAGTTGGCCGGCCGGATGGGAAGCGAAGACTTCGGCACCCGGTCGGCTCCCGCACGCTGACCCGAATGCCGGCTCGGCCGGAACCGATCAGACGTTTTCCTGATTGCTGAGTGCGGCCTGCTGCCGCGCCGCGATTTCGCGCTCAGAGCGATAGATAGCGCCCGGCGAGGCGGGTTCGGCCTGCTCGGGAAGATGCTCGCCTACCGGCGGTGCGGCGCGCATCGCGCCGCGCTCAAGCGGGAGCGCCGTGACCTCGCCGTCGAAATCCATCCAGGCGTGCGCGTCGTAGTCGTAGAGGCGGCAGCGGGTGACGACGTCGCGCAGATTGGCTGCGGTGAAACGCATGAAGATCACCGGTGGCGAGGCGATCCCCGCCAGCACGGCCTGCGCCTCTTTCAGCCGGTAGTGTGGAATGATCGCCGATACGTGGTGCACCGGATGTTCGAGCCCATAGTGCGACATGTGGTTGATCCAGTGGGGAATGCCGACATGGACCGACAGCGCTTCGGGCGGAGAGCTTGCTGCGTCCCGGTACCAGCGCACCTGCGGATTCGTGTGCTGAAGGAACACGGTCATCGAAAACGTCGCGAACCAGATCGTGTAAGGCAGGACGAAACCGCACAGCACCGAAGCGGCGACGCTGGCGCCGGTCGCCAACGGGACGCTTATCAGCACGCCGATCAGAGCCGCCGCGAACCCGGCCTGCAGCGCGGCATATCCAAGCGCCGAGCGGCGAAACCGCTGCGGCAGCCACGAACCCGGGTAAAAATGCACGGTCGGCCAGCGCTCGATCAGGAAGTAGAGCAGGATGCCTGCGCCCGACGGCGAGTGATAGGCGCGATAGAGCGCACGGCGCAGGCTGGACATCGCGCGATACTCGGGAAAGGTGATCGGCGATAGAAAGTTGTTGCCCTTCACGTTCGTGCGGGCGTGATGCAACACGTGGTGATCGTAAATCCACAGCCGGTAGTTGAACAGGCACAAGGTCATGCTGATGACCGCGATCACCTTGTTGCCCCGCCGCGACTTTACCACCGCACGGTGCGCAGCCTCGTGCAGGAGCGCGCCCAGATTCACCAGAGCGGCGCCGGCGACGAGCCCTCCGGCGATTTTCCCAGCTAGGTTGTCGAAGAATAGCACAGCGACGATACCGAACGCGTATAGCGCCAGATCGACCGCAAACGACTTGTAACCCTGAACCGAGTTGGCCTTCGCAAACGGCGCGATCAGCGCGTGGATTTGCGCACGCGACTGCCCTTCTCCATCGCCTGTCCGCGTTGCGGCAGGCGGCGCGGCCAAAGCTACGGCCATTTGCTGTCGGCCCCCGCAAAGCGAATGAATTACGCAGTTTACGGGCCTCTTTAACGAAAGTTTGGCGATGCCGCAAGCGCGGCTGGCGTTCCAATGGTGCTTCGCGAAGTACTCATCATTCCCTGAGTCGCCGCACATGAGCCCTGCGGCGGGGGTCAGGCGAGGGAAAACTCGGGATCAAGGTGCGCTTCCGCGACGAGCAAGGGCGCGCCGCCGATCGTACCCGTTGCCCCGCAAAATGGAGACGCTTTCACTCCCCGCTCCCGGTTCAGAGTCTGCGGGCTTGGCTATCGACCCAGATCGAGCTGCCCTGCGTTCGTTAACGATTGCTTGATGATAAATCTCTAGGCGACAAGCAACCTAGGAGCCGAAAGATCGCGCGTTTCCGCCCCAGTTTGCAGTGGCTGTTTCCGACCAGCGCGACGGACGAACACGTCCGGAGGCTTCTGATCGAGAGACTGTACCAGCAACCGAGCAACATGCTCATCGGTGCGCTGTGTGGCATTGTCATGGCATGGTGCGCGGCCGTCGAGGTGGGCGACCCGAGGCTGAGGAACAGTGCGGTACTCCTGACTGCCATCGCAACCGTGCGCATGGTCATGGCCTATCTGCTGCCCCGGCTCCAGTCGCTCAAGAAATCGCTGCTGGAATTGTTGTTCGAAGTCGGGGCGTTCGCTTACGCCGGTGTATGCGGCCTGATCGCCGCGCAGTGTATGGTGCTCAACGCGCCGTCGAGCGTCCAAACACTGACGGTCGCGAACGCGATGAGCTATGGCGCCGCGATGGCGTCGCGCAATGCCGGGCGCCCAGCCATTGCGATCGGCCAACTGGTCCTCGCGGCCGGACCCGTGATCATTGCCGGCGCGATCTCGCCCGATCTCGCGCATCGCGTCCTCGCGGGGATCACAGCGCTATTCCTGCCCGCGATGATCTCCATCTCGGTATCGATCTTCGAAGTGATGCGTACCTCGATCGCCGCCGCCGAGACGAGCACCCGCCTCGCAGAAAAGATGCAGCTCCTTGCCCGGACCGACGTGGTCACCGGGCTGTACAACCGCGCGGGTCTCAACCACCACCTAGTCGAGCGGCTGATGCGGCTTCAGGGCAACCGCAAATTTGCGCTGTTCTGGCTCGATCTCGACCGCTTCAAGGAGGTCAACGACACGCTCGGCCACCCGGTAGGCGACCGGGTGCTGTCTGAAATCGCGACCCGGCTGCGCAAGCAGTGCCCGCCCGACGCCACGATCGCGCGGTTCGGCGGCGACGAGTTCATTATCGCCTGCGAGACCGACAGCCGCGGCGAGCTAGAGACGCTCGCGGCCAGCCTGCTCGAGGCGATCACCCAGCCGATCAGGATCGATGGAGATCGGCTACAGATCCATTCGTCGATGGGCATTGCCATGATGCCCGACGACGGCAACGACATTGACAGCCTGATGCAGGGCGCGGACCTCGCGCTATATCATTCCAAGGTCAACGGGCGGAACCAGTTCAGCTTCTTCGACCCGTCGATGACCCGCGACCTGGTCCGTCGCCGCGAGATCGAATCCGAACTGCGGCTTGCGATCCAGCGCGAAGAGCTCTCGATCTATTTCCAGCCGATCGTCGATCTCGGCACGGGCCGCATTCGCAGTTTCGAAGCCTTGGTCCGCTGGTTCCACCCGGAAAAGGGCGAGCTCAAACCCGACGAATTCATCCCCGTCGCCGAAGAGACCGGGGTCATCATCACGCTGGGCAACTGGATCACTGCGCAGGCCGCCAAGACCGCGGCGCAGTGGCCCGAGGACGTGACCCTATGCGTCAACCTCTCGCCGCTGCAACTGCGCGCGCCGGGTGCGGCGCTGGGCATTCTTGGCGCGATCCGCGAGGCCGGACTGAAGCCTTCTCGGCTAGAACTCGAAATCACCGAGAGCGTGTTCCTCGAGGCCGACGAGACAACGGACAACTTTATCCGCCAGCTCGCCGCCGAAGGGGTCCGCTTCGCGCTCGACGACTTCGGCACCGGCTATTCGTCACTCGGCTATCTCGACAAATATCCCTTCAGCAAGATCAAGATCGACCGCAGCTTCGTTTCGGGGCTCGACGTTGGCCGCAAGAGCGACGCGATCATCCGCGCCGTGGCCGAGATGGCCAATACCCTGGAGATGGAGATCGTCGCCGAAGGGCTCGAGACGGTCGAGCAAGTCCGCGCGGTGCGAGCGGCGGGCTGTACCCTTGGCCAGGGCTATTATTTCAGTCGCGCGGTGCCCGATTATCTCGCCGCGCTGCTGCTGGTGCAAGAACACGAAGGTGCGCGACGGTTGACCGCTTGAGCCGCAAATAGACCTTTCTGCTACTGCGAACCGTTATCAGAAATAAATCCAGTGGTCGGGGTTTTCCCGGTTGCCTTGTCTTTCCCCTACGTCTAGGCCGCTCGTGTTTCGCCGGGTGCCGATCCTCTTGCGGGTAGGAATGGCTGTCCCATAGCGCGTCTGACCCGCGGGATTCCGGGAAGGGGCATGGCATGGCACGCAAGAAGATCGCGCTGATCGGCGCAGGCAATATCGGCGGGACACTGGCGCATCTCGCGGCACAGAAGGAGCTGGGCGACATCGTCCTGTTCGACGTCGTTGAGGGCGTGCCCCAAGGCAAGGCGCTCGATCTGTCGCAGTGCGGCCCGGTCGAAGGCTTCGACGCCAAGATCACCGGCACCAACGATTACGCCGACATCGCCGGGGCCGACGCCATCATCGTCACCGCAGGCGTCCCGCGCAAACCGGGGATGAGCCGCGACGACCTGCTCGGGATCAATCTCAAGGTGATGAAGGCGGTCGGCGAGGGCATCAAGAACCACGCCCCCGGCGCGTTCGTAATCTGCATCACCAACCCGCTCGATGCGATGGTCTGGGCGCTGCGTGAATTCTCCGGCCTGCCGCACAACATGGTGGTCGGGATGGCTGGCGTGCTCGACAGTGCACGATTCAGTCACTTCATCGCCGACGAGTTCAAGGTCTCGGTGCGCGACGTGAACACCTTCGTGCTCGGCGGCCACGGCGACACGATGGTCCCGGTCCCCGCCTATTCGACCGTCAACGGCATCCCCGTGCCAGACCTGATCAAGATGGGCTTGTCGACCAAGGAGCGGATCGACGCGATCGTCCAGCGCACTCGTAGCGGCGGCGGCGAAATCGTCGCGCTGCTCAAGACCGGCTCGGCGTTCTATGCGCCCGCCGCCAGCGGTATCGCCATGGCCGAAGCCTTCCTCAACGACCAGAAGCGCATCCTCCCCAGCGCCGCCTGGGTCCAAGGCGAATACGGCCTCAAGGACCTGTATGTCGGCGTGCCAGTGATGATCGGCGCCGGCGGGGTCGAGAAGGTCATCGAAATCGACCTCGACGACGAAGCCAAGGGCTATCTTCAGGTCAGCGTCGATGCGGTCAATGAGTTGCTGGTGGCGTGCAAGGCAATCGATTCGAGCTTGAACTAGTCCATCCGTGAGGGCCCGCGCACGCGCGGGCCTCAGGCGAGGTCGCGCCGGTCCGACCGAGGTCCCCACCTACTCGGGGACTCACAGCGAGTGTCTTCTCCCCATGAGTATCCTCGTCGACAAGAACACCAAGGTCATCACCCAGGGAATGACCGGGGCGACCGGCACGTTCCACACCGAGCAGGCGCTCGCCTATGGCACGCAGATGGTCGCCGGGGTCACTCCCGGCAAGGGCGGCTCCACCCATATCGGACTGCCGATCTACGACACCGTCCACGACGCCAAGGCCGCCACTGGCGCCACCGCTTCGTGCGTTTATGTGCCGCCGCCGTTCGCCGCCGATTCGATCATGGAGGCGATTGACGCCGGGATCGAGCTGATCGTGTGCATCACCGAAGGCATCCCGGTGCTCGACATGGTCCGGGTCAAGCGCGCGCTGTCGGGGAGCAAATCGCGGCTGATCGGGCCGAATTGCCCCGGCGTGCTGACACCCAACGAGTGCAAGATCGGGATCATGCCCGGATCGATCTTCCACAAGGGCTCGGTCGGCGTGGTCAGCCGCTCGGGTACGCTGACCTATGAGGCGGTCCACCAGACGACGATGGCGGGCCTTGGCCAGACCACCGCGGTGGGCATCGGCGGCGATCCGGTCAACGGCACCAACTTCATCGACGTGCTCGAGCTGTTCATGGCCGACGAGGCGACCAAGTCGATCATCATGATCGGCGAAATCGGCGGCGATGCCGAGGAACAGGCCGCGCAGTTCATCAAGGACGAGGCGAGAGCCGGGCGCAAGAAGCCGATGGTCGGCTTCATCGCCGGGCTCACCGCGCCTCCCGGCCGCCGCATGGGCCACGCCGGGGCGATCGTCTCGGGCGGCAAGGGCGGCGCGGGCGACAAGATCGCGGCAATGGAAGAAGCGGGCATCCGCGTCTCCCCCTCGCCCGCCGAACTTGGAACCACTCTGGCGGCGATGCTTAAGGAAACGGTTTAAGCCGCCGTCCTTCGCGCTGACGCGCGCAACCGGACAACGACAATGGGTCAAGAACTTCACGATTTCCTCCCCGCGATGGAGCCGGGCGAGGCGCAGCCCGGCCCCAGCTGGGCGCGCGGCAACTGGCGGGACGGCACGACCGAGGACGACCTGACCGCGGCGCTCGATCCGCTGGCGATGCAGGTCGCGATCAAGAAGGCAGCGGAGAAGGCGGGAACGGCAACCGACGCCGCCTCGGTCGAGCAGGCCGCGGGCGACAGCATCCGCGCAATGATGCTGATCCGCACCTATCGTGTGCGCGGCCACCTTGCCGCGCAGCTCGATCCGCTCGGCCTTACCAAGCAGGACTTGCCGCCCGACCTGACCCCCGAGTACCACGGCTTCAGCGGTGCGGCGCTCGACCGTCCCGTCTATCTCGGCGGCGCGCTCAACCTCGAATGGTGCAGTGTGCGCCAGCTCGTCGACATCCTGCGCGCCAACTATTGCGGCAAGGTCGGCCTCGAATACATGCACATCGCGGATGTCGAAGAGCGGCGGTTCCTGCAAGAGCGGTTCGAGGGCGCGGACAAGTCGATCGACTTCACGCCGGAGGGCAAGAAGGCAATCCTGGGCGCGGTAATCCGCGGCGAGCAGTACGAGAAGTTCCTCGGCAAGAAATACGTCGGGACCAAGCGCTTCGGGCTCGACGGCGGCGAATCGATGATTCCCGCGCTCGAAGCGGTGATCAAGCAGGGCGGCCAGCTCGGCATCAAGGAAATAGTCTACGGCATGGCCCACCGGGGCCGCCTCAACGTGCTCGCCAACGTGATGGCCAAGCCCTACCGCGTGATCTTCCACGAATTCTCTGGCGGCTCCTCCAACCCCGACGACGTCGGTGGGTCGGGCGACGTCAAATACCACCTCGGCACCTCGACCGACCGCGAGTTCGACGGGATCAAGGTCCACATGAGCCTCGTCCCCAACCCCAGCCACCTCGAGGCGGTCGATCCGGTCGTGCTCGGCAAGGTCCGCGCGACGCAGGTGCTGCGCGACGATGCGATCAAGCACGACCAGGTTCTGCCCGTATTGATCCACGGCGACGCGGCGTTCGCCGGACAGGGGATCGTATGGGAGTGCTTCGGATTTTCGGGCATTCGCGGCTACAACACCGGCGGCGCGATCCACTTCGTCATCAACAACCAGATCGGCTTCACCACCAGCCCGCAGTTCGCGCGCTCCTCGCCCTACCCCTCGGACGTCGCCAAGGGCGTGCAGGCGCCGATCCTCCACGTCAACGGCGATGATCCCGAGGCGGTCACCTTCGCCTGCAAGCTGGCGATGGAGTTCCGCCAGAAATTCAAACGCGACGTGGTGATCGACATGTGGTGCTATCGCCGCTTCGGCCACAACGAGGGCGACGAACCGAGCTTCACCCAGCCGCTGATGTATGCGCAGATCCGCCAGCATCCACCCGTCAGCGCGCTCTACGCCGCGCGGCTGGTCGAGCAGAAGGTGATCGGCGAGGGCTTTGCGGACGAGACCGCGGCGGCGTTCGTCGCGCATCTCGAGGAAGAGTTTGCCGGGTCGAAAAGCTACAAGCCAAACGAGGCCGACTGGTTTGCGGGGCGCTGGAGCGGCCTGAATAAGCCCGCCGACCCGGTCGGCGCGCGGCGCAACGTGCCCACCGGTATCGATCGCAAACTGTTCGATAGCCTCGGCCGCACCCTGACCACCGTCCCTGCCAGCCTGACGATCCACAAGACGCTCGCCCGGGTCATCGACGCCAAGCGCGAGATGTTCGCCAACGGCAGCGGCTTCGATTGGGCAACCGCCGAGGCGCTGGCGTTCGGCTCGCTGATCTCCGAAGGTTTCGGGGTGCGCCTGTCGGGTCAGGATTCGGGCCGCGGCACGTTTAGCCAGCGCCACGCGGTGTGGGTCGATCAAACCGACGAGCACCGCTTTGTCCCGCTGTGGTCGGTTCCGCACGGGCGTTTCGAGGTGCTCGACAGCACGTTGTCCGAATTCGGCGTGCTCGGCTTTGAATACGGCTATGCGCTCGCCGATCCCAAGACGCTGGTGCTGTGGGAGGCGCAGTTCGGCGATTTCGCCAACGGGGCGCAGACGATCATCGACCAGTTCATCGCCGCTGGCGAGGCCAAGTGGCTGCGCGCCAACGGCTTGGTGATGCTGCTGCCGCACGGCTACGAAGGCCAGGGGCCGGAGCACTCCTCCGCGCGGCTCGAGCGGTTTCTCCAGCTCTGCGCGCAGGACAACATCCAGGTCTGCAACATCACCTCGCCGGCCAACTATTTCCACGTCCTGCGCCGCCAGATGCACCGCGGCTTCCGCAAGCCGCTGGTGATCATGGCGCCCAAGTCGCTGCTACGGCATCCATTGGCCAAATCGGCGACGGAGGACTTCGTCGGCGAAGGCCACTTCCGCCGGATCCTGTCCGATCCCAATGGAGCCGACGACGCGAAGACCAAACGCTTGGTCCTGTGCTCGGGCAAGGTCGCCTACGACCTGATGGAAGCGCGCGACGCGGCGGCACGCGACGATATCCAGATCGTGCGGATCGAGCAGCTCTATCCCTTCCCCGAGGAGGCGCTGGAGATCCGCCTGGCCAGGATGACCGCGCTGGAAGACGTGGTCTGGTGCCAGGAAGAGCCGCGCAACAACGGCGGCTGGTTCTTCGTCGAAGGCTGCATCGAACAGGCGCTCAAGGGTGCGGGGGTCAAACCGCAGCGCCCGCGCTATGCCGGGCGCTCCGCCAGCGCCTCACCCGCCACCGGACTCGCCAGCCGCCACACGATGGAACAGGGCGCGCTCGTCGCCGATGCGCTCGGGCTGTCGGTCCGCACCGAAATTCGCCGCCGCAAGAAGGCCTGAGGGAATACCATGTCCAGCCAAGTCAAAGTCCCCACGCTCGGCGAGAGCGTTGCCGAGGCGACCATCGGCCAGTGGCTCAAGCAACCCGGCGACGCGGTCAATCTCGACGAGCCGATCGCCAGCCTTGAAACCGACAAGGTCGCGGTCGAGGTTCCTGCGCCTGCTTCGGGTGTGATGGGCGCGCTCCAGGCCAAGGAAGGTGACACCGTGCTGGTCGGTGCGATCATCGCGACCATCGAGGATTCGGCCCCCGCCGCGGGTGCCGAGCCGGTCGCCGCGCGCGAGGAGAAGGCCCAGCCCCCCGCGTCCGACACGATGCCGCCCAAGGCCGATCCGGCGTCGACTCCGCCTCCGGCCGCCGCGCTCGATGCTGCCACGCTCTCGCCCGCGGTGCGCCGCGCGGTGCTTGAGCACGGGATCGACCCCAGCCGGGTCAAGGGTTCGGGCCGAGACGGCCGGTTGACGAAGGAGGACGTGCTGGCGGCGGCGCAGGCCAAGTCGGCTCCGTCCGCCCCAAGTGCCCCTGCCCAGCCTGCCCCAGTCGAAGGCCTCGCGCCCTCAACCGCGCCGTCCGGCGAGCGCAAGACCGAACGGGTCAAGATGACCCGGATGCGCCAGACGATCGCCAAGCGGCTGAAGAGCGCGCAAGACACCGCCGCGCTGCTCACGACCTTCAACGATTGCGACATGTCCGCAGTGATGGCCGCGCGCGACAAGTACAAAGACAGCTTCGAGAAGAAGCACGGGGTCAAGCTCGGCTTCATGAGCTTCTTCGCCAAAGCGGCGTGCCTGGCGATCCGCGATATCCCATCGGTCAATGCTCAGATCGAAGGCGATGAGATCGTCTACTTCGACTACGTCGATCTGTCGGTGGCGGTCTCGGCACCCAATGGGCTGGTCGTCCCAGTGGTGCGCAATGCCGATGCGTTGTCGTTCGCCGGAATTGAAAAGGCCATCGGCGACCTTGGGCGCCGCGCCAAGGACGGCAGCCTGACGATGGAGGACATGGCCGGGGGCACCTTCACCATCTCCAACGGCGGGATTTTCGGCGGGCTGATGAGCACACCGATCATCAACCCTCCGCAGTCGGCGGTGCTCGGCCTCCACCGCATCGAAGACCGCCCGGTGGTCCGCGACGGCGAGATCGTGATCCGTCCGATGATGTATCTGGCGCTTAGCTACGACCATCGTCTGATCGACGGCCGCGAGGCGGTGACGGCCTTGAAGACGATCAAGGAAGCGATCGAGGATCCCACGCGCCTGCTGATCGATTTGTGAGACCCCGGATGGCTGACCAAACCTACGACTACGACGTTCTCGTCATCGGCGCCGGTCCGGGCGGTTACGTCGCCGCGATCCGCGCGGCGCAATTGGGGCTGAAGACCGCCTGCGCCGAGAGCCGCGCGACATTGGGCGGGACCTGCCTCAACGTCGGCTGCATTCCGTCCAAGGCGCTGCTCCACGGCAGCGAGTTCTTCGAGGAAGCGCACGACGGGACGCTGGCGAAATTCGGGGTCAAGATGTCGGGTGTCGAACTCGACCTGCCTGCGCTCCAGGCCGAGAAGGACAAGGCGGTCAAGGAGCTGACCGGGGGAATCGCGTTCCTGTTCAAAAAGAACAAGGTCGATTGGCTCAACGGGCGCGCGACGTTCGTCGACGCGCGTACGGTGAGCATCGACGGCAAGGCGGTAACGGCGAAGAATATCGTCATCGCGACCGGCTCATCGGTCACCCCGCTGCCTGGCGTGGAAGTCGACAATGTCCAAGGACTGATTGTCGATTCCACCGGCGGGCTCGCGCTCGACCGGGTGCCCAAACACATGGTGGTCATCGGCGGCGGGGTGATCGGGCTCGAGCTGGGCAGCGTTTGGCGGCGGCTCGGAGCCAAGGTCACGGTGGTCGAATTCCTCGACCAGCTTCTCCCCGGCATGGACGGCGAGGTCCGCAAGGAATCAGCCAAGTTGTTCAAGAAGCAGGGCATGGAGTTGCGCCTTTCGACCAAGGTTACCGGCGCGACGGTGAAGGGCAAGACCGTGACGCTAACCCTCGAGCCTTCGTCGGGCGGCGCTTCCGAATCGCTTGAGGCCGATTGCGTTCTCGTCTCGATCGGACGGCGACCCAACACCGAAGGGCTAGGCCTGGAAGCGCTCGGGCTGGAACTCAACAAGCGCGGGCAGATCGAGACCGACGACGATTTCCGTACCAAGATCGATGGCGTGTGGGCGATCGGCGACGTCATCCCTGGCCCCATGCTTGCGCACAAGGCCGAGGACGAGGGCATTGCCGTCGCCGAAAACATTGCGGGGCAGACCGGGATCGTCAATCACGCGGTGATCCCAAGCGTGGTCTACACGATGCCCGAGATCGCCGGGGTCGGACTAACCGAAGAGGACGCCAAGGCGAACGGCCCGATCAAGGTCGGAAAATTCCCGATGACGGCCAACAGCCGCGCCAAGACCAACCGCGAGCCCGACGGCTTCGTCAAGGTCATCGCCGATGCCCAAACCGACCGCGTTGTCGGAGTATGGATCGTCGCTAGCCTTGCGGGCACGATGATCGCCGAGGCCGCACTAGCGATGGAGTTCGGCGCCACGTCAGAGGACATCGCGTACACCTGCCACGCCCACCCGACCCACGCCGAGGCGCTCAAGGAAGCGGCAATGGCGGTTACCGGCAAGCCGATTCACATCTGACCGCGCGGGCTTCGCCATGAACCCTCGGCGCTGGCGGCGAACACTGCTTCGCTACCACCTTTGGCTCGGCTGGCTGATCGCAGTGCCACTGCTGTTGTGGACCATTTCGGGGCTGGTGATGGTCGCCAGGCCCATCGAGACAGTGCGCGGGAGCGACTTGCGCGCCGAACTGCCGCCGCTCCCGGCGACGACGGTTTATCCGCCGACAATTCACAGCACGGCGGATTCGCTGACGCTCAAGCAGACCGCGCTGGGTCCACGCTGGATCGTTGCGCTGGGCGAAGACCGCTACGCCGCCGACCCACGCGACGGGCGCAAGCTACCCGCCCTCGACCGGGCGCAGGCGATCGCGGCGGCACTCGGCTATCGCAAGCCAGCCACGCGCGTGACCTCGGCCCGCTGGACCGATGCCCAACATGCGCCACTCGACCTGCGTCAGCCGCGCCCTGCGTGGGCGGTGCGCTTCACGGACGGAGCACGGTTTTACATCGATGCGGATACCGGCGAGTTGCTCGCCGTTCGCACAGATTTCTGGCGGTTCTACGACGTCATGTGGGGTTTGCACATCATGGACCTGCAAGCACGCGAGGACGCCCATCACCCGGTGCTGATCGCGTTTGCGGCGCTGGCGGCGGCGGCAACCTTGCTGGCGATACTCTTGATGATCGTGCGCTATGTTCCGCGCCGGCTCGCTAGGCCCGTCGATTGATCGACGCCGCGCTGCCCGCTTTGCCCCCGGCGCTCGATCTGGCGGGCACCGCCGTGTTCGCGCTGACCGGCGCATTGCTTGCCGCCCGACTGCGCCAGACGTTCGTGACGATGGCGTTTTTCGCGCTAATCACCGGCGTCGGGGGCGGTACTGTGCGTGATCTGCTGATCGGCGCGCCGGTGTTCTGGGTCCGCGATCCCTGGGTTGCGCCGATCTGCCTGGGCGTGGCGCTTGTCGCCTGGTTCGCGCCGCAAGTCTGGTGGCAGAACCGGCTCCTCGAATGGCTAGATGCTGCAGGACTCGCCGCCTACGCGACGCTAGGCGCGGCCAAGGCGCTGGTGTTCGGCATCGCACCGGTTCCGGCGGTGGTGATGGGGGTAGTCACCGGCTGCGTCGGCGGGATCGTCCGCGATGTGCTGGCCGGACGCCCCTCGATCCTCATGCGGCCCGAACTGTACGTCACCGCCGCCGCGCTTTCCGCCAGCCTGTGCGTGCTCGGCCGGCTCGCGAACCTGCCCAATGCCATGACCTGGGCACTCGCCGTGCTCGGCGGCTTCGCCTTGCGCGGTGCCGCGCTTACCTGGGGGTTGGCCCTACCCGGCCATCGCGGCTGAGTTCAGCGGCCGCGCGGGTCGGGGAAATCGGGGGTGCGGCCGGTGGCGTAGCGATCGTCGTCGCCGCTCGGCGGCACCGGGGCGTCGGCGGCAGCATGATCGCCCAGCCCAACATAGACCTTGCCATTGCCATCGACCGAGCAGGTGAATTCGCGGCCGTTGCGGTAGTCGCCCTTGACCCGCCATTCGCCGTCGACCTTATCGACATCGAAAATTTCGTCGATTTCGCCCGAACGCGCCGCCTCTGCCGAGCAGGCATTCACCGCCCGGTCGGTTTCGCGGCTGTCGAGCCCTCCGGAATCACGCCCTTCAACGCGGCTGTCGTTGTAGTCGTATGGTCGATCCGGACCATCTGTGTCGGCAGGACGGCCGTAGGCTTGCTCGGGCGCGCGCGTGCCATCGCTGCGGTAGCCATACGATTGGTCCGAATATTCGCCCCCAGTATAGTCGCGCCCGGCGGTGCGATCGTCGCTGCGTTCTTCCTTGTCCTTGTCGATTGCGGCGGCGACCGCGGCGATGCCGCCGCCGATCAAAAGCACGCCCAGCAGGTCGCCACCATCAAACCCGTCATGGTGACGGCGATAGCGGCCCCAGCGATGGTCATTGAACGTCTCGTCGGCGCTGCTCCAGGCAGGAGCCTCAGCCGGGCGAGCGCTGAGCGGCACGGTAATCGGGACGGTCCGCGTGGCGGCCACAACCGGCGAGACGATCATCGTGAGGCTGGCCAGCACAGCGGCGGCTCGAAGAATGGTCATGGCTCGCGACTCCCCCTAAACGCGCCGACCAAAGTCGTTGCGTGCAAAAAGCTAGGCGGCCCAGGCTTACCAAAGCCTGAACCGCCCAGCTCGTTTCATCGCGTTTTGCGGGACTTAGCGGAGTCCGCGGATCCCGTCGAAGTCGAGATCGACCACCCGACCGTATTCGACCCGGCACTTGAAGCTGCCCGCGTCATAGCCGCGCAGGTTGTCGTTCCAGCCGCGATAGTCGTTGTTCCAGCCGTTGCCGTAATAGCTGTCCCCACGGCGCCAGCCACGGTTCTGGCTGTTCACTGCGATCCGGCCGCGTACGGTGTAGCCGCGGCTATTGCGGTCGACCGCGCGGATATCGGTAACGTCGGCGCGGCCGTAGCTGTAGCGGCTCGCCTGGTTCTCGGCAGTGGCGACGCACTGTTCGATCGCCTGACGCGGGTTGCCGTTGCGATAGCCGTAACGATCGTAGCGGTTGTTGTAGCCATAGCGGTCGTCGTAACGATAGCTGTCGTTATAGCCGCCGGTCGGATAGCCGTAGCTGTAGCCACGATCGCGATCGTTGCCAATCGCACCTGCAACCGCGGCGATCCCGCCGAGCACCACCGCACCGGCGATCACGTCGCCGACATCGATGCCGTCATGGCGGTCACGCGCCAGTGCGGGACTGGCGGTGGAGACCAGAGCCGCAGCCGCGGCACCGGTTCCGAGGAGAGCTTTGGTCATGATATTCATGGCTCGAAATCCTTCTTCGTCCCGGACCTTTTCCGGGGTCGAGTGGGGATTTAGCGATTAGCCAATGAGGCAAGGCTGAATTGGCACGACAGCCATCGTTAATATTATTTCGGAGAACTATGAACGAGTGATGCGGGAGTGGACTGGGACCCGGCACGCGTCAACCCGGTCCAGTAAGCCATAAACGCCAAGACATCCGCCCCGCTTTCAATCACCTTGTCGGTCGGCTTGCCCGACCCATGGCCCGCTCGCGTTTCGACCCGGATCAGCCGGGGTTTGTTCCCAAGCTCAGCAGCCTGGAGCGCGGCCACGTATTTGAAGCTGTGCGCGGGAACGACCCGGTCGTCGGTATCGGCCGTGGTCACCAGCACCGCCGGATAGTCCGCCTTTCGAATATTGTGATAGGGAGAATAGGCGCGCAGCACGCGCCAGTCCGCCTCGCGTGCGGGGCTGCCGTAGTCTTCGGTCCAATACCGTCCGGCGGTGAAGCGGTCGAACCGGAGCATGTCCATCACCCCGACGTCGGGATTAGCCGCGGCGAAGAGGCCGGGCCGCTGGTTGATCACCGCGCCGACCAGCAAGCCGCCGTTCGACCCGCCCTGAATCGCCAGGCCATCGCGGGGCGTGATCCCCTGCGCGATAAGGTACTCGCCCGCGGCGATGAAATCGTCGAAAGTGTTCTGCTTGTTCGCCCCGCTTCCCGCCGCGTGCCATTCGCGCCCGTATTCGCCGCCGCCGCGCACGTTGGCGATGGCGAAGGCGCCGCCGGCCTCGAGCCACGCCATCCGTACCGCTGAAAAGCCGGGCACGAGCGAAACGTCGAACCCGCCGTAGCCATAGAGGATCGTCGGCAACGGCTGTTTCGCCGCCGCAGCTCGCCGGTTGCGGATCACGAACAGCGGTACGCGGGTACCGTCCTTCGACTCGTAGAAGCGCTGCTCGATCGCGTAATCGACGGGATCGAAGCCCAGCCGGGGCACTGCGAACGGGGTGGTGCGCCCGCTCGCCATGTCCAGCCGGTAGACCGACGCGGGCCGGTTGAAGCTGGAGAACGAATAGAACGATTCCGGATCTCCCGGGCGCCCGTCGAAGCCCGCAGCGGTGCCGATGCCGTTGAGCACGATCGCCCGCGCTGGTCGTCCGTGGAGGTCGAGGATCACCGCTCGGGTCGCGGCGTCCTTGAGGTAGGACAGGATCAGCCGGTCGCCCACGACGTTGGCCGCCTCCAGCTTGTCGAGGGTTTGCGGCACGACTTCACGCCACTGCGGCGAGGGCTGCGCCAGATCGATCGACACCAGGCGATAGCGCGGGGCCGCTGCGTCGGTGACGAACCAAAGCCGCGTGCCCAGCCCGTCGACCAGTCGCCAATCATGCGTGAAATCCCCGACCAGCTCGCGCGATTGCCATCCGCGATCCGCGCGCCGACGCAAGTCGATGACGTGGATGTCGCGGCGCAGGGCGGTGCCTTCCGACGTGGAGATCACCGCCCAGCGTCCGTCGGCGGTGACTTGGGCAAAGTGGTTGCGTTCGGGATGATCGGCGCTGGCGTAGACTAGCTGATCGGCCGATTGAGGCGTACCGAGGCGATGAAACCACACCGCATGACCGCTGTTGGGCGAGAGATAGTCCGGGTCGGTCTCGCCCTGGGGAAAGCGCGAGTAAAGCAGGCCTTCGTCGCCAAGCCACGCCAGTCCTGAATACTTCACCCCGCGCAACTCGTCCGGCAGGGTCAGCCCGCCGGCAACATCGGCAAAGCGCACCGTGCGCCAGTCGCTGCCGCCGTCCTGCACCGAGAACGCCAGGTAGGTCCCCTTGCGCGACGGTTCCCACTGATCGAGCGCCGCCGTCCCATCCTGCGACCACAGATTGGGATCGAGCAACAGCTTCGAGACGCCGTCGAAGCCCTTGCGCCAATAGAGCACGAACTGATTCTGCAAGCCCGAATTGCGGGTGAAAAAATAGCGCCCCCCGGCCTTCTTGGGGATACCGAAACGCTCGTAGTCGAGCAGTCGGCGAATGCTGGCGGCGAATCCGTCGCGACCGGGCAGGCGGTCGAGATAGTCACGGGAAACCGCGTTCTGGCGCCGCACCCAGTCCGCTACGGCGGGATCGCGGCGGACGTCGTTCTCGAGCCAGCGATACGGATCGGCGACCCGTTCACCGAATGCGGTTTCGATCACATTGTCGCGGCGCGTCGAAGGGTAGTTCGGCCGGGGCACCGCCACACCCTGCGGCAAGGTGTCCGCGCTCAGCGGCACAGCGACCAGCGTCGCGGCCGCAACCGCGCCGGCGAGCCACCGCACAAGCTGAAACATCGATCTCTCCGCGGCCTCGACGGCCCGCGGGCAATCTAGCACCGGCTGCGGGAGCTGCCTATCGCGGCAGCAGCGCCGAAGCAGAAATCACGCCTCGGCGAAATCTTCGTCGGTCTGCACCGGGCCCGAATCCTGGCCCTTGGCCGAAACGTCGCGATCGACCAGCTCGATGATCGCGATGGGAGCGGCGTCCGAGGCGCGGATGCCAGCCTTAATCACCCGCGTGTAGCCGCCGCTGCGGCCTTCGTAGCGCGCGGCCAGCACGTCGAACAGCTTGGTCAGTTGGGTCTCGTCGAGCAACCGGGCGTGGGCCAGGCGGCGGTTGGAGAGACCACCGTGCTTGCCCAGCGTGATCAGCTTTTCGACATAGGGACGCAGCTCGCGCGCCTTGGGCAGCGTGGTGGTGATCTGCTCGTGCTTGATCAGCGAGGCGGCCATGTTGCGCAGCATCGCGATGCGGTGGGCGCCGGTACGCTGCAGCTTACGCTGCCCCATCTTGTGACGCATGTTCGTTACTCCGTTCGTAGCGGGGCCGTATCAGGTACCCCGGTCCTGGTCGGTAAGGCCGACCGCCTGCTCTCTCTCTTGAGGGGAGAGAGCTAAGTCATCAGCCCAGCAGTTCCTGCTCGAGCTTCTTGGCCATTTCCTCGATGTTCTCGGGCGGCCAGCCGGGGATGTCCATGCCCAGGCGCAGGCCCATCGAGCTGAGGACTTCCTTGATCTCGTTGAGCGACTTGCGGCCGAAGTTCGGGGTGCGCAGCATCTCGGCCTCGGTCTTCTGAACCAGATCGCCGATGTAGATGATGTTGTCGTTCTTGAGGCAGTTGGCCGAACGCACCGACAGCTCCAGCTCGTCGACCTTCTTGAGCAGGTAACGGTTGAGCTGGTTGGTGTCGCTCTCGTCCGCGGTGTGCGCGGGAAGGCCGGCCATCGACGGGACGTGGGTGCCCGAAGGCATGCTGTCGTCGAAGTGGACGAAGAGCGCGAGCTGGTCCTGAAGAATCCGCGCGGCGTAGGCCACGGCATCTTCCGGAGTCACGGTGCCATCGGTCTCGATCGTCAGGCTCAGCTTGTCGAAATCGAGTTCCTGCCCGACGCGAGCGTTATCGACCTTGTAGCTCACCTGGCGCACCGGAGAGTACAGCGAATCGACCGGAATCAGCCCGATCGGGGCATCGACCGGGCGGTTGCCCACGGCGGGAACGTAGCCCTTGCCGGTATCGGCGGTCAGCTCCATGTTGAGCGTCGCGCCTTCATCGAGGTGGCAGATCACAAGATCCTTGTTCATGATCTCGATGTCGCCCGACACGGCGATGTCGCCGGCCTTGACCTCGGCGGGGCCGGTCACCGCAAGCTGGAGCCGCTTGGGCCCCTCGCCCTGCATCCGGATCGCGATCTGCTTGACGTTGAGGACGATGTCGGTGACGTCCTCGCGCACGCCGGCCAGCGACGAGAACTCGTGGAGCACGTTCTCGATCTTGATCGAGGTGATCGAGGCGCCCTGCAGGCTCGAGAGCAGCACGCGGCGCAGCGCGTTGCCCAGGGTCAGGCCAAACCCGCGCTCGAGCGGCTCGGCGACGAAGGTCGCGCGGCGCTTGTCCGAACCGGTCTTGACCTCGAGGTTGTTGGGCTTCTTGAGTTCCTGCCAGTTCTTGATGTTGACAGTCATGGACTTCCCCTAGGGTGGTTCAGGGCGCTCTGCCGCGGGCCCGCGGCGAAGCAGAATAACGGCCGGGGCGCCTAAGCGCTCCGGCGGGCAGATTCAGACGCGGCGGCGCTTCGACGGGCGGACGCCGTTGTGCGGGATCGCGGTCACATCTCTGATCGAGGTGATCGTGAAGCCCACCGCCTGCAACGCCCGCAGCGCGCTCTCGCGGCCCGAGCCGGGGCCCTTGACCTCGACCTCGAGCGTGCGGACGCCGTGTTCGGCGGCCTTCTTGCCGGCGTCGTCGGCCGCGACCTGCGCGGCATACGGCGTCGACTTGCGGCTACCCTTGAACCCCATCGCCCCCGCGCTCGACCACGAAATGGCGTTGCCCTGGGCGTCGGTGATGGTGATCATGGTGTTGTTGAAGCTGGCGTTGACGTGCGCCACGCCGCTGGAGATGTTCTTGCGCTCGCGCTTTTTGATGCGCTGGGGTTCGCGTGCCATTGGTTCGGTCCTCGTAGCTGGAAAAAGGGAAAAGCGTCTGGGGTCACCCCCCGCGGCTTACTTCTTCTTCCCGGCGATCGGCTTGGCCTTGCCCTTGCGGGTGCGGGCGTTGGTGTGAGTGCGCTGGCCGCGGACCGGCAGGCCCTTGCGATGACGCAACCCGCGATAGCAGGCCAGATCCATCAGCCGCTTGATGTTCATCGCGGTTTCGCGCCGCAGATCGCCCTCGACGGTGTGATCGCTGTCGATCGCCTCGCGGATGTGGAGGACTTCCTGGTCGGTCAGGTCCTGGACCCGGCGGCCTTCGTCGATCCCTACCTTGGCGGCGATCGCCTTGGCCTTGGCGGGACCGATCCCGTGAATGTAGGTGAGCGCGATGATCACGCGCTTGTTCGAGGGGATGTTCACCCCGGCAATACGAGCCAATTAACTTCTCCATGCTCCACGAAGGCGGCTGACGCGGCCTCCATCTCATCGCGATAAATCACTGGTCCCGAACGGCAAAAAGCCCGGTCGGCGCACAACCGTGCCGCCTGCCGGACATCCCGTCGGTTTCAAGTGAAGGGCGCGCTTAAGACGATTCGAGCGGGCTGTCAATCGCACGCAAAAGCGGGCGGCGCGAAATTCCCGAGCCGTCCACTTGTGTGGCAACAGCCATACCCCATCGTCCGGCGCTGGTCAAAGTCATCGCCGCCAAGCCTCCCCGCCGGCAGATGACAGCCGCGCGATTCTTGCCTAGACGCCCGCTCCGTGAAGGCGCTGCGAAGGACCCTGCACGGCCACGCCCGCCTGACCGCGGCGCTGATCGCGCTCGCCCTGATCCTGCGGGCGATCGTCCCGGCCGGATACATGGTCTCGGCCGACGCGTTGACGCTGACCATCGAGATCTGCGCCGATACTTCGGGGCAGCACCTGACCCGCCAGATTGTCGTCCCGCGGAACGACGCGCCGGATCAGCCCAAGCACGATTCCGCGAAAGGCACCGCCGGTTGCCCCTTCGCATCCCTGTGGGCGGCGGGACTCGACAGCACGACGCCGCCAGCACTCGCCGTACTGGCGCTGGCGTGCATCCTGATTCTCGGACTGGCGCCGCGGCGCCCGCCCGTTGCGCGAAGGCAGCCGTTCCTGCGGCCACCGCTGCGCGCGCCTCCCGTTCTCGCCTGAACCCCTGATTCGACCGACCGGTCCAGCGACGGCGATTCGCCGCGCGACCCGGCGACCACTCCCGATCGGCGCGGCGCTTGCCTCGGCGGCCCGGCCCCACCTGCGAGATCGACCATGAATATCCGAACCATGACCGCCACAGCCTGTGGCGGTGCTGCCTTGCTCTTTGCCTCAGCTGCCTCCGCCGATCACGGCGCCACAGGAGCCGGGCCCGCGACCTCGGGTCCGATCGTCGGATCGTCGGCGCGAACCCTGGCCAAGGGCCGGCTTGCACTGAGCCTCGAAGCCGTGGTCGCCGAGCCCGACAACCGCAGCGACGCCACGCTTGCCGCCCTCGCGGGACGGCACATCCATGCGCACGACCTGGCCAGCAGCGAAATCTATACCCTGGGAGTATCGGCCGGAATCGGCGACGACCTGACGCTGTCTTTGGTGCTGCCGTTCGTGAGACGCGTGGCCATTCGCGAGGGCGAACATGCCCATACTCCCGGTGGAACGATCAACAGCGTGGTTGCGCGCGGCGGCTCTACCGGCTTTGGCGATGCCACCGTCGTAGGCAAATGGCGCTTCACCGGAGAAAACCACCACGGCTGGGAGGCGGCGGCGATCGCCGGCCTGTCGATGCCGACGGGCGCAACCCACGAGATCGACGACGCGGGCGAACGCTTCGAAACCGAGCATCAACCCGGTAACGGCAGCTGGAACCCCTTGATCGGCCTGGCCCTGACGCGGCCCCCTGCCGCGCGGCGGGCTGAACGCCAGCGTGGTCTATCAACGCTCGACCCGCGGCAGCCAGCAAACCCGCCTCGGCGACCGCGCCCAGGCGTCGGTCGGGCTGGTCCGCCGCCTGATCGGGCAGAAGATCGATTACCACCCCGGCGAGCACGATCACGGCCTCCAGGCCGACGCAGAACGCCACGACGCAACGCTCGACGGTGTGCTCGAGCTGAGCGGAGAGTGGGAAGGCCGCGAGCGTGAAAGCGGCAGAACCGACCGCTTCAGCGGGGGCCGGGCGCTGTACCTGTCGCCGGGGCTACGCTTCAACGCCGCGAACTGGTCGCTGACCCTCGGCGTAAGCGTGCCGCTGGCGCAAGACATCCGCCTGTCGCACTCAAGCACCAGCCATCGCCTGCGCTTGGGAGTAGTCCGGGGATTTTAAAGCAGGGTGCAGATCAACTGATCCGCTCGTGTCGCGCGAACTGGCGGGGGCGTCGATATCGACGCCCCCGGATTCGGCATCAACCCGCGATCACACCACCCCGAACGCCAGCATCGCATCGGCCACCTTCTTGAAGCCGGCGATGTTCGCGCCCTTGACGTAATCGATGTAGCCGCCGCCTTGGTCGCCATAGGTCAGGCAAGACTGGTGGATGCCCAGCATGATGTCCTTGAGCATCTGCTGGAGCTCGTCTTCCTTCCACGAGCGGCGCTCGGAATTCTGGCTCATCTCCAGACCCGAGACCGCGACGCCACCGGCGTTGGACGCCTTGCCCGGGGCGTAGAGGATCTTGTGGTGCTTGAAGACGTGCACGCCGTCGAGGTCGGTCGGCATGTTGGCGCCTTCGGACACCGCGGTGCAGCCGTTGGCAACCAGCGTCTTGGCGTCTTCGCCCAACAGCTCGTTCTGCGTCGCGCATGGCAGCGCGACGTCGCACGGTACGCCCCACGGGGTCTTGCCCTTGGTGAAGCTGGCGCTCTTGAACTCGTCGCAGTATTCCTCGATCCGGCCGCGGCGGTGGGTCTTGTGTTCCTTGACCCAGTCGATCTTCTCCTGGGTGATCCCGTCGGGATCGTGGATGAAGCCGCCCGAATCCGATAGCGTCAGCACTTTACCTCCCAGCTGGACGATCTTTTCCGCGGCGTGGGTGGCGACGTTGCCCGATCCCGAAATGACCGCGGTCTTGCCGACCAGATCCTGGTTCTTCACCGCCAGCATGTTCTGGAGGAAGTAGACCGCACCATAGCCGGTCGCCTCGGTGCGGATCAGCGAGCCGCCCCATTCGAGACCCTTGCCGGTCAGCACCCCGGTGAACTCGTTGGTGATCCGCTTGTACTGGCCGAACATGAAGCCGATTTCGCGGCCGCCCACACCGATGTCGCCCGCGGGCACGTCGATGTCGGCGCCGATGTGACGGTACAGCTCGGTCATGAACGATTGGCAGAAGCGCATGATCTCGCGCACGCTCTTGCCCTTGGGATTGAAGTTCGAGCCGCCCTTGCCCCCGCCCATCGGCAGGCCGGTGAGCGCGTTCTTGAAGGTCTGCTCGAAAGCGAGGAACTTCAGCACGCTTTCGGTGACGCTGGGGTGAAAGCGGATGCCGCCCTTGTAGGGTCCGATCGCGTTGTTGTTCTGCACCCGCCAGCCGCGCTGGACGCGGACGTTGCCATTGTCGTCTTCCCAGCAGACGCGGAAACTGACCACGCGATCCGGCTCTGCGATGCGGCGCAGGATCTGTTGCGAGTGGTACTGTTCCTTGTCCTGCATGAAGTCGAAGATGTCTTCGGCGACTTCCTGGACCGCCTGGCAGAATTCGGGTTGCCCCTGGTTGCGCTTCTTCACGCCCTCCATGAAGGTCGGCAGGTCGACATGATCGGATACGGCCACTGGTAACTCCCCCGTTGGCAAGGCGGGGCCGCTATCGGTCCCCGCAAATCTCGACGAAGCGACCCGTCCGGACGCGGCGACTTCTGTTGCGAGTCGTCTGCATCAGTCGTGGCGGACTGTAGCCGCTTTTGCGCCATGCAAAAGCGCGGATTGCAAGGACGATTCCGGGTCTTGGTTAGGGTTTCGGCTTCGCCTTCGGCTTGGGTTTCGGCTTCGCTTCGGGACCGGCGGCGTCGGGGACCGATCCCAGCGCGGCGGCAAGCGATGCGAGTTGCTCGGCGAGCACGTTGTCCACCGCGGGGGCGATCTCGGCGGTCTTGTAGCGCATGTAACCGCCGACGATGTATTCCATGACGATCCGGGTGCCCGTCCCGCCCGGCTTCAGCGTGATCGTGAGCGTTCCGGTGAGCGCCTCTGACTGCAGCGGGCCAAGCGAGCCGACCATCCGCAGCGCCTTGCCCGGTTCGGCATAGACCACCCGCATGTGGGCGACGCTGCCTGCCCGGGCGCCGGGAGCGCCGTCCTTGAGCGGCAGCTTTTCGCAGAAGCAACCGCCCCCCTGGGCATCGAGATAGAGGTTGGCCGAATCGCCCGAAAAGGTGTGCGCCCTATTCCACCAGGTCTGCGGCGCGATCAGCTTCTGCCAGGTTGCGCCCGGGTCGGCGGGGACTTCGGCGGTGGCGCGGGTGACGAACCCGGCTTCGCTGGAGGCGACGACTTCGGCGGCGGCGGGCTGGGCGGCGAGCGCGAGTGCAATACCGGCAGCAACTTTGAAATACACCGAACCCTCCCCCAAGGACCGCTCATCCCGAGCGAAGTCGAGGGATCGTGCGCCAAGCTCGGTGGTTGCGCAACGTGTCTCGACTTGGCTCGACACGAGCGGGGTTGGATTCAGGAGCCCAGAACCGCCTCGATCGCCGCTGTCACATCGTCCATGTCGCCCATGCCATCGACCCGGCTGACGATCCCGCGGGCCTCGTAGATCGGCAGGATCGGCGCGGTCTTGGCGCGGTATTCGGCCATGCGGGTGCGCACGGTCGCCTCGTTGTCGTCGGGCCGGCGCTTGAAGTCGTGGCCGCCGCATTTGTCGCAGGTTTGCGCGACCTTGGGTTGCTCGAACTTGTCGTGGTAGCCCTTGCCGCACGTGGCGCAGGTGAAGCGCCCGGTGATCCGCTCGACCAGCGCATCCTCGTCGACGTCGAGTTCGATCACGTGTTCGAGGGTTTGGCCTCGCTCCTCGAGGATCGCGTCGAGCGAGGCGGCCTGCGCGGCGGTGCGGGGATACCCGTCGAAGATCGCACCCTGGCCCGGCGCCAGCGCGTCGAGCTCGTCGCCGATCAGCGCCGAGACGATCTCATCCGAGACCAGCTCGCCCGCGTCCATCACCGCCTTGGCCTGGAGGCCGACCGGGGTTCCCGCCTTCACCGCGGCGCGGAGCATGTCTCCGGTCGATAGCTGCTTCATGCCGTGGGCTTCGACCAGGCGTTGCGCCTGGGTGCCCTTGCCCGCACCCGGCGGTCCCAACAGGATGATGTTCACTGGTGTCCCCTAACCCGTCGGCGTGCGCCTAGCGCAAGCGACCCTTCAGCTTGGCCTTCTTGATCAAGTCGCCGTACTGGTGCGCCAGCAGGTGCGACTGGATCTGGGTGATCGTATCGACCGTGACGTTGACCACGATCAGCAGGCTGGTGCCGCCGGCGAAGAACAGCCGCATCCCGGTCTGCGCGATCACGTATTCGGGGATCACGCAGACGATGGTGATATACGCCGCGCCGATCACGGTGATCCGGGTCAGCACGTAATCGAGATAGGTCGCGGTGTTCTTGCCCGGGCGGATGCCGGGGATGAAGCCGCCGTTGCGCTTGAGGTTGTCGGCGGTCTCTTCCGGGTTGAACACCACCGCGGTGTAGAAGAAGCAGAAGAAGATGATCCCGATCGCATAAAGCGCCATGTACAGCGGCGCGCCGTGACGCAGATACTGGTTGAGCGCGACCAGCACCGTCCCCGCGGTCGATTCCGGCGCCACCGACTTGCCCGCGAATTGGGTCACGGTCAGCGGCAGCAGCAACAGCGAGCTGGCGAAGATCGGCGGGATCACGCCGGCGGTGTTGATCTTGAGCGGCAGGTGGCTGCGATCCGCCTGCATCATGCCTTTCTGGCTGGCGCGCTTGGGATACTGGATCAGCAGGCGCCGCTGGGCGCGCTCCATGAAGCAGATGAACAGCACCAGCACGACGACGGCGCCGACCATCGCGAACACGGTGAATGCACCGATCGATCCGGTGCTGTACTGCGTGCCGAGATTGCCGATGAACGATGGCATCGACGCGACGATCCCGGCCATGATGATCAGCGAAGTGCCGTTGCCGATCCCGCGCGCGGTGATCTGCTCGCCGATCCACAGCAGGAACATGGTTCCCCCGACCAAGCTGATGACCGCACCGATGCGGAACAGCATACCGGGCATGACCACGGCCTGCAGCGCGCTCTGCGCGGCGTAGCTTTCGAGGCCGACGGCGAGGAAATAGCCCTGCAGCGCGGTAAGGAAGACCGTGCCGTATCGGGTGTACTGGTTGAGCTTCTTGCGCCCGCTCTCGCCTTCCTTCTTCAGCGCCATCAGCGCGGGATGGAGCGAGGCGGCGAGTTGGACCACGATCGAGGCGGTGATGTAGGGCATGATCCCCAGCGCAATCAGGCTCATCCGCTGAAGCGAACCGCCCGAAAACGTGTTGAACATGTCGAGGATGCCGCCACGCGTCTGGTCGTACAGCGTTTCCAGGATCAGCGGATTGACGCCGGGCAGCGGCACGAAGCTGAGGAAACGGAACACGATCAGCGCGCCGATCGTGAACCAGATGCGCTGCTTGAGGTCGCTCGCCTTGGAAAAGTTGGCGAGCGTGAAGTTGCTGACGATGTTGTCGGCGCGTGATGCCATGGGGACGGATGCCTCGATCGGGGCCGGTCGCGACCGGCGTGCCAGCCCCATATAGTGCGGGTTCGCGAATGTCGAACCCCCGCCATCCCGGCACCGGCCGGGACGGCGGATGGCGCGTTACTTCTTGGTGAGCGCGGCCTTGGCGGTCTTGTTGACCTCGCGCCGCGCGGTCTTCTTGTCGTGCTCGCTGGGTTGGGCCTCGGGCAGTTCGATCTTGCCACCGGCCTTCTCGACCGCTTCGCGCGCGCCCTTGCTTACCCCCGCCACCGCGAAGGTGGCCTTGGCGGAGAACGCGCCCTTGCCGAGCAGGCGAACGCCGTCCTTGCCGCCGCGGGCGAGACCGGCAGCCTTGAGCGCGGCGTGATCGATCGGCTTGGCCGCGTCGAGCTTGCCGTTGTCGATCGCCTTCTGGATCAGCCCGAGGTTCACCTCGGCGAAGTCCTTGGCGAAGATGTTGTTGAAGCCGCGCTTCGGGATTCGCATGTGGAGCGGCATCTGGCCGCCCTCGAACCCGGCGACGCTGACGCCCGAACGCGCCTTGGCGCCCTTCTGGCCGCGGCCCGCGGTCTTGCCCTTGCCCGAGCCGATGCCGCGTCCGACGCGCATCCGGCCCTTGCGGGCACCATCGTTGTCACGAAGATCGTTGAGTTTCATGTCGTTGCACTCGCTTTCGCTTTAGTCGCGCTTTGGACTCTCGCCCCTTCAGGGGAGAGATAAGAAGGCTTGGCGCGGAGCGCCTAGCCGAAGTTGAGAGGGGTTTGCGCCATGACGCTACCCCTCTCCCAACCCTCTCCCCTGACGGAGGGAGGGTTATGTTCTCAGTCGACCACCGCCACCATGTGGGGCAGCTTGGCGATCGCGCCGCGGACCTCGGGGGTATCCTCGAGTTCGACCACGCGATGCATCTTGCCGAGGCCGAGGCCGACGAGCATCTGCTTCTGCTTTTCCGGGCGGCGGATCGGCGAACCGATCTGCTTGAGCTTGATGGTCTTCTTGTCAGTCTTGGGGGCCATCGGGTTTACTCCACCACCGCCAAGGCGTCGGCTTCCGCCTCGGCCTGGGTGCCACCGCCGCGGCCGAGCAGATCGGCGACCTTCTTGCCGCGCCGCTGAGCGACCGACTTCGGCGAAGTCTGGTCGGTCAGCGCGTCGAACGTGGCGCGGATCATGTTGTAGGGGTTGGACGAGCCGACCGACTTGGTCACCACGTCGGCCACGCCCAGGCTTTCGAAAACGGCGCGCATAGGGCCGCCGGCGATGATGCCGGTTCCCGCCGGAGCGGTCCGCACGTTGACTTTGCCCGCGCCGAACCGGCCCTTGCCGTCGTGATGCAAGGTGCGGCCCTCCTTGAGCGGAACGCGGACCATCGCCTTCTTGGCGGCCGACGTCGCCTTGGTGATCGCCTCGGGCACTTCGCGGGCCTTGCCCTTGCCGAAGCCCGCGCGGCCCTTGCCGTCGCCGACCACGACCAGCGCGGCGAACCCGAAGCGCTTGCCGCCCTTCACCGTCTTGGAGACCCGGTTGATGTGGACCAGCTTCTCGATCAGTTCCTCGCCGCCATCGTCGTCGCCGCCGCGGCCGCGGTTGCGGTCGTTGCCGCCGCGCCCGCCACGGTTGCGATCGTTTCCGCCGCGGTTGCCGCCGCCGGGGCCGCGGTTGCCGCCACGGTTGCCGCCGCCGGGGCCACGACCCTCGCGCGCAGGAGCCGCGACTTCGACGGCTTCGCCGGGCGTCGCGGAATCAGGGATGGTGTTTTCGTCAGCCATATCAGAACTCCAGCCCGCCTTCGCGGGCGGCATCGGCCAGCGCCTTGACGCGACCGTGGAACAGGAAACCGCCGCGATCGAACACGACGCTGGTCACGCCCGCCTTGGTCGCAGCCTCGGCCAGCGCCTTGCCGACGTCCGCAGCCGCCGCGATGTTCGCGCCGGACTTGTCCGACCCGGCCTTGCCGACCGTCGATGCTGCGGCCAGGGTGTGGCCTTTCGCGTCGTCGATGATCTGGGCGTAGATGTGACGGCCCGAACGGTGCACGGACAGCCGCGGACGGCCCCCGGCGCGCGCCTTGAGCGTGGTGCGGACCCGCCGCCGGCGGCGGTCGAAAACGGTGAGCTTGCCCATTACTTCTTCTTCCCTTCCTTGCGGAAGATGTACTCGCCGCGATAGCGGATACCCTTGCCCTTATAGGGTTCGGGCTTGCGCCAGCGGCGGATCTCGGCGGCAACCTGGCCGACCTTCTGCTTGTCGATCCCGCTGATCTCGACCGTGGTGTTGTCCGGGGTCTTGATCTCGATGCCCTCGGGCACGGCGTAGTTCACGTCGTGGCTGTAGCCGAGCTGGAGCTTCAGGGTCTTGCCCTGCGACTGCGCGCGATAGCCGACGCCGGTGATGTCGAGCGTCTTGGTGAACCCGTTGGTCACGCCTTCGATCAGGTTCGAGACGAGCGTGCGCTGCATCCCCCAGAACGCGCGAGCGGTCTTGCCGTCGTTGGCGGGCTTGACCGAGATCTGGCCGTCCTCGACGGCATAGGCGATCTCGTCGCGCAGACCGAGGGTCAGCGTGCCCTTGGGGCCCTTCACCGAAAGCGTCTTGCCTTCGATCGAAGCGGTGACGCCGCTGGGGATCGCCACCGGCTTTTTACCGATGCGGCTCATCAGAATACCTCCGCGAGCACTTCGCCGCCGACGTTCTGGGCGCGCGCTTCGGCATCCGAAAGCACGCCGCGCGGGGTCGAGACGATGGTGATGCCCAGGCCGTTGCGGACCACCGGAAGTTCCTTGGAACCCGAGTAGACGCGGCGCCCGGGCTTGGAGACGCGAGCCACGTGCTTGATCGCGGGCTGGCCCTCGAAATACTTCAGCTCGATGCGCAGCGCCGGGTGGGTGCCGGTCGCGTCTTCGCTGAAGCCACGGATATAACCCTCGCGCTGGAGCACTTCGAGCACGCGGGCGCGCAGCTTCGAAGCCGGCGAAAGGACGCTGTCCTTCTTCGCCTGCTGGCCGTTGCGGATACGGGTGAGCATATCGCCCAGGGGATCGGTCAAAGCCATCTTGTGATCCTCACCAGCTCGACTTGGTCAGACCGGGGATCATGCCCTTGTTGCCAAGGTTCCTGATCTCGATCCGGTTGAGGCCGAACTTGCGGTAGACGCCGCGGGGGCGGCCGGTGGTGGCGCAGCGGTTGCGCACGCGGGTGGGATTCCCGTTGCGGGGAATTTCCGCCAGCTTCAGGCGCGCCATCAGCCGCTCGGTCTCGTCGAGCGACTTGTCGTCGGCCTTGGCCTTCAGCGAAGCATACCGCGCTGCGTACTTCTTCACGAGCTTCTTGCGCCGCTCGTTCTTGTTGATGGAACTCAGTTTCGCCATGGACTTAAGCTCTCTTCTTCGATTCTATCAGGCGGCCTGCTTCTCTTCAGAAGCCTCCGGCGGGAATGGGAAACCAAACAGGCGGAGCAGTTCGCGCGCCTCGTCGTCGGTCTTGGCGGTGGTGGTCACGATGATGTCCATGCCCCGCACCTTCTCGATCTGGTCATAGCTGATCTCGGGGAACACGATCTGTTCCTTGAGACCCATCGCATAGTTGCCGCGGCCGTCGAACGACTTGGGGTTGAGCCCGCGGAAATCGCGGATGCGGGGCATCGCGACGGTGATCAGGCGGTCGAGAAACTCGTACATCCGCTCGCGCCGCAGGGTCACCTTGCAACCGATCGCCATGCCTTCGCGCAGCTTGAACTGGGCGACCGACTTCTTGGCGATGGTCACGACCGGCTTCTGCCCGGCGATCAAACCCATCTCGGTGGCCGCGGTGGTCACCTTCTTCTTGTCCTGGGTGCCTTCGCCCACGCCCATGTTGAGCGTGACCTTCTCGATCCGGGGCACTTCCATCGCGTTCTTGTAGCCGAAGCGCTCGGTCATCGCCTTGACGATTTCCTGGTCGTACTTCGTCCGCATCCGCGGCGTGTATTTATCAGCCATCGATCGTCTCCCCGCTCTTGACCGCGACGCGCAGCTTCTTGCCGTCCTTGGTCTCGAAACGGACTCGCGTGGGCTTGCCGTCCTTGGGATCGGCGAGCGCAACCTTGGAAATGTGCAGCGGCGCGGGCAGCCGGTCGATCCCGCCCTGTGGGTTCGCCTGGCTCGGCTTGCGGTGGCGGGCGGCGACATTGACGCCTTCGACCAGCACCTTGCCGTCCTTGGGCATCACTTGCAGGACGGTGCCGGTGCGGCCCTTGTCCTTGCCCGAGCGGACGACGATGCTGTCGCCCTTCTTGATCTTGGCGGCACCCATCACAGCACCTCCGGCGCAAGACTGATGATCTTCATGAACCCGCGGCCGCGCAGTTCGCGCACCACCGGGCCAAAGATACGGGTGCCGATCGGCTCCTCGTTCTTGTTGATCAGCACCGCGGCGTTGGTGTCGAAGCGGATCACGCTGCCATCGGCGCGGCGCACGTCCTTGCGGGTCCGCACGATCACCGCGCGGTGAACGTCGCCCTTCTTGACGCGGGCGCGCGGCTGCGCCTCCTTGACGGAGACGACGATCACGTCGCCGACGCCGGCCACCCGCCGCTTGGATCCGCCCAGCACTTTGATGCACTGGACGCGCTTGGCGCCGCTGTTATCCGCGACGTCGAGCTGGGACTGCATCTGGATCATCGATCCGCTTCCTTCTCAACGGCTTGCCGGGACAAGTCCCGGTAGTTCCAAAAACTTGTTGCTAACTGCTCAGACGTCGGCTTCGACGGCGGCGGCCTTGCCGGCCTGCACGCGGTCGACGACCTTCCACGTCTTCAGCTTGGAAATCGGCGCGGTCTCTTCGATCCGCACGGTCTCACCCGCCTTGAACGCGTTGTCTTCGTCGTGCGCATGGTACTTCTTCGAGCGGCGGATGATCTTCGCATAGAGCGGGTGCTTCACCTTGCGCTCGACCTTGACCACCACGGTTTTGTCGGGCTTGTCGGAAACCACGGTCCCGACCAGAATTCGCTTGGGCATCGTGCTGTCCTTACTTCGCCGCCGAGGCGCGAGCGCGCTCGGTCTGCAGCGTCTTGATCCGGGCGATGTCGCGACGGACTTCCTTGATCCGCGCCGGACGCTCGAGCTGGTTGGTCGCGGCCTGGAAGCGCAGGTTGAACGCCTCGCGCTTCAGCTCGTGGAGCGACTCCGAGAGCTGGTCCTCGGTCTTGGTCCGCATGTCTTCGAACTTTCCGGAATTCTTGCCCGGCATCATTCCGCTCCCAGGTGCGAAGTGTCGCCAAGGCGGGCGACCACCTTGACCTTGATTGGCAGCTTCATCGCCGCGCGGCTGAACGCCTCGGCCGCGAGCGGGCCGGCAACGCCGTCGAGCTCGAACAGGATGCGGCCCGGCTTGACCCGCGCCGCCCAGTATTCGACCGCGCCCTTGCCCTTGCCCTGGCGGACTTCGGCGGGCTTCTTCGACACCGGCACATCGGGGAAGATGCGGATCCACAACCGCCCCTGGCGCTTGATGTGACGCGTGATGGCGCGGCGGGCCGCTTCGATCTGACGCGCGGTGATCCGCTCCGGCTCCAGCGCCTTGAGGCCGTACGAGCCGAAGTTCAGATCGGTGCCGCCCTTGGCGTCGCCCTTGATCCGACCCTTGAAAGCCTTGCGGAACTTATGTTTTTTCGGTTGCAGCATGTTCTTGTTACCTTAACCGCGGCGGTCGGCGGCAGGCCGCACGCCAGAGGTCTGGGCTTCCATCATCAGGCGGTCCTGCGACATCGGATCGTGGCCGAGGATCTCGCCCTTGAAGATCCACACCTTGATCCCGATGATGCCGTAGGCGGTCAGCGCCTCGGCCTCGGCATAATCGATGTGCGCGCGCAGGGTGTGCGCTGGAACCCGGCCTTCGCGATACGATTCGACGCGCGCGATCTCCGCGCCGCCCAAACGCCCGCCGCAGGTGATCTTGATCCCCTCTGCGCCCAGCCGCATCGCCGACTGCATCGCGCGCTTCATCGCGCGGCGGAAGGCGATCCGGCGGATCAGCTGATCGGCGATGCCCTGCGCGACGAGCTTGCTGTCGATCTCGGGCTTGCGGATTTCGACGATGTTGAGCTTGACGTCGCTCGGCGTCATCTTGGCGAGCTGCGAGCGCAGCTTTTCGATGTCCGCGCCCTTCTTGCCGATGATCACCCCGGGACGGGCTGCGTAGATCGAGACCCGGCAGTTCTTGGCCGGCCGTTCGATCACCACCTTGGAGATCGCCGCCTGGGGCAGCGATTCGACGATGAACTTGCGGATCGCCAGGTCTTCCTTGAGCATCTGCTGGTAGTTGCGCCCTTCGGCGTACCAGCGGCTGTCCCAGGTGCGGTTAATCTGCAGGCGCAGGCCGATTGGATTGCTCTTGTGACCCATGGCTCAGGCCTCCCCGGCTTCGGTGTGTTCGCGCACGACGATTCTCAGGCGGCTAAACGGCTTGAGAATCCGCGTCGACTTGCCACGACCGCGGGTGTGGAAACGCTTCATCGTGATCGACTTGCCGACGCTGGCCTCGGCGACAATCAGCGCGTCGACATCGAGGTTGTGGTTGTTCTCGGCGTTGGCGATCGCCGAGGCGAGCACCTTGCGCGCATCCACGGCCATCCCTTTGGTCGAGAATGACAGGATGTTCATCGCGTCCTCGGCCTTGCGGCCACGGATCAGCGCCGCAACCAGGCCGAGCTTCTGCGCCGACCCACGGATCGTGGTACCGACCGCCAGGGCCTCGTTGTCCGCGACGCGGCGGGGGGATTTGGGCTTGCTCATCAGCGCTTGCCCTTCTTGTCCGCCGCGTGGCCGGGGAAAGTGCGCGTCGGGGCGAACTCGCCCAGCTTGTGCCCGACCATGTCCTCGCTCACCGACACCGGGATGAACTTGCGCCCGTTGTGGACGTTGAAGCTCAGCCCGACGAACTGCGGGAGGATGGTCGACCGGCGCGACCAGGTCTTGATCGGCGTACGCTGATTGGCGTCCTGCGCGGTCTCGGCCTTTTTCAGGAGGTGGAGGTCCACGAACGGACCTTTCCAGACGGAACGAGCCATGTCTCGCTTACCTCTTCTTCTTGGCGTGACGCGAACGGATAATCATCTTGTCCGTCTGCTTGTTGTTGCGGGTGCGGGCGCCCTTGGTCGGCTTACCCCACGGGGTGACCGGATGACGGCCGCCCGAGGTACGGCCTTCGCCGCCGCCATGGGGGTGATCGACCGGGTTCTTGGCGACGCCTCGGGTCAGCGGGCGACGGCCTTGCCAGCGCGTGCGCCCGGCCTTGCCGAAGTTCTGGTTCTGGTTGTCGGGGTTCGAGACCGCGCCGACCGTGCCCATGCAATCACCGCGCAAGTAGCGCTGTTCGCCCGAGTTGAGACGGACGATTACAAGACCGCGGTCGCGCCCGACGACTTGGACATAAGTCCCCGCCGAGCGCGCGATCTGACCGCCCTTTTCGGGCTTCATCTCGACATTGTGACAGATTGTGCCGACGGGCATCTGACTGAGCAGCATCGCGTTGCCTGGCTTCACGTCGGTCTTCTCGGCCGCAACGACGGTATCACCTTCGGCCAGACGCTGCGGCGCAAGGATGTAGGCCAGCTCGCCATCGGCATACTTGATCAGCGCGATGAACGCGGTGCGGTTGGGATCGTACTCGAGCCGCTCGACCGTGGCCGGGGCATCCCACTTGCGCCGCTTGAAATCGATCGTGCGATACTTCTGCTTGTGGCCGCCGGCGATTCCGCGCGAGGTCACGTGGCCCTTGTTGTTGCGGCCGCCGGTCTTGCGCTTGCCTTCGGTCAGCGCCTTGACGGGCTTGCCCTTCCACAGCGCCGACTTGTCGACGAGGATCAGCGCGCGCCGGGCGGGGCTGGTCGGGTTGTAGTTTTTCAGTGCCATCGGATCAGCCCCGTACGCCTTCGGTGACGTCGATCGACTGGCCCTCGGCCAGACGGACCACCGCCTTCTTGATGTCCGAGCGCGTGTAGGGCTTACCCTTCCAACGCTTGGTCTTGCCCTTCTGGACGAGCGTGTTGACGCCCACCACGCTGACCGAGAACAGCGCCTCGACCGCGGCCTTGATCTCCGGCTTGGTCGCCTTGGGGGCGACCTTGAAGACTACGGCGTTGTTTTCGGACATCATTGTCGATTTTTCGGTGATGTGCGGGCCGACGATCACGTCGTAGTGACGCGTGTCGATGGCGCCGCCCGTCTTGGTTGGCTTCTTAGCCATTGAACCGCGCCTCCAGCTTTTCGACAGCGGCGCGGGTCAGCACCAGCGTGTCATGCTTCAGGATGTCGTAAACGTTGGCGCCAGCGGCCGACATCGCGTTGACCCCGACGATGTTGCGCGAAGCCAGCGCGAAAGTCTCGTTGACCGCATCACCGTCCATAACCAACACCTTGCGGCCCCAGTTGGCCTTGGCCAGCTGTTCGGACAGCGCCTTGGTCTTGGCGCCCTTCACGTCGAGACTGTCAACGATGACGAGACCGTCCTTGGCCTTCGACGACAGCGCCATCTTCAGGCCGAGCGCGCGGATCTTCTTGTTCAACGAAGGGTCGAAGTCACGGACGCGAGGCCCGTGCGCCTTGCCGCCGCCAATGAAGATCGGGGCCGCGCGATCGCCGTGACGGGCGGTGCCGCCACCCTTCTGGTTGCCGAACTTCTTGCCGGTGCGGGCCACGTCGCTGCGCTCGCGCGCGCCGCGGGCGGTGCCGCGACGGTTTTCGAGCTGCCAGGTGACGACCCGGTGCAGGATGTCGGCGCGCGGTTCGATGCCGAACACCGCATCCGACAGTTCGACGTCGCCCTTCGCGGCGGAGCCGTCGAGGTTGAGGACCTTGACCTTCATGTTCAGCCCTCCTTACCGTCAGTGTCGGTGGCAGCATCGCCGTCAGGTGCCTGTTCGGCTTCGATCTCGGTGTCGGTCGGCGCACCGGCAGATTGCTCGGCGAGCAGCGCGGCGGCTTCCTCAGTGGTCGGGCCGGTATCGACCTCGTGCTCGGCGGCAGCTTCGACCATCCCGGCCGGCGCTTCCTCGTGCTCGGGGTGCGAAGATTTCTTCTCGAGTATCGCGCCGGGAAACGGCAGCCCCTCGGGAGCGGGCAGCTTGACCGCGTCACGGACCAGCAGCCAGCCGTTCTTCGCGCCCGGGACCGAACCCTTCACGAAGAGAAGTCCCCGCGGCACGTCTGTGCGGACGATCTCGAGGTTCTGCTGGGTGCGCTGCTTGTCGCCCATGTGACCGGCCATCTTCTTGTTCTTGAAGACCTTGCCCGGATCTTGGCGCTGCCCGGTCGAGCCGAGCGCGCGGTGGCTGATCGAAACGCCGTGGGTGGCGCGCATGCCGCCAAAGCCCCAACGCTTCATGCCGCCCTGGAAGCCCTTGCCCTGGGTGTGGCCGCTGACGTCGACGAACTGGCCGGCGAGGAAGTGATCGGCGGTGATCGTCGCGCCGACCGGGAGCAGCGCCGCCTCATCGTCGAGGCGGAACTCGGCGACGCGCGCCTTGAGCTCGACTTCGGCCTTAGCGAAATGCTCGCGCTGCGGCTTGGCGACGTTCTTCTGCTTGGCGGAACCCGCACCGAGTTGGACCGCGACGTATCCGTCACGCGTCGTGGTGCGGTGCGAAACCACCTGGCAATCTTCCAGCGAAAGCACGGTAACCGGCACGTGCCGCCCGTCTTCCTGGAACAGGCGGGTCATCCCCACCTTCTTCGCGATCACGCCAGTGCGCATGATCAATCTCCTACAGAGGCCTGGCGGACCATCCGCCAGGCGTGTTCAACCCATTTGTGAGCGAGCCCCGTCCGGGCTGAGTGCTTCTCCCGCCCTGTTCGGGTTGGGAGAGGCGAGACGGGGGACGCTTGCCCGGCAAACCGTTCCGAAGAACCGCCGGAGGTATCCCTATGTCCGCGCGATCTGCATCGCGAAGCCCCGGCCGAAGCCGGGAGGTATTGGTCTAATCGGCTTACGCCAACTTGATCTCGACGTTCACGCCAGCGGCCAGATCGAGCTTCATCAGCGCGTCTACGGTCTGGGCGTTGGGCTGCACGATATCGAGCAGCCGCTTGTAGGTGCGGACCTCGAACTGCTCACGCGACTTCTTGTCGATGTGCGGTCCGCGGTTCACGGTGAATTTCTCGATCCTCGTCGGCAGCGGAATGGGGCCCCGGATCATTGCGCCGGTGCGGCGCGCGGTGTCCGCGATTTCGCCAGTCGCCTGGTCGAGCACGCGGTGATCGAACGCCTTGAGGCGAATGCGGATATTCTGGGCTTCCATGTCCAACTACCGATGAGAAAGAGCAAACTAACGTCCCCATATCTCTTTCGAGAATTGGGCACTCCACAAAAAACGACCGCCGGGGGCCAGAACGAATCTGGTTATCCCCCGGCGGAGCGCGGCCTATATTACTTCGAGATCGAGCTGACAACCCCCGAACCGACGGTCCGGCCACCTTCGCGGATGGCGAAGCGCAAGCCAGGGTCCATCGCGATCGGCGCGATCAGCTTGACGCCGATCGTGACGTTGTCGCCCGGCATCACCATCTCGGTGCCCTCGGGGAGGATGACCTCGCCGGTGACGTCCGTGGTGCGGAAGTAGAACTGCGGCCGATAGTTGGCGAAGAACGGCGTGTGACGGCCGCCTTCGTCCTTCGACAGGACGTAGACCTCGGCGTTGAATTCGGTGTGCGGAGTGACCGAGCCGGGCTTGCAGAGAACCTGCCCGCGCTCGACCTCTTCACGGCCCACGCCGCGAACCAGCGCACCGATGTTGTCGCCGGCCATGCCCTGGTCGAGCAGCTTGCGGAACATTTCGACGCCGGTGACGACGGTCTTGCGCGTGTCCTTGAGGCCGACGATCTCGACTTCCTCGCCCACCTTGACGATCCCGGTCTCGACACGGCCGGTCACGACGGTGCCGCGGCCGGAGATCGAGAACACGTCTTCCACCGGCATCAGGAACGGCTTGTCGGTCGGACGCGGCGGCTGCGGGATGAACTCGTCGACGGCCTTCATCAGCGCGTAGATCGATTCCTTGCCGATGTTGTCGTCGCGGCCTTCGAGCGCGGCGAGAGCCGAACCCGGGATGACGGGGATGTTGTCACCATCGAAGCCGTACGAGCTGAGCAGCTCGCGGATTTCCAGCTCGACCAGCTCGAGGATCTCGGCGTCGTCGACCTGGTCGACCTTGTTCATGTACACGACCAGCTGCGGCACGCCGACCTGACGCGCGAGCAGGATGTGCTCACGGGTCTGCGGCATCGGGCCGTCGGCGGCGTTCACGACCAGGATCGCGCCATCCATCTGGGCGGCACCGGTGATCATGTTCTTCACGTAGTCGGCGTGACCCGGGCAGTCGACGTGTGCGTAGTGGCGGTTGGCGGTCTCGTACTCGACGTGAGCGGTCGAGATGGTGATGCCGCGCTCGCGCTCTTCGGGCGCCTTGTCGATGTCGGCATAGCCGGTGAAGGTTGCGCCGCCGGTTTCGGCGAGGACCTTGGTGATCGCCGCGGTCAACGTGGTCTTGCCATGATCGACGTGACCAATCGTGCCGATGTTGCAGTGCGGCTTCGTCCGCTCGAATTTAGCCTTAGCCATTGTCCAAACCTTCTTTTCGCTTGATGTGATTTTTCGGAAGGAGACGGCGCCCCACCTGAATCAGGCGCCGCCCCTAGAACGATGCCTGCGCTTAGGCAAGCTTCTCCTTGAACCCTGCTCTCCGTCAGGCGAGCTTTTCCTTGACCTCGGCGGCCACATTCGCGGGCACCTCGTCGTAGTGGGAGAAGAACATCGAGTAGTTCGCCCGGCCTTGCGTGAACGAGCGCAATTGGTTGACGTAACCAAACATATTGGCCAGCGGCACCAGCGCTTCGACCACCTGGGCGTTGCCGCGGGTATCGGTGCCCTGGATCTGGCCGCGACGGCTGTTCATGTCGCCGATGACGTCGCCCAGGTACTCCTCGGGACTGACGACTTCCACCTTCATGATCGGCTCGAGCAGCTTGATGCCAGACTTCTGCGCAGCCTCGCGCATGCCTGCCCGGCCCGCGATCTCGAACGCCAAGGCGGATGAGTCGACGTCATGGTAGGCGCCATCGTACAGCTCGATCCCGAAATCGATGATCGGAAAACCGATCAGCGATCCGGATTCGGCGGTCTCGCGCATCCCCTTCTCGACCGAGGGGATATACTCCTTGGGAATATTGCCGCCCTTGATGTTGTCGGTGAAGACGATGCCAGAGCCGCGCTCGCCCGGGGTCAGCTTGAACTTGATCCGCGCGAACTGGCCCGAACCACCCGACTGTTTCTTGTGGGTGTAGTCGACGTCCACCGGCTTCGCGAGATACTCGCGATAGGCCACCTGCGGCGCGCCGACGTTGGCCTCGACCTTGAACTCGCGACGCATGCGATCCACGATGATGTCGAGGTGGAGCTCGCCCATCCCCTTGATGATCGTCTGACCGGATTCGTGGTCAGTCGAGACGCGGAAGCTGGGATCTTCGGCCGACAGGCGATTGAGCGCGACGCCCATCTTCTCCTGGTCGGCCTTGGTCTTGGGCTCCACCGACAGCTCGATCACCGGATCGGGGAATTCCATCCGCTCCAGCACGATCGGCTGGCGCTCGGCGCACAGCGTGTCTCCGGTGGTGGTTTCCTTCATGCCGGCCAGCGCGATGATGTCGCCGGCGAACGCCTCGTCGACATCTTTGCGCTCGTTCGCATGCATTTCAAGCATGCGACCGACCTTCTCCTTCTTGTCCTTCACCGAGTTCAGGTAGGTGCCCTTGGTGAGCGTGCCCGAATAGATGCGGATGAAGGTCAGGCTGCCAACGAACGGATCGTTCATCACCTTGAACGCGAGCGCGCTGAACGGCGCGTCGTCGGTCGGTGGGCGGCTGTCCTTCTCGTCGCTGTCCATCTTGACGCCCTGGACGTCGGGGATGTCGAGCGGCGACGGCAAGTAATCGACGACCGCGTCGAGCAGCGGCTGGACGCCCTTGTTCTTGAACGCCGAGCCGCAGCACACCGGCACGAAGGACTGGTTGAGCGTGCCCTTGCGGATCATCGCCTTGAGCGTCGCCACATCGGGCTCGTTGCCATCGAGGTACTGCTCCATGACGTCGTCGTCCTGTTCGACGACGAGCTCGATCAGCGCGTTGCGGTACTCGGCAGCTTCATCAGCCATGTCCGCGGGGATGTCTTCGTAAAAGAACTCGGCACCCAGCGCTTCATCCTTCCAGATGATCGCGCGGTTCTCGACCAGGTCGACCAAGCCCTTGAGATCGGCTTCGAGACCGATCGGGAGATAGAGCACCGCGGGCTTGGCGCCGAGACGGTCGATGATCGACTGAACGCAGTACTTGAAGTTGGCGCCGGTGCGGTCAAGCTTGTTGATGAAGCACATCCGCGGCACGCCGTACTTGTCGGCCTGGCGCCAGACGGTTTCCGACTGGGGCTCGACCCCGGCGACGCCGTCAAAGCAGGCCACCGCGCCATCGAGCACGCGCAGCGAGCGTTCGACTTCGATGGTGAAGTCGACGTGGCCGGGAGTGTCGATGATGTTGATCCGGTGATCTTTCCAGAAGCAAGTGGTTGCCGCGCTGGTGATCGTGATCCCGCGCTCCTGCTCCTGCTCCATCCAGTCCATCGTCGCGGCGCCGTCGTGGACCTCGCCGATCTTGTAGGACTTGCCGGTGTAATAGAGGATGCGCTCGGTGGTCGTGGTCTTGCCGGCGTCGATGTGCGCCATGATCCCGATATTGCGATACATGCTGAGCGGGTGGCCGCGTGCCATGTCGAATTCCTTGATGTGCGGAGAGGCCGGGATCGCGCCGGCCCTCCCCTAGATAGTTGCAGGCGTAACGATTACCAGCGGTAGTGGCTGAACGCCCGGTTGGCGTCGGCCATGCGGTGGGTATCTTCGCGCTTCTTGACCGCGTTGCCGCGGTTGTTGGCGGCGTCCATCAGCTCGCCCGAGAGGCGCGCCGCCATCGTCGTTTCCGAACGGTTGCGCGCCGCGGTGATCAGCCAACGGATCGCCAGCGCCTGCGCGCGCTCGGGCCGCACTTCGACCGGAACCTGATAGGTCGCCCCGCCGACGCGGCGCGAACGGACCTCGATCTGCGGCTTCACGTTGTTTAAGGCATCGTGGAACAACTGGATCGGATCGGCCTTGGCGCGGGTCTCCATGGTGCTCATCGCGCCATAGACGATCCCCTCGGCGACCGACTTCTTGCCGTCCATCATGAGGTTGTTCATGAACTTGGACAGGATCTGATCCTTGAACTTGGGATCGGGCAGGATTTCCCGCTTCTCGGGACGACGACGACGTGACATGGCACGAACTTCCTTTGCTTGAATTTGCCCCGTCACCCTGAACTTGTTTCAGGGTCCATCGGGCGGCAAACTCCGATTACTCCGGCGAAACCTGGGCTTGCGGCGCCATGGATCCTGAAACGATTTCAGGATGACCCAGCACCTTCGGCTGCCAGGTCACTTCGGCCGTTTGGCCCCGTACTTCGAGCGCGACTGCTTGCGGTCCTTGACCCCCTGCGTGTCGAGCACCCCGCGCAGCACGTGATAGCGCACGCCGGGAAGATCGCGGACGCGGCCGCCGCGGATCAGCACGACGCTGTGCTCCTGCAGGTTGTGGCCCTCGCCGGGGATGTAGGAGATGACCTCGCGCTGGTTGGTCAGGCGGATCTTCGCGACCTTGCGCAGCGCCGAGTTCGGCTTCTTCGGGGTCGTGGTATAGACGCGGGTGCAGACGCCGCGCTTCTGCGGGTTCTGCTCCATGGCCGGAACCTTGGACTTGACCTTCTGGGGCACGCGGCCCTTACGGACCAGCTGGTTAATCGTCGGCATGAAAGCCCTTCACCTTGTTCGAGGCGCGTGGCGCAAGGTGAAGAAGTTCGCGGTTCGCAACCGACGTCCCGGCCCGGAGGCGAGACGGACGGCCGCCGGGCAGAGCGCCGGGAGGCCAGGGCAGCGAACTGAAACGCTCCACCCCGCGCCGCGGCGCCGGGTTACTCTGACGGATTATGCAAAGGGTGGACCCGGCACCGGTTAGGGTGAGGTCCGTCCAATAGAAAAAGACCCTATGGAATGCAGCAACCGCCGCCCCCAGGGCCCTCCACACGCACCGGCAATGTTCAGCTCTATCTATCCGATTCGAGGCGAACCCCGGTTCGGATAAGCGGGCCGTTAGGCGCATTTGCCGGTGAGGTCAAGTAGTGCAGCAGCGCTTGCCCCGTCAGCGAAACGTCCGGCCGCGCCAACTCGAGCCATTCGGCCCCTAGGCCCTTAGGCCCTTAGGCCCTTAGGCTATCAGTCGCCGCGCGCAGTTCAGAACATCAAGCGGGCGCGGTTGGTTTTGTGGAGGTGCTCGACCACCGCGGGATAGAGTGGGCGTGCGAATTCTAGCCCCGCTTTGTGGTCTCCAACCCAGCAAACCCGGGCCTGCAGCCCTTCGAGCGTATCGGGTTGGATTATTATGTTCTGGCCTACCTCGACATAGTGACTGGCAATCGCGATGCAGCAGCCGGCGGCAGAAATGTCGGACAGCGCGACATCCCGGATCTTCATGCCACGGGTGCGGACGCGCGACTTCAGGTCGACCGGCAGGCGGACTTCCTGGCGTGGCACGGGCGGCGTATCGCGCATGATCCGCCCATAACATTTGTTTGCTTAACGAAACGTTCGCGCCAGACCGGGCCTCCCCCTCGCGCGTTACCCTGTCTGAGCGCCCGGGATCGTGAGCTCAGAACTCCGCTTTGATCGTCAGCCCGTACGTGCGCGGATCGCCCGGGTTGCCGGCGATCAGGCCGGTGCTGCCCGGCGCGACCTGGAGCAGTTCGAAGTAGTGCGTGTCGAACGCGTTGCGGACCCAGCCGAACACGTTGAATCCGCTGTCGTCGCGGAAGCCGAGACGCAAGTTGGTCAGCGCATAGCCCTTGATGTTCGTATAGGCCGAAGGGCTCGGGTTCGACGAGAACCGCGTCCGGTAGTTGCCGTCGAGACCGAGATAGACCTGGCCGTCCTTGCCGAACAGCGTGGCCGGTACGTTGCCCTCCGCGCCGTAGGACAGGCTGAGCTTCGACACGCCGGGCAGGCGCTGGCCCGAGATGTCGCAACTGGCGGGGCTGATGCCGCCGGGGGTGCCCGGCGCGCTGGGGGTCTGCCCCGCGGCAATCCGCGCTGCCGCCAGACAGCTCGGGCGGGCACGGGGCGCCGGTGAACTTGACGTACTTGGCGTCGGTGTAGGCGGCGCTGAGGTAGGTGTTGAAGCGTTCGCTCGGGCGCAGCGATCCCTCGAGTTCGATCCCCTGGGTGCGGACCTCCTGCGCGTTGGCGAGATAGCCGCGGGTGGTGCTGACCGCGCCGCTGTTCACCAGCGCCTGGAAGTTGCGGATGTCGGTGCGGAACGCGGCGAGGTTGAGGATCGCGCGGCGATCCCAGAACGACGACTTGATCCCGACTTCGTAGTGATTGACCGATTCGGGCTTGATCGCGGCGACCTGGACCTGCGGGTTCCCGGCGGCGTCGTTGGGTACGCCGTTGAGGTTGATCCCGCCCGGCTTGAAGCTTTTCGCATAGGTCGCGTAGGCGAGCACATCCGGCGCGATCTTGTAGCTGAGGTTGAGGTCGTAGCTGAAGTTCCAGTCGCTGAACTTCGGCTCGATCCGCTGCGGCGTGAGGTTGTCGCGCCGCGCGGCGGTGCGGATGTCGGTGATCGGCAGGCCAGTGGCGGGGTTGACGAACAACACCGGGTTGCCCTGCCCATCGAACACTTTGCGTTCGTAGAGGCCGTCCTTCTTGTCGTAGTTGAGGCGGACGCCCGGCTGGACCGTCAGCTTGTCGGTCAGCTTGATCCCGACCTGGCCGAACAGCGCGGCGCTGGTGTTGTCGAGGTTGATCGTGTTGAACGCGGTCGTCCCGGCGAGCACGGTGGGATCGCAGGCAAGCTGGTTCGAGGCGCTCGGCCCGCATCCGCTCGACCCCGCAGCGACGTTGCCGGGGTTGAGCAGCCAGCGGCTCGCCGCGCTGCCCAATTGCTCGGTGCCCTGGGTGCGCACGGTCTGGTGATAGGCGAATGCACCGAGCACGAAATCGAGCTTGCGGCTGGTGTAGTTGTAGCGGAACTCTTGGGTATACTGGTTCTGCTGCGAGGGGTTCTGCGACAGCGTGGTGATCGGCAGCCCGGTGAAGTCGCGGTCGTTGGCCGGCTGCCAGTCCCAAAAGCGCCACGCGGTGACCGAGGTCAGCGTGCCCGGGCCGACGTTCCATTTGATCCTGAGGCCGACGCCGCCGATTTTGTTGCCGGCGTTGAGATCGGCGTCGACGTCGGTCAGGCGGTCGAACGGATCGGTGCTGGGCGGGGCATAGCCCTGTGCCGCGGAGAGCGCGGCGTACTGGCGGTTGAGCGGGCGCTGGGTGGCGCGCGCGCGGACGAACACGGTGGCGCAGCATTCGGGGTTCTGGCGGCTGAAGTCGCCTGAGAGCAGGACCTGGAGGTCGCTGCTCGGCTTCCACAGCAACTGGCCGCGGAAGCCGATGTTGTCCTGTTCGTTGACGTGGTTGCCGCTGGAGACGTTGAACAGAGTGCCCTGGCGGCTGGTCCCCGACAGCGCGAAGCGCGCCGCCACGGTCTCGCTCAACGGACCGGAGATCGCGGCCTTGACCTGCTTGAACCCGAGGTTGCCGATCGACGCCTCGGCGCGGCCTTCGAAATCGAAGGTCGGCTGGCGGCTGGTGATGTTGATCGTGCCGGCGGTGGTGTTCTTGCCATAGAGCGTGCCCTGCGGCCCGCGCAGCACCTCGATCTGGGCGACGTCGAGGAAGTCGAAGGTCGAGGACGCGACCCGCGAGTAGTAGACGTCGTCGACGTAGATTCCCACGCCCTGGTCGAAGCCGTCGTTGGTGAGCCCGAACGGCGCGCCGATACCGCGGATCGACAGCGTCGTGTTGCGCGGGTTGGACGAGTAGTACTGGAGCGTGGGGGTCAGCTGCTGGAGGCGGCCGACGTTGAAACTGCCGGTGTTGTCGATGTGCTCGCCGCCGACCACCGAGATCGCGAGCGGCACTTCCTGCGAGGTTTCGTTGCGGCGCCGGGCGGTGACGACGATGTCCTCGCCCTGATCTTTGGCACCGGTGCCGACCGAACTGGACTGGGTCGCGGCAGGGGCATCGCCTTCATCGGCGGCGACTTCCGCAGACACGGCGGCGACCGGCGCTGCATCCGTCTCGGCGGCAAGGGCGGTCAGCGGAAACAGCGAAGCGGTGGCGAAGAGACTGGCGCGGACGAACGAAGGCATGAATTCCAGGTCCTTGTGCAGGGATGGGCTGCATCCGGCGGTCCGGTCTGCGGCATTTGGCGGGAAGTTCGGTTCAGGTCGGGACCGGCGAATGCGCGCGCCGGCCCCAGGGAACATCGGTTCGGAAAGCGCGGCTCAGCGGAAGCGGATGCGATCGGTGACGTCGAGCTGGACGACCTTGCCTTCGTGCACCACCAGCTGAACCGTGCCGAAGCGCAGCCGCCCAATCGCCTCGGTCACCGCGTCGAGCACAGGCTGGGCAAACGCCTGGGTGCCCTCGGTCTTCAAGCTGTCGGGTAGGGGGAATCGCTGCCATCGAAGCCTCCATTGCGGCTTCGGACTTATATCTACCTATATCATAGACAATGTGCGATTTGCTTGTTCGCGATAAACCGGTGCTTTCGCGCGCCGGTTAACCTCAGAGCCCTTCCCGGTTGGGTAGGCCCGCCGTCACGGAGCCGATTTTGGCCCAGTGCAAGGCGCGCGGAGGGAGCGATGCCGACGCATCGTGACCCGAAGTGCTTTTGGCTCGCAAAGAAGCAATGGGCCAAAAGCGGCCCGCCCCGAAGGGTTGCCCTGTGAAGGCGCGCAGGAGCGTCGCGACGCTTACACCGGCAACCAGCCCGCGCCGCACGCCGCGCCTCCGCGCGAACCTTCACAGGGCAATCACGGCGAGTCTACCCAACCGGGAAGGGCTCTAGCTGTGAGCTTTCAGGAGGTTGTTCATCCGGTGTGATCCGGTCAGACTGATGTTGCAACACGTCAGCACTGAAGGAATGACCGGATGAACATCCACAAGAATGCCCGAACCACGCCTTTCAGTCGAGCCGAGATCGTGCGGCGCATAATGGTGCTGCGCGAGACCCCCAGGGCGGTTGCAACCGCCCTGGGGGTCTCGGAGCGAACCGTCGCCAAGTGGCTGGCGCGCTACAGGGCTGAAGGCGAGGCCGGTCTAGCCGATCGCAGCTCGCGTCCGCGCCGGTTTCCCGGCGCCACGCCGGCCAATATCATCGACGAGATCATCGCGCAGCGCCGGCTGCGCATCACCGGCAAGCAGATTGCCAGAATGCTTGCGGTCTCGCCTGCTACCGTCAGCCGGGTGTTACGCAAAGTCCGTCTCAGCCGCATGCGCGACCTCGATCCGCCAGTACCGGTACACCGCTATGAGCGGGCCCATCCCGGTGAGCTGATCCACATCGATATCAAGAAGCTCGGCCGCTTCGAGAGCATCGGACACCGTATCACCGGCGACCGGACCCGACAGAGCAACACCCGTGGCTATCGCGCTGGCGAGAGATATGGTGCCGGTTGGGAGTTCGTCCACGTCTGTATCGACGATGCCTCACGCATCGCCTTCAGCCAGATCCACCGCGACGAGAAGAAGCAAAGCGCCGTCGCCTTCCTCTACGCGGCAATCGAATACTATCGCAGCCTCGGAGTCACCGTCACCCGCGTCATGACCGACAACGGTGGGTGCTACCGAAGTTACGCATTCCGCGATGCCTGCAAGGCACTTGGCCTCAAGCACATCCGAACCAGACCCTACACCCCCAAGACCAATGGCAAGGCCGAACGCTTCATCCAAACCAGCTTGCGCGAATGGGCCTACGCCAGAGCCTATCCTACCTCGGAACACCGAAAACAGGCGCTTGAACCCTGGCTCCACAACTACAACTGGCATCGACCTCACGGTAGTCTACAATCCAACCCGCCCATCAGCCGACTGGGTCAGCCGGTGAACAACCTGTTGAGGCTCCACATCTAGCGCTCGGTCATCGCCTCGCCGAAGGCCTTGAGCACAGGCTTCATCAGGTAGGTCAGCACGCTCTTGCGCCCGGTGATGATCTCGACGTCGCAGATCATCCCCGGCACGATCGGCAGACGCTTGCCGCGGCTGAGGATATAGCTGCGGTCGGTCTCGACGATCACGGTGTAATAGGCCTGCTTTTCGGCCTCGTCGTAAATGCTGTCGGCGCTGATCTGGCGGACCGCGCCGGGCAGGCCGCCGTAGATCGAGAAATCGTAGGCGGTGACTTTCACGTTGGCGCGGTCGCCGGTCTTGATGAAGGCAATGTCCTTGGGCGCAACGCGGGCCTCGATCAGCAGCTTCTCGCCGATCGGCACCACCTGCATTATCTTCTGCCCGGCGTTGACGAACCCGCCGACGGTGGTGACCTGGACGTCGTTGACGATTCCCGCCACCGGTGCGCGCAGTTCGTTGCGGTTGAGCCGGGCGGCGGCGCCGCGGATCGTCTGCTCGTTGACCGCGATCTTGGTGGTGACCTCGCTGCGCTCGTTAAGTGCCTGCTGGCGGAAATCGAAGCGCGCCTCGCTGAGCTGCGACTGCGCCTCCTGGATCGCGGCGGCGGCGCGCGCGGTGCCCTGGCGCGCCGCCGCCAGACGCCCGCGCACATCGACCAGTTCGCGCTGCGCGCTTAGCAGCTCGGTCTGCGGAACAATGCCCTTGGCCGCGAGCGGCGCGAGCATGTTGACCTGGTCCTGGGCGAGCCGCGCGCTGTTCTCGAGCGCGGCGGCGGTCGCCTCGCCCTCGCTCAGATCGCGGCGGCGCTGCTCGACCGCGGCGGCGAGTGCCGACTGTTTGGAACGCGCCGTTGCCTGACGGACTGCGGACAGTGCCGCCTCGTCGGCGTTGAGCGAACCGGAGCCGCCGCCGGTCCCCTCGTTCTGCAGCCGCGCTGCGCGTTCGGCGAGGCGCTGGTTCTCGGTTTCGAGCTGGCCGAGTGCGGAGGACGACTGCGAATCGTCGAGCCGCACGAGCAACTGGCCGCGCTTCACCGTCTGCCCGGCGCGGACGAGGATCGAGGCAACCGTGGCGGGCTCGGCGGCCTGGACGAGCTGGACCTTGCTCGATGGGATGACCTTGCCCATCCCGCGGGTGACCTCATCGACCCGCGCGATTGCAGCCCACAGGATCAAGACGAGAATGCCGATCGCCGAAATCGCAATCAGCTTGCGGTTGGCATCCCAGTCTTCCCAGGTGTCGCGGATACTGGTCATGTCAGAATCGTGCTCGCCAATAGGCCTGAGCGAAAACCTTCCCGCTCATCAGCGGGCCGGGGGCTCGAGCTTGCGGTTTCAGAGGTTCATTCACTCGCGCTGGCGGCGGAGTTGCTGATCGGCAGTGGGCCGTCGGTCACGTCCTGATCGTCGAGCGCCGCCTGGTAATGGCTGTCGGACTCGCCCGGCGCGGGAATGTTTAGCCGCCATTGCTTGAGCGGATTGATCCGCCCGCCGACGTCGGTCGCGGTACGGCGGTCGGTCGGATCAGGCGGGATGATGATGTCCGCGGGCAGCCCGGCCCCGCCCAGCGCGGCCTCCGAATTCAGCCGCGCCTGGAGCAGCGCATAGTTGACATCGGGGATCCGCTCGACCCCGCTATAGCCGCCGTTGAACGTGCTGGTATTGCCCCACGCGCCGGGGAAGCGATAGAAGATGTGCGCGCCGATCTGCTGGATCTTGTTGAGCGTGAACGCCCACTTGGGCAGCACGTAATCGGCGTGATAGAAAGTCGCGGTACCCACGCTCGGCTCGACGTAGCCCGACAGCGCGGCGCGTGCGACGTCTTGCGCCTCGGCCCATGAACGCGCCGCGGGATGACGCAGCAAGGAACCGTCGCAGGTGAAGCTGAACTGGCACCCGGTAGTGCGCTCCCAGCCCTGGTAGACCACCCCGCAGACCGACTTGGGATATGCCGGATGACGCATCCGGTTGAGCACGACCTGCGCCACCGCACGGCGGCCGGTCATCGGCTCGTTGGCGGCTTCGTAATAGACCGCCTGGGTCAGGCAGGTCAGCGCGTTGCCCATCGGCCCCGCGCCGGATCCTGCCACCGCCTTGGAGATCAGGAACGAGCGTGCCTGCTGGAGCGGCGCCGACGACAAGGGGATCAGCGCGTTGCGTTCTTTGGCGGCCTCGCCCTGCACCACGATCGTAGCCTGGGCGCCCTCGGTCAGCTTGGCCACCGCGCGCTGGGCTTCGAGATTGACCCGCACCGTCGCCGAAGTCTGGCCCGGCGCAAACAGCCCCAGCGCTTTCCTAAGCCCCGCGAAACCACTTCCGCTAAGCATCTCGGCGGTCGCCAACGCGACCAGCGCGAGCACAGCCACCATCGCGATCAACCGGATGCGCCGCTGGGCCGGAGCCCGGGTATCGGCGAATGGCGTCTCCCCGCCGAATTCGAGAACGGTTGCATCGTGCATTGGGCCTACGGCTTTCCGCCGCCTCCGAGTCCTAGTCCGGCAGTTGCGATTATCTGGTCTCGCGGCCCGTCCGCCACAATGCGCCCCTTGTCGAGCACGATCAAGCGGTTGCACAGCGAGAAAAGCGCCGGTCGATGGGTCGAAATAACCAGCGTCTGGGCTGGTGTCAGTGATCGGGACAACTGCTCGACGAAAAGTTTCTCGGTCTGCGAATCCATCGCGCCGGTGGGTTCGTCGAGGAAGATCAGCTTGGCGGGCGAGACGAAGGCGCGGGCGAGCGTGAGGAAGCTGCGCTGCCCGCCCGACAGGCGGCTGCCGTGCTCGCCCACCGCGCGGTCGAACCCGCCGGCATCGCGCGCGAGGAACTGATCGGCCCCGACGGTGCGCAGCGCATCGAGCAGTTCGTCGTCGCTGGCCTGCCCGGCGCCGAGCGAGAGGTTGTCCTTCACGCTGCCCGAGAACAGGTCGCTGTCCTGCGCAACGAAGCGGAACGCGCCGCGCACATCCTGCGGGCGGAACTGGCGACTGTCGATCCCGTCGAGCAGCATCTGCCCCCCGGTTGGCTGATAGAGCCCGCACAGCACCCGCCCCAGCGTCGATTTGCCGGAGGCGACCCGGCCAATGACCGCGATCCGGTCGCCCGGCTCGATCGTCACGTCGATGCCCGAGAGCGAGGCGGCGGAGGCTTCGGGATAGGTGAAGTCGACCGCCTCCAGGCGGATGCGGGCCGAGCGTACTTCCGGCGTGATCGCCGAACTGCCCATTCGCCGTTCGTCGCCGCCGTCCCACAGCCGCTGGATCGAATCGAGCGTCTGGCGGGCCTGCTGGCCGCGGGTCAGAAGGAACGCGAACTGGCCGACCGGCGCGAGGCTGCGCGACGAGAGCATGACGATCGCGATGATCGCGCCCATCGTGATGCTGCCGTTGGCGAAGAGGTAATACCCGCCGACGATCAGCGCGATGTTGGAGACTTGCTGGAAGCTCGAGGCGAGACTCACAGCGGTGCTCGAAATGTCCTTGAGCTTTTGCTGCGAGCCGCTGCCGATCTCGGCCAGCCGCCGCCAGCGGCCCAGCATCATGCCCTCGCCCGCGACGCTCTTGAGCGTTTCGATCCCGGCAATCGATTCGACCAGCAGGGTCTGCTGCAAGCCGTAGTCGGCCTGGGCATCACGCGCGGCTGCGATCACTTTGCGCTGGAGCCGCCAGCCGGCGAGGCCCATGACGATGATCGCCAATATCGGGACCATCGCCAGCCACCCGGCGATGTAGGCAATCATCGCTACGAATAGCGCGAGGAACCCCATGTCGATGATCAGCACGATCGTGGTCGAGGCGAAGAAATCCCGGACAATCGCGTATTCGCTGACCCGCGCCACCAGGTTGCCGGTGTGGCCCTTGCGCTCGGCCAGCGGGGCGGAGAGGATCTTCGAATAGATCTTCTGGCTGAGCCGCAGGTCGAGGTCGCGGCCGATCTGGTCCAGCACTTCGGTGCGCGCGCGGCGCAGCGCATACTCGAGCGCGAAGGCCACGCCGACGCCGAGCGCCAGCACCCACAGCGTCGATTCGGCGCGGTTGGGGATGACCCGGTCGTAGACGTTCATTGAGAACAGCGGCAGCGCCAGCGCGAGGAGGTTGACGATGAAGGTGGCGACCAGCACCGGCGCGAACTTGCGGCGGTCGCGGGCGATCTCGCTCCAGAACCAGTGCTCGCGGGCGCGGCGATGCCACGGCTGGCTGGCATCGCGCAGTGCCTGGGGATCGCCGGTGACGGCCAGCGCCTGGCCGGTGAACGCAGCGGCGAGATCGGCGAACGGCTCCCAGGCCGCGGCACCGGTGCCTGGCCGCCAGACCAGCGCCTGACCGTCGCGCACCTCGTGGACCACCACCGGGCCTTCGCCCAGCGCGACCATCGCGGGATAGGGCTCGGGCCGCCGCGAGAGCTTGGCGCGGTCCTCGGTGATCGTGTTGAGCCCGAGGAGCTCGAGTGCGGGCGCGGCCTGGTGCCACGGCAACCGCCCATCGCGGCTTAGCGCCAAGCCGCCGAGCAGTCCCGGCGCGAACGCCACCCCGAACCGCGCCGCCAGTTCGCCGATGCAGGCGACCAGCGGGTCGGCGGTACGGGCCTTGGGCAGAGTCGTCTCGATGTTCACGCGTTCGTCCAAGTTTCGACCGGTCCCGCGCCTTGCTTAGCCGATAAGCCCTTCGGTTCCCACGGGATTAACCGTGAAAATGGAGGCCCTCCCCGGTACGGCGAAGTGACAGTGCGAAGCGCATACGAAGGGATGTCCACGCCGGCGTAGTCACCCCTCCGCCTCCCTTGCTTGGGAGGATCTCCACGCCTTCAGAACGGCGAGGTCTTAGGATATTCTCGATATTGCCGCTCGCTGACCTTGGGCGGGCCGTAGTTGAAGCGCTCGCGCTCCTTCTCGCCCGCGCCCTCGCCCGGCGCGACTTCGAGCGCGGTGAGGAACCGGTTGGTCGCCGCCAGCGTCTGGTACTGCGCGAACAATTGGCTGAAACGCGCCGTCTCCAGCCGGGTCTGCACGCTATAGCGCGAGTTCTGTGCGTCGAGCACGTCGAGCAGCGAGCGCCGCCCGACATTGAACTGGCTGCGGTAGCTGAGCAGCAGGTCGTCGCTGACCTTGCTCTGGGTTTCAAGCTCCGAGGAAATCCGCGTCTGCGCGTTAAGCGCGTTCCACGCGGTGCGCACGTCCTCCTCGGCCTCGCGGCTGGTCTCGTCGAGGCGGAAGCGGGCCTCGCTGGCGCGGCGGACGTGCTCCTCGTACTTGGCTTGCTGGATGCCGCCCGAATAGAGGTTCCACTTGATGAAGGCGCGCGCGGTGACGTCCTTCGTTACGCCCCGGAAGCCGTCGATGTCATCGCCATAACGCCCGGTCATGTCTACGCCGATAGTCGGGTAGAGCTCGCCCTTGACGCTCTTGGCGAGCGAATTGGCGGCATCGACGTCGGCTTCGGCCTCCTTGACCAGCGGGTTGTTGGTGCGGGCTAAGCCGACCGCCTCGTCGACCGAAGCGGGCATTTGCGCGGCTAGGCCCGGGGGCATCTGGTACTGCTCGATGTCCAGCCCGGTCAGGCGGCGCAGCGTGATCTTGGCGTCATCGAGGCTCTGCTGGGCCTCGGTCTCGCGCACGATCGCGGCCTGGAGGCGTTCCTGCGCCTGCTGCTGGTCGGCGATCGAGATCGAGCCTTCCTTCACCCCGGTGCCCAGGTCGGCCACCAGCGTCCGGTGGAACGCGGTGTTGTCCTGGCTGGCGGCGTAGATTCGCTGCTGGAGCAGGACGTTGAGATACTGGCGCGAAACCTGGAGCGCAATGAATTCGGACCGTTCGAGCACCCGCAGCGAGGCTCCGTCGACCCGGCTCGCCTGGCGCAGCAGTTCGCCGCGGCGCTTGCCGAAGTCGATCAGGTCCCACGTCGCCGAAGCCTGCCCTTCGAGCGGATAGAGCTTCTGGTCGGCAATCCCCAGCGTGCGACGGGTGCGGTTCTCCAGCCGCCGAACGCCATAGGAACCCTCGACGTTGACTTGCGGCAGATAGCGCCCCTGGGCCTGCTTGCGCTCGAACTGGATAGCCTCCTTGTTCATCTGCGCCTGCGCGATCTCGGGATTGGACTCCATCGCGACGGCGATCGCGTCCTTCATCGAAATCGCCGCATCCCCTTGCGCCATCGCGCCGGTTGCGGTTCCGGCCAGCAGCAGCGCCGCCAGCCCGGTCTTCAGAAAAGTCTTGGTCGTAATCATGGTATCTCGCCCCCGGCGCGATTGAATGGAAAGCTCAGCGTGCGGTGATTTCGACGCGGCGGTTTTGTGCTTCGCGAATGCCGTCTGCAGTGGGCACCCGCGGTTCGCTTTCGCCCTTGCCGCTGGTTGCTACGACGCCGGGCGAAACCCCGGCGCTTGCCAGCGCTGCGGCCACCGCCGCTGCTCGGCGTAGCGACAATGCCTCGTTGTAGGCATCGCTGCCCGACCGGTCGGCATGGCCGGTCAGGTTCAGACCCGTCCAGCCGCACGGTCCCATGTTGGTTGCGACGAACTGGAGCGTCTGGATCGAGCTGTCGGGCACAGCGACGCTGTCCCAATCGAAGAACACCGTCCCCAGGATCGGCTGACGGCAGATCTCCGGCGTTACCGTGCTGGGCGGCGCCATCGGCACCGGCGCCATCGGCACCTGCTGCATCCGGGCATAGGCATCGGCGCATTTGCGGATGCTGCCGGGATCCTTGGTCCCGCTCTTCAGAAAGCCGAGCGCGATGCCGCACTGGACCTTGGCCTGCATCGCCCAGATATAGCGCGGATCATTGACCCCGACGGTGGCCGCCATCGCTGTGACGGCGGCGTCGTGCCGGCTCAGCAGTTCGGTGCGGAGCTGGTCTTTGCCAAGCGCAATCAGATCGTCGGATTGCGCAGCGGCGAGCGCGGGCCAAGCCGCCCCCGCCAGCGCCAGGGCCACCGTCGCCCGTTTGATCGTGGTCTTCATCACTTCCCCCTTGTTGCCCGAATGCCCCGGATCACACTTGCGCCGCAGCGTGCGCGCTCATGTCGGAAAGCATCTGGTTGAGATCGAATGCCGGGCCGAACGTCTCGCCTCCGGCGACGTTCGCGGCGAACAGTGCGGCGAGCGCATCGGCGCCGCCACCCGCAGGCGCATCCTGTGCCCCGACGAAGTGATCGACCATTGCATCGACCAGCGCCGCGCCATGGCTGTCGCCGAATGCTTCCTGCACGGCGGCGAGGTCTTGCGTGTGCTGATCCGCTTCCGCAACCCCCGCCTTCGCCGCCTGAGCGGCAACGAGCAGCGCGTCCATCAATTGGCCCGCGTCGCCGGAGAACGAAGCCGCTGCCGGCGTAGCGGCCGCTTCGCCGGTATCCCCGCCAGCGTCCGCCGGCCCGGGCACCGCCGGGTGATCGGCAGGTGCCGCAAGGTTCGACGCCGACGCCGGGGCATCGTCGCCATGGCTCGCGGTCTCGGCCGGGGCGGCCTTGGGTGCCTCGTGCGTGGTCAACGCGTCGCTTGCCGGACGCAACGTCTCGTGCGTTTCGGGCAGCGTCTGGAGCGCCGCCGGAGCAGGCGCCTGGCTGTCGGCCACCGTCGCTTGAGCAACCTCGGCTCCGGCCACCGGCAGTGCGGCAACCGCCGCCGCCGCCGCGAGCACGCCCGCCGCCGCCGCATTGGTCGCGGTCAGCTCGGCGGTCTTAGCCTCCATCTTGTCGATCGCGGCTGTGGCGAACGAGGCGTCGGCAACCGTTCCGGTGGTGCCGTCGGCACGAGTGTAGGTCGAACTTCCCGCCACGGTCACCTCGCCGCCCGCCGCGGTGTAGGCCACGCCGTCGGAAACCAGACCGATCGCGGTAATCCCCACCTCGCCCAACGTGTGGAACTCGCCCGCATCGCTCACCCCGTTGCCGTTGGCATCCTGCCAGACGCCGAACTTGGCGAAATCGGCGTCACCGGCGTCGAGCGAACCGTCGTGGTTGGTGTCGTAGGTGGCAGCAAGACCCTGAAGGTCGCTGAGGCCCGACCCGGCGAAGACGATCTCGCTCCCACCGTCGACCCGGCCGTTGCCGTTCGCGTCGAGCGCCAGGATTCCGTCGTCGTGGCCAGCCCAGGCGGTCTTCACCGCACCGTTGCCGTAATCGAACACAGCGCCCGCTGCGAGGGTCGAGAATTCGGCGCCGTCCCCGTCGAGGTCCAGCACGATCGGGGGAGCGACCGGATTGAGCACAACCGTGGTGGTCGTGCTGCCCGACTGATAGCGGATGGTCACGTCCGCGGCGGCGGTGTTGATGTGCGCGACGGTGACCCAGCTGTCGCCACCGCCAGTGGCATCGACCTGGATGTCGCCGCCGATCACGTATCGCAGGTAGCCGCCCGTCACCGCGTTGATGTTGCTTGCCAGGTCGAGAACCGCGGTCAGGTCGATCGTCTCGCCCGACGTATAGTCGGTGATGATGTCGACCATGCCGACTTCGGTCAGCGCGCCCGCCGCGATCACGAAGGTGTCCACGCCCGTGCCGCCGGTCATCGTATTGAGCCCGGTCCCGCCGACGAGGACATCGTTGCCGCCTTCGCCGTTGAGGACATCGTTGCCCGCGCCGCCGGAAAGGACGTTGACGCCGCTGTTGCCGAACAGCACGTCGTTGCCTGCGCCGCCGCGCAGGTTTTCGATGCCTATCAGCTTGTCGCCCGCCGCGTCGCCGCCGCCGATCGAACCGTCGCTGGGCGCGGAGAAGGTGGCGGGCGCGCCGAAAGCGCTGCCGCTGTCATCCAGGTTGATCGAGACCGCGGCGACGCTGTCGCCGTAGTCGGCGGTGTCGCTGCCCCCGCCGCCGGTGATCGTGTCGGCGGCGGTGCTTGAGGCGATGACGTCGGCCTCGCCCGCGACACGGTCGCCGCTGAGCACGAAGACATTGCTGCCGTTAGCGGCAGTGACCTGCACGTCGAGGTTCTGCACCGCCGTGGTGTCACCGTCGCCATCGGTCGCGGTGATCGCGAAGTCGAGGTTCTTGTCGCTGGGCAGGACCGTCCGCGAAATCGACAGTGCCGTAAACCGCACACCCTGCCCGCTGCCGCCGACGCCGACGATGTCGATGTGGTTGAACGAGATCGTCGGATCGATGACCGTCTGGGCACCCGAGACCGCGATCGTCCCGGTCTGAGTCTGTCCGGTAACCGAGTTGATCGCGGTCCACTGGATCGTCAGCGAACCGTTGATGCTGTCGTTGGTGAGCGTCACCGAATCGACGAGATCCGGGTTGGACGCGGTTGCTTCATCGCCGACCACGCCGGGCTTGTGGAACTCGATCGAGAATGATTCGCCATTGGCGACGAACTGGTTGTCGACTCCAAAGCCCTGAGTGGAGGAGTTGACGCCGTTGCCGCTGCCGGTGAACTCGATCGAGCCACCCGCGGTTTCGACGAACTGAGTCGGACCACCGGGCGACAGGTTGAGCAGCGACACCGTCTGGGTCGTCGCGGCATCCGGCTTCACCAGATTGAACTGGTAGGTCGCATCCGAATTGACCGCCAGCGTGAACACCGTGGTGGCGCCAGCGCTCGCGGTCAGCGTGGTGGTGACCAGGCCGCTTGCCGACGTGGTGGTCGCCGAGCTGTAGGTAATGCCGGTGATCGCCGGGCCAGTGATCGAGAAGTTCTGGACCCCGTCCGCGCCGGGGTTGAGGGCAAATGTGCCGAGCACCGTGCCGATCTGATTGGGCAGCGTGCCCGAGATGAACGCGCCGAGCGTCGCGGCGTCATCCTCGAAGCGGATGACGCTGCCAAGATCGACCGAATCGCCGGCCTTGTCGCCATCGCCGTCGGTGATGTCCACCGCCAGCGACAGCGCCCCCGCGGCCATCCCCGGCGAGGTTTCGTCGGTGCTGGCGGTGTTGGTGTGCTCGATCCCGCGGAACTGGGTCAGCGTGACCTGGCCGTTGCCGGCGTTGGCGGCGACGGTGAAAGCCACGGCGCCCGTGATCGTCCCGACCCGGCCCTCGACCACGCCCGCGCCGTTCTTGACGAGCACGATGCTCTGGTTGGTGGCCGCGTCGAGGTAACCACTGGCCACGCCGCTGCTGGCGAGGTTGAGCGTGTAGGCGGTAGCGGCAAGCCCATCGGCGCCGCCCAGCAGCGAACTGGTCAGCAGGCTCCCGGCGGCGATCGTCGCGCTGCCGAGATTGCCGCCCACCGGATCGGTCTCGCCCGCGTTGGCGGTGACGCCATCGGTTTCGTCGATGGTCAGCGTAACCCCTGCCATGAGATTGATGTCGGCGGTCGGAGTATCGTCGTCGAACTTGATGCTCAGCACGCCCGCGGTCGAGAGATCGAGATCGGCATCGCGCAACTGGTAGGGCACGGTGATGTCGACGTCGTTCTCGCCATTGGCGTTGGCATGGAGGACGTTGTCGACCAACGTCACGGTGTAGGCGCCGGTGGTCTGATCGGTGATCTTCACCGTAAACAGCGTGGTCGTCAGCCGGGTAGCATCAGGCGACGCGGTGATCGTCGCGGTCAGCATCGAGCCGTCGGCGGAGACCGAGTAGGTCACCGTCTCCTGGCCCATGGCTTGCGTGGTGGCGTTGAGCGTAGCTCCGAACAGGAAGGTGTTGACGCCGTCGCCCAGGGTTCCGCCGAGCGTACCCTTGAAGACCGCCTCGCTGGTCAAGTCGCCATCGCCCGCGTTGGCGTCGATGTCGCCGTTAGCAAGAATACCGGTGATCCCGCCGGACAGGCCTTCATCGTCGACCGCCGCGCTGGCGGTGGTCGCCACGGGCAGCAGGTCGCCGATCTGAATCGTCAGCGTCGCGGTGTCGAAATCGCCATCGTTGTCGGTCAGGGTATAGGTGAACACATCGTTCGACCCGCCACCCGCGCCGGGGGTGCGGGCATAGCTGTAAGTGCCATCGGCGGCGATGGTCAGGACGCCGAACGCGCCCTGGACCAGCGTCGAGCCGGCCGCGGCGATGGCGATCGCTCCAGCCGATCCGGTCACCGAAGTGAGAAACGAGCCGTCGGCGCCGCGATAATCGATATTTGCGACGCCTTCGTTGGTCCCCGCCCCGGTCAGGACGTTGCCCGCTGCGGAGCCTCCGACACCGGCCGCGATGCTGTCGCTGTCGTTCTTGGCATCCACCCCATCATCGAGGAAGGTCACGTTGCCGCCGATCGCCTGGCTGGCGAAGGCGGTGTCGCCGTCGAAGTCCTTGAGCGTGATCGTCGCGTTGACGAGGCCCGCAAGGCTCAGCGCGTCGTTGTAGTCGGCGGCAGTGTTGCCGTCCTGGTTGTGCTCGAGCGCGACGTTCTGGGTCAGCGTGACCTTGCCGTCGGCGCCGATGCTCAGCGTGAACGCCGTCTGCGCCGCACCGTACTGGCCGGTGATCGTGGTCGCGTTGGTCTGGACCAGCGAGATCGCCTGGTCGCCGATCGCGGTCTTGAGCGTGGTCACACCCCCGCCCGAGATCGTCAGGCCATACGTCGTCCCCGCCGCCGCGGTGCCGCCGAACGGACCGTCCGCGCCGAACGCCGAGGTCGCCGTGATCGCCGCGCCCGTCGAGGTCATGCTGATCGGACCACCAGCGAAGTTCACCCCCGCGTTGGTCTCGTCAACGCTCACCGCCGACCCCGCGGCCACGTTGCTCAGGCTCGGACCGTCGTCGGCGAAGCGGATGTTGCCCCCAAGGTCCACCGTCTCGCTGTCGCTCGCCGTGTCGCCGTCGTTGTCCGTGATCGTCGAACTCGCGGTCAGCGTGATCACGCCGGTCCCCAGGATCACGTCGTCGCTGGTGCCGTTATAGGGTGCCGCGGTGTCGCCGGGCAGCGAGTGATCGATCTGCTGGTACTGGACCAGCGTGACGATCCCACCCGCATCGACCTTGACGCTGAACACCACTTGGGCGTTGGTTTCCGCGGTCGGAACGCTGGCCCCGGTGTAACCGACAACGGTGCCACCGCTGAGCTTGACCAGCGTGATCGCGTTGCCGCCGCTGGCCAGGCCCGACGTCGCGCTGGCGACGTTCAGGGCATAGCCCAGCACCGGCGCCGCCGCCGCGCCATCGGCGCCGCCGCTGGACGTGAGCGAGAACACCCCGCCGAAGTTGCCGCTGGCGGTCGTCGCCGTATCGGAGGCCGCACCCGCGGTGTTGGCGTCCATCGTCCGCAGCGTGATCCCCGCCTCGTCGGTCTGGATCACGTTGATCGAGGGGCCATCATCGAGGAAGGTCACGTTGCCGCCGATCGCCTGGCTGGCGAAGGCGGTGTCGCCGTCGAAGTCCTTGAGCGTGATCGTCGCGTTGACGAGGCCCGCAAGGCTCAGCGCGTCGTTGTAGTCGGCGGCAGTGTTGCCGTCCTGGTTGTGCTCGAGCGCGACGTTCTGGGTCAGCGTGACCTTGCCGTCGGCGCCGATGCTCAGCGTGAACGCCGTCTGCGCCGCACCGTACTGGCCGGTGATCGTGGTCGCGTTGGTCTGGACCAGCGAGATCGCCTGGTCGCCGATCGCGGTCTTGAGCGTGGTCACACCCCCGCCCGAGATCGTCAGGCCATACGTCGTCCCCGCCGCCGCGGTGCCGCCGAACGGACCGTCCGCGCCGAACGCCGAGGTCGCCGTGATCGCCGCGCCCGTCGAGGTCATGCTGATCGGACCACCAGCGAAGTTCACCCCCGCGTTGGTCTCGTCAACGCTCACCGCCGACCCCGCGGCCACGTTGCTCAGGCTCGGACCGTCGTCGGCGAAGCGGATGTTGCCCCCAAGGTCCACCGTCTCGCTGTCGCTCGCCGTGTCGCCGTCGTTGTCCGTGATCGTCGAACTCGCGGTCAGCGTGATCACGCCGGTCCCCAGGATCACGTCGTCGCTGGTGCCGTTATAGGGTGCCGCGGTGTCGCCGGGCAGCGAGTGATCGATCTGCTGGTACTGGACCAGCGTGACGATCCCACCCGCATCGACCTTGACGCTGAACACCACTTGGGCGTTGGTTTCCGCGGTCGGAACGCTGGCCCCGGTGTAACCGACAACGGTGCCACCGCTGAGCTTGACCAGCGTGATCGCGTTGCCGCCGCTGGCCAGGCCCGACGTCGCGCTGGCGACGTTCAGGGCATAGCCCAGCACCGGCGCCGCCGCCGCGCCATCGGCGCCGCCGCTGGACGTGAGCGAGAACACCCCGCCGAAGTTGCCGCTGGCGGTCGTCGCCGTATCGGAGGCCGCACCCGCGGTGTTGGCGTCCATCGTCCGCAGCGTGATCCCCGCCTCGTCGGTCTGGATCACGTTGATCGAGGGGCCATCATCGAGGAAGGTCACGTTGCCGCCGATCGCCTGGCTGGCGAAGGCGGTGTCGCCGTCGAAGTCCTTGAGCGTGATCGTCGCGTTGACGAGGCCCGCAAGGCTCAGCGCGTCGTTGTAGTCGGCGGCAGTGTTGCCGTCCTGGTTGTGCTCGAGCGCGACGTTCTGGGTCAGCGTGACCTTGCCGTCGGCGCCGATGCTCAGCGTGAACGCCGTCTGCGCCGCACCGTACTGGCCGGTGATCGTGGTCGCGTTGGTCTGGACCAGCGAGATCGCCTGGTCGCCGATCGCGGTCTTGAGCGTGGTCACACCCCCGCCCGAGATCGTCAGGCCATACGTCGTCCCCGCCGCCGCGGTGCCGCCGAACGGACCGTCCGCGCCGAACGCCGAGGTCGCCGTGATCGCCGCGCCCGTCGAGGTCATGCTGATCGGACCACCAGCGAAGTTCACCCCCGCGTTGGTCTCGTCAACGCTCACCGCCGACCCCGCGGCCACGTTGCTCAGGCTCGGACCGTCGTCGGCGAAGCGGATGTTGCCCCCAAGGTCCACCGTCTCGCTGTCGCTCGCCGTGTCGCCGTCGTTGTCCGTGATCGTCGAACTCGCGGTCAGCGTGATCACGCCGGTCCCCAGGATCACGTCGTCGCTGGTGCCGTTATAGGGTGCCGCGGTGTCGCCGGGCAGCGAGTGATCGATCTGCTGGTACTGGACCAGCGTGACGATCCCACCCGCATCGACCTTGACGCTGAACACCACTTGGGCGTTGGTTTCCGCGGTCGGAACGCTGGCCCCGGTGTAACCGACAACGGTGCCACCGCTGAGCTTGACCAGCGTGATCGCGTTGCCGCCGCTGGCCAGGCCCGACGTCGCGCTGGCGACGTTCAGGGCATAGCCCAGCACCGGCGCCGCCGCCGCGCCATCGGCGCCGCCGCTGGACGTGAGCGAGAACACCCCGCCGAAGTTGCCGCTGGCGGTCGTCGCCGTATCGGAGGCCGCACCCGCGGTGTTGGCGTCCATCGTCCGCAGCGTGATCCCCGCCTCGTCGGTCTGGATCACGTTGATCGAGGGGCCATCATCGAGGAAGGTCACGTTGCCGCCGATCGCCTGGCTGGCGAAGGCGGTGTCGCCGTCGAAGTCCTTGAGCGTGATCGTCGCGTTGACGAGGCCCGCAAGGCTCAGCGCGTCGTTGTAGTCGGCGGCAGTGTTGCCGTCCTGGTTGTGCTCGAGCGCGACGTTCTGGGTCAGCGTGACCTTGCCGTCGGCGCCGATGCTCAGCGTGAACGCCGTCTGCGCCGCACCGTACTGGCCGGTGATCGTGGTCGCGTTGGTCTGGACCAGCGAGATCGCCTGGTCGCCGATCGCGGTCTTGAGCGTGGTCACACCCCCGCCCGAGATCGTCAGGCCATACGTCGTCCCCGCCGCCGCGGTGCCGCCGAACGGACCGTCCGCGCCGAACGCCGAGGTCGCCGTGATCGCCGCGCCCGTCGAGGTCATGCTGATCGGACCACCAGCGAAGTTCACCCCCGCGTTGGTCTCGTCAACGCTCACCGCCGACCCCGCGGCCACGTTGCTCAGGCTCGGACCGTCGTCGGCGAAGCGGATGTTGCCCCCAAGGTCCACCGTCTCGCTGTCGCTCGCCGTGTCGCCGTCGTTGTCCGTGATCGTCGAACTCGCGGTCAGCGTGATCACGCCGGTCCCCAGGATCACGTCGTCGCTGGTGCCGTTATAGGGTGCCGCGGTGTCGCCGGGCAGCGAGTGATCGATCTGCTGGTACTGGACCAGCGTGACGATCCCACCCGCATCGACCTTGACGCTGAACACCACTTGGGCGTTGGTTTCCGCGGTCGGAACGCTGGCCCCGGTGTAACCGACAACGGTGCCACCGCTGAGCTTGACCAGCGTGATCGCGTTGCCGCCGCTGGCCAGGCCCGACGTCGCGCTGGCGACGTTCAGGGCATAGCCCAGCACCGGCGCCGCCGCCGCGCCATCGGCGCCGCCGCTGGACGTGAGCGAGAACACCCCGCCGAAGTTGCCGCTGGCGGTCGTCGCCGTATCGGAGGCCGCACCCGCGGTGTTGGCGTCCATCGTCCGCAGCGTGATCCCCGCCTCGTCGGTCTGGATCACGTTGATCGAGGGGCCATCATCGAGGAAGGTCACGTTGCCGCCGATCGCCTGGCTGGCGAAGGCGGTGTCGCCGTCGAAGTCCTTGAGCGTGATCGTCGCGTTGACGAGGCCCGCAAGGCTCAGCGCGTCGTTGTAGTCGGCGGCAGTGTTGCCGTCCTGGTTGTGCTCGAGCGCGACGTTCTGGGTCAGCGTGACCTTGCCGTCGGCGCCGATGCTCAGCGTGAACGCCGTCTGCGCCGCACCGTACTGGCCGGTGATCGTGGTCGCGTTGGTCTGGACCAGCGAGATCGCCTGGTCGCCGATCGCGGTCTTGAGCGTGGTCACACCCCCGCCCGAGATCGTCAGGCCATACGTCGTCCCCGCCGCCGCGGTGCCGCCGAACGGACCGTCCGCGCCGAACGCCGAGGTCGCCGTGATCGCCGCGCCCGTCGAGGTCATGCTGATCGGACCACCAGCGAAGTTCACCCCCGCGTTGGTCTCGTCAACGCTCACCGCCGACCCCGCGGCCACGTTGCTCAGGCTCGGACCGTCGTCGGCGAAGCGGATGTTGCCCCCAAGGTCCACCGTCTCGCTGTCGCTCGCCGTGTCGCCGTCGTTGTCCGTGATCGTCGAACTCGCGGTCAGCGTGATCACGCCGTCGGCGAGGATCGCGAACTGATCGTCAAACGGCGCGGCGGTCGCGCTCGGATCGTTGGCGATGGGGTGGTCTATCTGCTGGAACTGGCTAAGCGTCACAACGCCGTTGGCGTCCACAGCGACGCTGAACACCGGGGTGCCGCCAGCCGAGCCGACGATCGCGCCGGCCTGCATAGCCAGGGTAATCGCGACCCCGCCGCTGGTCAGACCCGAAGCAGAGTTGGTCACCGCGAGGCCCGTAGCTGAGCGTCGGCGCGCTGGCGGCGCCATCCGAGCCGGCGACCGAGGCGAGGGTGAAGACATTACCGAACTTCGCGGTCGAGACTGCGGTATCGGTCAGCAAGCCGATGGTCTCGGCATCCTGCGTGATCAGGGTAACTCCGCTTTCGGCGTTCTGGGTCACGTTGATCGCGGGGACATCGTCGAGGATCGCCACGTTGAAGCGGCCAGTCATCGTGTCGGTATCGCTGTCGGTGACCTGGAAGGTCACCCCCATCAGCATGGCTGTGTCCTCGCCCGTCGCAGTGTGCTGCACCGGCTGGGAGAGCGTGGTCGAATAAGTGTAGGTCACATCGCCCGCGAGCGGCCCAACGGTTGCCCCGGTGAGCGCGATGCGGATCACTTCGACGCCCATTGCGTTGGTTTCGCGGCCAACTAACGCCGTGCCCTCGATGGCGAACACCACCGGTTGGCCCGACAGCGTCTTGAGCTGGGTGTCGTAGGCCGGAAGATCGACCAGTACGATCGACCCGGCCAGATTGGCCGGGGTCGGCGTGTCGGCGCCGAAGTTGACGACCGCGCTGCCGGTGGTGTCGGTCAGGCTGTTGCTGCCTGCGGTTTCAGCCGGGTGAACCAGCGCACTGCCGTCCGGATTGTGCAGCGGGAAGCCGTCTTCGTCGACCATGAGGTTGGTCGTGGACTTCACCATCGGGACGGAGTCGGCGAGCAGGTTGAGCGTGACCGTCGCGGTGGAGCTGTCGCCGTCACGGTCGGTGATCGTATAAGTGAAGCTGTCCGCGCCCTCGGCCCCCGCGTTGGGGGTGTAGGTGAAGGTGCCGTTACCGTTGTAGGCGACCGTGCCCTTGGCGGCGCCCGTGGTCAGCGCGATGCCGGTCGACAGGATCACCCCGTCGGCGCCGGTGGTGTCGTTGGCGAACGCGTCGATGACCAGCGCGGTCTGCTCGGACACGGTGAACGGACCGTCGGCGACTGCCAGCGGCAGGTCGTCCACCACTTTAACGTCGAGGCTGTCGGTCGCGACCGAACCGTCGCTGTCGGTGACGGTCACCGCGAAGCTGTCGAAGATCGCATCGTTGCCCGCGGCGTTGTGCGCCAGAGTATTATCATTGAGGGTGTAGCTATAGGCCACCGTCGCCGAGACGGTGTCGCCCGCCGCGTCCTTGACCGGCGTCACCCCGGTGATCGTCAGCGTTCCCTGCGCGGTGACGATGGTCTGTCCGGAGACAAACGCGCCGCCGGTGAACACCGTCTTGGTGCCGACCACGATGGTCGCGATGCCGTCGATCCCGGCGGTGGTGAAGCTGCCGGCCTTGGTCAGCGCGCCCACGCTCGGGTTCGACCCATCGCTCAGGTTTGCCTCAAACACCGTCTGCTCGCCGCCTTCGGTGTTCAGCCCGGTGATCGTCACCGGGTCGTTGGCGCCGTTGATGGTCACTGTCAGCGTCGCGGTGGCGGTATCGCCGTCGCGGTCACGGATCGTATAGGTGAAGCTCTCGGTCAGCTTGTCGTCGCCGTCGAGGCCTTGGACCGCGGCCAGCGAATTGTTGAGCGTGTAGGTGTAGCTGCCGTTGGCGTTGAGCGTAATGCTGCCGTAAGTGCCCGCGAGCGCGCTGCCAATGGTGCCCCCGGCGATTGCGACCACCGCGCCGCCAGCCGCTGGCCCATCCGCGCCGATGCTGTCCGCGCCCGCGGCGTTGCCGTCAGAACCGACGCCGGTGAGCACATTGCCGCTGGCGGTGGTCGGGCCGTCCTCGGTCACCGCGTCGGTATCGTTGGCGGCGAGCGGGGAATCGTCCTCGATGGTCACGGTCAGCGTGGTCGGAACCGTGGCAGTGCCGTCCGAGACGCTCACCGGAACGACGAAAGTCTTGGTGTCCTCGACGTTCGCGGTCGCCTGATCGACCGGGCCGAGCAGGGTCACCGTGTAGGCGCCGGTGTTGTCGATGGCGATGCGGATCACGGCGGTCTCGCCGACCGAGCCGGTCAGCGTACCGGTGCCGATGCCGCTCCAGGTCACGGTCGCGCCGCCCGAAGTCAGCACCGCGCCGGGATTGCCGAGGGTGACCGTCGCCGGTTCACCGTCGGCGTCGGTGATCGAGATTGTCCCGCCCGAAGTCGCGCTGTCGGTGGTGTCGGTGTTCCCGACGGCATCCGCATTGGCCCCCGCAAGCCCCTCTTCCGAAACCGTCGCCGCGCCGGTGCCGACCACGGGTGCGTCGTTGGTGCCGTTGATCGTGATCGTCAGCGTGGTGGTGCTGGGATCGCCGTCGCCGTCGGTGAGGGTGTAGCGGAAGGTCTCGGTCAGCGTCTCGCCGTCGTCGAGCCCCTGGACCGCCGCGTTGGCGTTGTTGAGCGCATAGCTGTAGCTGCCGTCGGCGGCGAGGGTTAGCGTGCCATAAGCGCCGGCGAGGCCGGTTCCGACCGTCCCCGAAACGATCGTGTCGCCGCTGGCGACAAACGCAACCGCGGTGACGATGGCGCCGTCCGCGCCTTTGGTGTCGGCCACACCATCGGTGGTGTTGGCGTCGCCTTCGACCCGGTCGACCGCAGTTACGACGTTGCCGGTGGCGAGGGTCGGGCCGTCTTCCTTGACGCTGTCCACGTCCGCCCGAGCGCTCGGCACGTCATCGACGATCGCGATGGTCAGCGTGCCGGTCGAGGAATCGTTGTCCTTATCAGCGACGGTAACCGCGAACGCATCCGAGGTGTTGTCGCCGCTGGTGTTGGTCGTCAGTTGATAGGTGTAGCCGATCGAGCCGCTGGCGATGCTGGTAATCGTCAGGGTACCTAAGCTGCCTGGGATCGTCTGGCCGACCGTGGTCACCACCGTATTGCCGATGGTCACCGTCGCCGGACCATCGGGCGCGGTGAAGGTGAAAGTGCCGCTGGCGAACTCACCGTCTCCAGCCGCCGCCGAACCGGCGGGCAGTCCGGCCTCGAGCACTTGCGTCGAACCCGGCGTTCCAGCGACGGGAAGCGTCAGCGTGGTGCCGCTGTCGGTGATGGTGATGACGAGGTTGGCGGTGGCCAGATCGCCGTCGCCGTCGCGCACGGTGTAGGCGAAGCTGTCGCTGACCCCGCCCGGAGTCCCGGCGTTGCGGGTGTAGCTGTAGGTGCCGTTGGCGGCGATCGTCAGCGTGCCGTACTGGCCCTGAAGCGTCGCCCCGGCGAGCGCGGTGGATTCGCCGCGCGCATAGGGACAGCACGACGATGCCATCGGCGCCGGGGGTGTCGTTGGCGGTGACGCTGCCCGCGATCGGACCATAGGTTCCGGCGGCGACGTTCCCGGCGTCGTCCCGCGCAGTCGGGGTGTCGTCGGCGATGGCGACGACCAGCGAGGTGCTGGCGGTATCGCCGTCGCTGTCGGTCACAACGACGCTGAAGCTGTCGCTGTCGGGATCGGCCAGGGTGTTGTCGGTCAGGGTGTAGCTGTAGCTGTAGGCGCCATTGGCGAGGGTGACGGCGAGCACGCCCTTGGGGGTGGTCACGGTGCCGCCGGCGGTGACGTTGACGCCGTTTATGACCAGGCTGGCGAGCGTATCGCCGCCGGTGGTCACGCCGATAGTGCCGGTCGCGGTCTCGTCGGGGCTCGCCGCGTTCGATCCCGCGGGCTCATCGCCGCGCGCGGGCAGCGCTGCTTCGCTGACGGTGTTGTCGCCCGCGACCGAGACGGTCGGGGTCGAATCCGCGAGCAGCGTGATCGTCACGGTCGCGCGGCTGGTGTCGCCGTCGCCGTCGGTGATCGTGTAGTCGAACTTGACGGTGCCCTGCTCGCCCGCCCCGGGGGTGTAGGTGAAGGTACCGTTAGCGTTGTAGACCAGGGTGCCGGTGCCAGTGAGCGTGCCCGGAACCGCGGCGACCGCGGAGAACGCGACGCTATCCGCCCCCTGGATGTCGTTGCCGAGCGCGTTGACCGTTATCGGCGCGTTCTCGGTGGGTTGGGTAGCGCTGTCGTTGACCGCGAGCGGGACGTCATCGGTAATCGTGATGGTGAACGCGCCGGGCGCGCTGTCGCCGTCGAGGTCGGTCACGACCACATTGAAGGTGACGCTAGTCGTGTCGCCGGCAGTGTTGTCGGCAAGAGTGAAGGTATAGCCGATGACCCCGGCCGCCGGGTCGAAGCTGGTGACGGTCAGCGTTCCGCTCGGGGTCGACACGACCGCGCCTACCGCGACGGTGACGCCGTTGATCGTGGCGGTGACGGGGCCGTCGCCGCCGGCGAAGGTAACCGTGCCGCTGGTGGTCTCGGTCGGCGCCGGAGCGTTGGAGCCCGGCGCCTCGCCGGTGCGCGCGGGCAGGCCCGATTCAGCGACGATCGTCGCGGCGCTGCCCGGGGGCGGCACCGAAGTGATCACCGGGGTCGCATCGGCGATGGCGATGGTCAGCGTCGCGGTCGAAGCCGAACCGTCGGAGTCGGTCAGGGTATAGGTGAACGCATCGCTGACCCCGCCGGGGGGTGCCGGGGTTGCGGGTGAAGCTGTAGCTGCCGTCGGCCTTGATCGTCAGCACGCCGTATTGGCCCGAGACCTGGAGGTTGCCGGCCGAATCGAAGCTGGAGTCGGTGTTCGCCGCGACGTTGTTGCTGGCGATCCGGGTAATCGTCGCGTTGTCCGCGCCCAGCGTATCCGCGCCCGCGGCGCCGCTGGTGGTGGCGGCGCCGGTGATGACGTTGCCGGTCTGCGCGGTGTAGGTCCCGGCGGGGACCGTGTCGGTATCGTTGCGCGCGATCGGCGCGTCGTCGGCGGCGTTGATCGTCAGTCGCGAGGTGGCGACATCGCCGTCTGAATCGGTCAGCGTGACGGTGAACTGATCGGCGACCGTCCCGCCGACGATGTTGTCGGTCAGGGTGTAGGTGAAGTTGGCAGTGCCGGTCGCGGGATCGAAAGTCGTGATGGTCAGCGTGCCGCGGGGGCTGACGAAAGTCTGGCCGGGGCCAGTGAACACCGTGCCGTTGATCGTCAGCGAAGCGATCCCGTCCGGCGAATTGAACACGATCGTGCCGCTGGTGGTCTCGGAGTTGGCCGCCGCGTTCGAACCGGCGGGTTCGCCGTTGCGCGCGGGCAGGCCGCTTTCGGCGACGCTGGCGGTGGCGTCGGTGGTGGCGACCGGCTGGTTGACGGTGACGATCCCGATCGTGGGATTGCGATCGAGCGGCTGGGGAAGCACCTCCTCGCGCCGCTCGGCGACGAACCCGAACTCGGTCGGCGGCAAGAGGTCGCCGATCGGGTGGGCATTCTGGATCGGACCGGCGTCTTCGAAAAAGTTGTTGCCCGAACTGCGCGGCAGGCCGGCGGCGGGCTGGATCGGCTCATCCCCGATCAGCAGGGCGGCAAGGTTCAGGGGCGGCACCGCGACCCCGTCGATCACGATCTGCGGCACGTCGATCGCGCCCTCGGGAATGACGAAGACCTGGCCGTTGTCGAGCGTGATCACCAGATCGCGGCCGACCACCTTGATGTCGTCAAGCGTGGCCCCCGCGGGCAGCACGATCACCCCGTTTGCGTCGGCGATCAGCGGGGTTCCGCCGGTGCGCGCAGCGGCAGAGGCCGCAGCTGCGATCTCGGGAACCATCTGGCTGCGATCGCTACCTGCCTCGTTCGCGGTGTCGCGACCGTTGCCCGGGATGTTTTCGTAATCCATCAGCCTGCCTTCGCCCTGGTGCAGCGAACCGCGAGACGGTTCGCCTTATTTGCGTGTGGTCGCAGGACAGGCGCTGGCAGAAAGCGCGTGGACACAGTCCGCGCACCATCCAGAAACCAACCTGCGCCCTGTCGGCGGGTGGCTGCGTATCGCGGTTCAGCCTAACCCTGGCTAACCGACTCGCGAACCTTATTCCCGCCGCATGTCAAGCAAACCACCGCCCAAATGGCCTTGCAAGAGGATTAACCATGGTTAGGTTTGGCTAATATTCTGTGCAAAAAGTCACAGCCAAGGGAATCCAGCGAGTCGCGAAGGTTTTTCGCCGGTTTCGACGAGCCGTGGCTTGTCAGCGGTGAACGGCACGAAATTGGCGGGCCTGTGGCCGCCGGGCAACTATGGCGCGGTGCGTGGCTCCGTCGCCTCTGCCAAGGCCACGTAAAAGCGCTCTGCCGAATCGGTGTGCCAGGCTCGCGGGGTCCAACCGGCGGCGAGGAGCAGCATCGCAGCGCTCCGCAAGTCGTACTTGTGGCTGTTCTCGGTATGGATGGTTTCGCCCGAGGCCATCGCGAAAGTCTTTCCGGCGATCGTGAAGCTCAAATCGCGCTGCGCGGCGAGATGCATCTCGATCCGCCCCAATGCATCGTTCCAAAGCGCCAGATGACGGAAGGCCTCGCGCGGAACATCGCCGTCCAGCTCGCGGTTGATCCGGTCGAGCAGGTTGAGGTTGAACGCCGCCGTGACCCCCGCGGGATCGTCGTAGGCGGCGAGAAGCGTGGCTTCGTCCTTCAACCGGTCCATCCCGATCAGGAGCATCGTGCCGCCATGGTCCTTGGCCCCCAGCGTCCGCCGCATCGAGCGAAGCAGGTCGACCGCGCTCGGCGGAACAAGATTGCCGATGGTCGAGCCGGGGAAAAACCCCAGCTTGGGCATGTCCGCCACTTCGGACGGCAATGCGACCGGCTTGGTGAAGTCCGCCTCGACAGGGTAGACCGGCAGACCGGGGAAACCGGCGGCGAGCGTTGCGGCGGACTGACGCAGGAAATCGCCTGAGATGTCGATCGGCACATAGGCCGCGGGCTGGATGGCGCGCAGCACGAGCGGGGTCTTGGCGCTGCTGCCCGATCCGAACTCGACCACCGCGCGGCCCGGCCCGATCGCCGCCGCGAAGTCGGCCCCGTGGCGCTCGAGGATCTCAGTCTCGGCGCGGGTCGGGTAGTACACGGGCAGTCCGGTGATGTCTTCGAACAGCTGCGATCCGGTCTCGTCATAGAACCACCGCGCGGGGACTGCCTTATGGCGCTGGCTCAGGCCCGCTAGAACATCCTCGCGGAACGCGGTATCGATACCTTGCGCATCGTGTTCGACGATCCGCAGACCCGCCTCGACCGTCATCAGATGTCCCTCGCGAGCCGCAGGCCGGTGAACTGCCAGCGTTGATGCGGATAAAAGAAGTTGCGATAAGAAGCACGCGAAGACCCCCGCGGGGTCGCACAGCTTGCCCCGCGCAGCACGAACTGGCCCGACATGAACTTGCCGTTGTATTCGCCGACCGCCCCCACTGCAGGCCGGAAGCGGGGATAGGGGAGATAGGCCGAACGGGTCCACTGCCAGCAATCCCCGAACAGCGCGGTTCCGCCTACAGGTTCGACCGTACCGGAAGTATCTAGCTGGTTGCCCGCCGCCCGATCGCAACCGACGGCAGCGGCTTCCCACTCGAACTCGGTGGGCAGCCGAGCGCCCGCCCAATGGGTGAAAGCATCCGCCTCGTAGTAGGAGATATGGGTTACCGGGGCCTGCGGATCGCGCATGGCCCAACCCTCGTGGGTGAACCATCGGTCATCGCGCCAATAGAGCGGCGCCTCCACGCCCTCGCCCTGGACCCATGCCCAACCATCGGACAGCCATAACGCGGGGGTCCGGTAGCCGCCGTCGGCGACAAATTCGGCCCACTCGGCGTTGGTCACCAGCGTGTTGGCAAGCGCGAACGGCTGGAGCAGGACATCGTGAGCGGGGCCTTCGTTGTCGAAGGCGAAGTCCGGCCCGGCATGGCCGATGCGGACGATCCCGCCCGAATGCTCCCGCCAACCCCGCCCGTCCCGATGGCCTACACTTTGCTTGGGATGAGCAGGGCGAAGGGTTTGCGGATAAACCGCTTGGCCAAGCGGGTTTTGCGCGAACGCATGCTTGATGTCGGTCAGCAGCAGTTCTTGATGCTGCTGCTCGTGGGCGATGCCCAGTTCGATCAGCGGCGCCAGTTCGGGCCGGTCGAGTAGCGGCGCCATCGCCGCATCGACATGTCCGCGCCAGCCGCGGATCTCGTCAAGCGAAGGCCGCGCCAGCATACCGCGCGCGGCGCGGGCGAAGCGCGGACCCTCGGCCTCGTAGTACGAATTGAACAGGAACGCCCAGCGCTCGTCGAAGCGGTCGTATCCGCTGCGATGGTCGCGCAGCAGGAAGGTCTCCCAAAACCAGGTGGTATGTGCGAGATGCCACTTGGCCGGCGAGGCGTCGGCCATCGACTGGATCGTCGCGTCCGCATCGGACAACGGCTTGGCCAGCGCCTCGGACAGCGAACGCGTGGCATGAAACCGCTCGACCAGCGATGATGCGACGCTGTCGGCAGCTGCGCGAATTCGGTCCATTGCCCCCATCATCCCGCTTGAAACGCCAAGTTCAAGGTTTGTTCCAGTCCACGGCGAATTGCGCGCGTCCACATCACTCGCGCAGGGCCCGCAGTGCCGCACCTCCGGCAAACGGCGCCAGCGCGATGGCGACCAGGCTCGCCGCCGCGCACAGCGCCAATCCGCCCTCGCCGCCCGGCTGGAGCGAGCCTGCGCCGAAGATCAGCAACGGCACCGCCAGCGGCAGCACCAGCAGTCCGCCCAACGCCGCCCCGCCACGCAGCCCTGCGGTTAGCGCGGCGATCGTAACGCCGATCGCGGCAAGCCCCGGCGTGCCCGCAAGCAGCCCCAGTTCGACCCCGCGCAATTGCGCCGCGTCGAGCCCGAGCAGCGCCGCCGCGGGCAGCGTCGCCAGCATCAGCGGCGGACCGAAGCTTAGCCAATGCGCGAGGATCCGCGCTGCCAGGATCGTTTCTTCGGCGATCCCGCGCAACGCCCACTGATCGAACAACCCCGCCTCGAGATCGGGTTCGATCAGACGGTCGAGCGGCAAGATCGCCGCGAGAAGCGCGGCAATCCAGATGACCCCTGCCCCGGTGCGCGCCAGCAGCCTGGCGTCGGGCCCCACCGCGAACGGAAACAGCATCGCCACCGCGACAAAGAACAACACCGGCAACGTCGCCCCGCCGCGCCCCTGGGCACCACGCAGGAGGAGTGCCAAGTCGCGGCGCAGGAGCTGGACGAACCGGCTGCTCATGCGTCGATCGGTTCGAAGGCAGCGAGTTCGAGCCGCGCCATTCCGGCCAGCGCAAACGGCTGGTGCGAGGCGATCACCGCGATCCCGCCTCCGTCCACATGCCTCGCGACCAGGCCCTGCACCGTGGCGGCGGTAGCCGTGTCGAGGCCGTTGAGCGGCTCGTCGAGCAGCCAGATCGGCGCACCGGCGAGCAGCGTTCGGGCCAGCGCGGCGCGCTTGCGCTGGCCGGTCGAGAGATAACGGACGGGCACGTCGAGCAGGTTGCCAAGACCCAGCGTCTCGATCGCCGTATCGAGAGTCGCCTCGGAGGTACGGTCGAATGCCCGCCAAAACTCCAGCGCTCGGCCCAGCGGCAGGTGCCCGTCGAGCGCGAGGCGTTCGTCGGCCAACGCCAACGAGCCAACGCGCTCGACCGATCCGGCATAGGGCCGCAACAGCCCCACGAGGATGCGGATCAAGCTCGACTTGCCGATCCCGTTGGGTCCGGCAAGGTGAAGCGCCTCACCAGGATTCAGCGCGAAGCCGAGTCCCCGGAACAGCACCCGATCGCCGCGGCGGCAGGCAAGGTCATGCGCGGCGAGACGGCAGGCGGGCATCGCTGGCGGGCATAGGTGCTCGCCCCTCCGCTGCCAAGCGCGCCATTGCCACCAGCCCCGATGTGCCGCACACCCCAAGCGGATCGGGGGATCGGCATGTCACACGGCAATCATCTGATACGCGTGCTCGGGCTGACCTTCGGGATCGCCGCGGTCGTCGGCTCGGTGATCGGGCAAGGCATCCTGCGCTCGCCAGGGATCGTCGCGCAAGCCAGCGCATCACCAGCCGTGCTGATCGGGCTGTGGGTGCTGGGTGCGGTCCTGGCGTTGATCAGCGCCCTGCCCTTTGCCGAGCTGGCTGCAGCAATGCCGAACGCGGGAGGTCCGATCCCGTGGGTGCAGCACACTTTTGGCCGGGCGGCGGGGGTCGCCAGCGCCATGGCCATGCTCGTGCTGTATGTCTCGACAACCGCGCTGCTATGCTTTGTCGTCGGCGAGTTTCTGGTGCGATTGGGTGTCGGCGGCGGCAGGTTCCGGGGCGAGCGTGCTGGGGTTCGCGGTTCTCGTGGGGTTCTGCCTGATCAACGCCGCCGGAACCCGCGCGGGCGGTGCGACCCAAGTCGTCCTTTCGAGCGCCAAGGGAGTGGTCCTTACGGGGCTGGTGGTCGTGCTGTTCGCGCAGCCGGGCCACGTGCTGTCGAGCGCGCCGGCCAACGTCCCGATTGGTGGCTGGATGGCCTTCGCCACGGCGATTTTGGTGATCATCGGTACGTACAACGGATGGGCCGACCTGGTGATCTACGGCGAAGAGATCGCCAATCCAGGTCGAGCGATCCCGCGCGCAATGTTCGGCGGAATCATTGGGGTCGCCGTGCTCTATCTGCTAGTCAATCTGGCACTGCTCCACGTGCGCAGTCCCGCTGCGATGGCAGGATCGGACTTCGCCGCGGCCGATGCCACCGCCGGCGTGTTCGGATCGCGCGGCGGGGCGATCTTTACCGCGTTCGGGGTCCTCTCGGTCGGAGCGATCGCCAATCTGAGCGTCATGACCAATTCCCGGCTGGTGTTCGCCATGGCGCGCGGCGGAATGCTGCCCCGTGGGCTGACGCGAGTGAGCGCGCTGGGGACGCCGCTTCCGGCGATGCTGGCCTCGTCGGCATTCGCCGCAATGTTTCTCGTTTCCGGGACCTATCTCGCATTGTCTGCGACTTCCGTATCTTTATCCCAGGCGATGCTGGCGGTGACTGCCGCGGTGGCGCTGGCGTGGCGCGCGCGATTTCCGGATGCGCCGCGTCCCTACCGCGCACCATTCCAGCCGTGGTCGCTATGGCTTGCGCTGGGACTCAACGTTGCGCTGCTGGGAGTCTTCATCCTTCAGGATCCGGCCAATGCCCTGCTAGGCTTTGCTCTCGTCACCGTGCTTTCGGTTGGCGCGCTGGTGTTTGGCAAAGTTACCGATCCCGCTATCGAGCCGACCGAACCCCTTGCTGGAGCCGACTTATGGCAATCGCCCAATTGAGCCCTTCCGATCGAGATGCCGCGCTCACCGCGCTGCCCGAATGGACCTTGCGCGGCGACGGGCTGGCGATCGTGCGCGAGCTGGAATTCGCCGATTTCAGCGAAGCGTTCGGGTTCATGACCCGCGTCGCCATCGCCGCCGAGAAGGCCGACCATCATCCCGAATGGCGCAACGTCTACAACCGGGTCGATATCACCTTGACCACCCACGATGCGGGCGGGCTGAGCGCGCGCGACGTAGCGCTGGCAAGGGTGATCGATGCGCTGGCGGGTTAGGCCCCCGGCGGCTCCAGCACCAGCCGATCCCTAATCGCGTCGTACGTCACGCCGATCCGCATCGCGCGCAGCGCGTCCAGGCTGACGAAGTCCTCGCTCAGCCCCGGGGGCACCGCCTTCTCGCCCGATTTTGCCGCGATCAGTGCGGCCAGCTTCTTGCCCTGGGCATAGACCTTGGCGTTGCCGTCGATCCGGATAGGCACGCGCCCGACGTCGACCCCGTCAATGCTGACCGCCTTGTCGACCTCGATCGCGTCGCCCGCGTTGGCCCCGCCGGCCAAGCTGTAGCTGAGCGCCATCACTCCGGTTACTTTCGAACGCGGTGCGACGCGGGCCACGGTCGGGACCGGCAGCGTCGATGCCGCCGCAAGCGCAACCGGCGAAGCTTTCGCAAGCGGTTCGGCGGCGGTGCTGGGTACAGGCTCGGCCACCTCGGCGATCTCCGCCAATGGCGCTTCGCGTGGGCCTGGGCTGGCGGCAAGCGGACCGGACGGCCGGGTTTCGGGCAGCGCGAAGCGGATCGGATAGTCGTTGCGGACGATGCCCGAGAACGCTCGGAGGCCCAGCCCCGGCGCGGCCATCACGCTGCCCGCGGCAAGCACGGCTCCGCCGACCACTAGCACCAGCGGCGCGCGGCGCGCGGCCGCTTCGCTGCGTTTGACGGTGAAGCGCACGACTCGGACCATCCTTCTGCAAGCCGCGCTATTTTCTCCCAAAGGCGGACCGAACGCAAACTTATCCACAGGCAGGGTTAACGCTCGCGCCCCTCGCGCATGCGCTGGATGAAATGGCGGACGTCGTATTCCTCGTCGCCGGGGTAACGCGGAGCATACGTGGCGTAAGCGGCTTCAAGCGACCCGACCCGCTCGTTCATCCGTTCGACGTTGTGGGCATGGCTCACCACGAAGCGCTGGCGCGCGGCGACCTGGGGTAGGACGATCTCGGCGAATCGCGCGGCAGGCATCGCCTGGTTCCGGATCGCCTCGGGGTTGATCCCGGTCGCCACCCAGCCGGGGATGATCGTTCCGACGTGGACGTGCGGGGGCATATCCTCGCGCAAGTTCTCGGTAAGCCCGAGCACCGCATGCTTGCTGGCGATATACGCGGCCGAGCGCGGCATCGCGCAAAACAGCGCGTTTTCGCTCGCGACATTGTAGATCGCCGAGGGATGCTCCTGTTCCGCCATCCGCGGGGCGAACGCGGCGCAACCGTTCCACACTCCCCAGAAGTTGACCTCGAACACCCGTCGCGCCTGGTCGAGCGGGACTTGCGCCAGCCGTCCGCTCGCGCCGCCGATCCCGGCGTTGTTGATCAGCAGGTCGACTCGCCCGAAGCGCCGCCAGGCCTCGTCCGCGAGTGCCGCGCAATCCTGGGGCCGGGTGACGTCGCAGGCGAACACGCCCTGTCCGGCCAGATCGGCGAGCAGGACCTGCGCGCCTTGCGCTTCGAGGGCCTCTCCCAGCGCGCGGCCGATGCCGCCCGCGCCGCCGGTTATCACCGCGACCTGGCCTTCGAACGCGCTCATCGCTCTCCCAGTTGCGCTTCTCTTGCTGCCACACGGCGCAGTATGTTGGCGTAAGCCTCGGGATCCTGCGCGCCTGGGATGAGGTATTTGCCGTTCACCAGCATTGCCGGGACGCCGCTGATGTTCATGTCCCACGCCTGCGCCTCTTCGGCGCGGACCCGCTCGCCCAGCACCGGATCGGCGAAGGCGACCTCGGCCTCGTGGCGCGGCAGGCCGAGCGCGGCATAGATGTCCGCCAGCACCTCGACATCGCCGACATCGCGGCGCTGCTGAAAGTGTGCGTCGAACAACGCCAGCTTGAGCCGGGTCTGCGCCTGTGGCCCGTGCGCGGCGAGGGTGTGGGTGAGCAGCTTGTGCGCGAGGAAGGTGTTGCGCATCCGCTGCGGCGGCGGATCGCCTTCTCCGGTGTAGCGGAACGAATAGCCCGCGGCCTCCGCGATGCTGCTCATCCGCTCGCGCCCGGCTTCCGCCTCGGCGGGCGTGCGGCCATACTTGCGCGCGATGTGCGCGGCGCTGTCCTCGCCCTCGGGCGGCATGTCGGGGTTGAGTTCGAACGGATGCCAGCGGATTTCCGCCGCGATCTCGCCGTCCAGCGTCGCTAGCCCGGTCTGCAACTGCTTGTAGCCGATGATGCACCACGGGCACATCACGTCGGACCAGACGTCGATGGTCACGGCTTGGGGTGCGGTCGCGGTCATCGGTCCAGCCACCAGGTGACCAGATGGTGCGCGATGGCGAACGAGCGCGGGAACAGCAGGTCGGCGGTGCCCTCGATCCCGGCGGCGCGCGCCGCGTTCAGCTCGTCGCGCGTGAACCAGCGGGCTTCCTCGATCTCGTTGGCATCGATCGTCAGGGTCGGGTCGTCGGTCACGCATGTGCAGCCGATCATCAGCTGCGAGGGAAAGGGCCACGGCTGGCTGGCGATGTAGCGGACCTCGCGAACCCGAACCCCGGCTTCCTCGAACACCTCGCGCGCGACGGCCTCCTCGATGCTCTCGCCCGGCTCGACGAACCCGGCGAGCGCGGAGAACATGCGCGGCGGAAAGCGCGGCTGGCGGCCGAGCAGAACCCGGTCCTCATGTTCGACCAGCATGATCGTGACGGGATCGGTGCGTGGAAAGTGCTCCGCCCCGCAGCTCGCGCAGCGCCGCTGCCAGCCACCCTTGGTGAGCGCCGTCGGCTGCCCGCAGCGCGCGCAGAAGCGATGCCGGGCGTGCCAATCGACCAGGCTGCGCGCCGCGCCGTAGATCGCCAGATCTTCGTGCTCGAGCGAGGTCAGCGCGCGCCACAGCACGGGGTCGAGCGGGGCCGCGTTCCCGGCCAGCTTCGGATGGACCTCGGCGAAGCAACCCTTGCCACCCAAAAGTCCCAGGAAGATCAGCTCGCTCGCCGGATCGGCATCGGCCAGCGTGCCCCATTCGAGGGTATTGTCGGGCGTGATCGCGGGGCTGAGTCCGTCGAGCTTCAACAGCCGCGCGCGCCAGTCCATCAGGCCGGAGAGTTGCTCGGGATCGTTGCGGATCGCGTCGGCGCGGTCGAGTTGCGCGCCGGCGAAAGCTATCGTGCCGCTCACGCCGCCTTCCGCCGCGCCGGGGCCATCGCGGCGAGATCGGCCATCACCGCGACGGGGAAATCGGCATGGACCGGATAGGCCTCGGAAGGCATGTACTGGGTGTAGAGCCCGCCGCGCAGGCCGTACTTGAGGTGGACCAGCGCGACCGTCCCCGCCGCTCCGCCCCAGCCATACGTCCCCGCCGCGTCGCCCAGCCCGACCCGGCCGCCCGCGCCGAACCCGGCGCCGTTCGCGAACGTGCCCTTGGTCGAGGCGCCCGGCGGCAGCAGGTTGCTGGTGCCGGTGCGGATCGCGCGCTCGGTCATCACCCGCTTGCCGTCGATCGCGCCGTAGTTGGCGATCATCCTCAGGAAGCGGTCGTAATCGTGGGGCGAGGTCACCAATCCCGCCCCACCCATCGGGAACGGCGGCTTGTCGGCAAAGATCGAAGCTTCGCCGGGGTCGATCGGGATCGGGGTTCCGGCAAGTACCGCGTAGTTGGTCGAGAGGCGGTGGATGTCCTTCGGCGCGACCCGGAACCCGGTGCTGGACATCCCCAGCGGGCCGAACAAGCGTTCCTGAAGAAACACGTCGAACGGCTTGCCGCTGACGACCTCGATCACCCGCCCCATCAGGTCGAGCGCAACCGAATAGCTCCACTGGGTGCCGGGTTCGTAGACCAGCGGCAGCTCGGCCAGGCGATCGGCGAACAGCGCCAGGCTGCCCACCGGCTTGCCCCGGTCGAGCCCGGGTATCGCCACTTTGCTGACCTGGCCGGGAATCACCCCGGCGGCTTCGTAAGCGGCCTTGATCGGGCCCTTCTGGATGATCGAGTAGCCCAGCCCCGCGCTATGCGTGAGAAGGTGGCGGATCGTGATGGGGGTTTTGGCCGGACGCAGATCGGTGATCGAGCCGTCGGGGGTGACCTGGACCTGCATCTTCGCGAACTTGGGCAAAATGTCGCTGAGGGGCTGGTCGAGGCTCATCTTGCCCGCGTCGATCAGCATCATCGCCGCCATTCCGGTGACAGGCTTGGTCATCGAATAGACCCGGTAGAGCGTGTTGATCGTCTCGGGATCGGGATCGTTGAAGCCTTCGGTGCCGCGCGCGATCACCGTCGCGGGCCGCTGGCCGAAGCCCATCATCGCCAGCATCCCCGGCACCTTGCGCTTGGCAACGTAGCCGTCGACGAACGCGGTGACTGACGGAAATGCGGCGGAGGAGGCAGCTGCGGCGGCAGGCTTGGCGAGCGCGGCATGGGGCGCGAACGCAGTCCCCAGCCCCAGCAGGGCGGCGTTGCCGAACACCGCGCGGCGCGAAAGAGTCAACTGGTCGAAAGGCATTGGATCGGTCCTTGAATGCAATCGGACGCTGTGTGCGCGCGGTCCGTCTGGTCGTCAATCTCCGGCCTTGCACGGGCGAAGTGCCTTACTTAGATAACACACATGCTCAACGTGCTCTCGATTCTCCTCGGCCTGGTCGCGCTACTCATGGCGATCCCTTCGGCGATACCGTTTCTGGGCTGGGGCAACTGGATCGTGCTGCCCGTCGCGATCCTGGGCGCAGGCCTCGGCGCGCTTTCGTCCAAGAACGGCGGACGCAACTTCTGCCTGATCGTGCTGCTGATCGCGGTAGTCAGGCTGAGCCTGGGCGGCGGGATTTTCTGAGTTCCAGGGGTAAACCCCTCGCCAACAATCAACCCGTCGCCCCGTGCTTGACACGGGGCTGGGCTCTTCTTGAGGCGTGGCGTGACGCCACCAGGCAGCCGAACCCCGCGTCAAGCACGGGGTGACGAGGAAGGTTTATTGGCGGTCTCGATGCAAGCCGTCGCCACCGACGCAGCCTTCGCGAACAGCGTCGGCAGACCCGCCGAATCGAGATCGGAAGCCGGCCACCATTCCCCCTCGCCGGTCGTGCGTTCGCTGGCCACGACGACAAGTTCCAGATCGAAGTGCGTGAACCCGTGGCGGACCATGCCGAGCACCTCGCCCTCGCCCTCGCCGCCGCTGCCGTCGCCCCTCGCACTCCAGCCGTCGTCCGGCAACGCACGCATCCCGCCAAGCATGCCATTGGGCGGGCGGCGCACGAGCCAGACCTTGTCGTCGCGCAATGTCCAGAACGCCCGCCCCCGGCGTAGCGGCTTGGCCCGCTTCGGAGCCTTGAGCGGAAACGTTTCGGGCGATCCGGTGGCATGGCCCGCACACGCCGGGCGCAACGGACACAGCAGGCACCGCGGGGCGCGGGTGGTGCAGATCGTCGCGCCCAGGTCCATCATCGCCTGCGCGAAATCGCCTGCGCGCCCAGTCGGCGCGATTCGCTCCGCCGCCTCGCGAATGGCCGGTCTCGCTCCGGGCATGGGCTCGCCGATCGCGAACAGCCGCGCCGCGACGCGCTCGATGTTGGCATCGACCGGCACCGCCGCGCGCCCGAACCCGATCGCCGCCACCGCCGCCGCAGTATAGGCGCCGACCCCCGGCAATTCGCGCAAGCCCGCCTCGCTATCGGGAAACCCGCCCCGCGCCGCCACCGCGCGGGCGCAGGCGATGAGGTTGCGCGCGCGGCTATAGTATCCGAGCCCCGCCCAGGCGCTCATCACCTCGGCCTCGTCCGCCGCCGCCAAGGCCGCGACCGTGGGCCAGCGGTGGGTGAAACGGGCGAAATAAGGCCCCACCGCGGCTACCGTGGTCTGCTGCAGCATCACCTCGGACAGCCAAACCCGATACGGCCAGTCCGGGCCCAGCGTCGCCGCGTCGGTCCCCGGCGGCGCGCGCCACGGCAGCGTACGCGCGTGGTCACCGTACCAGGCGAGAAGCGTCTCCGCGATGGTCTGCCCGCTGGTCTGCATCGCCGCGCTATGGCATGGGCGCGGCGACGATGGAACGCGCCCCGCCCTCCCCCAAACCGAAGCCCGGCGCGAAGCCCGCCGCCAAACCCTATGAGCGCCCGCGCGGGGCGCGGCCAAGGCGATCGCCGACCTCATGCCCGAGATCGGGCGCACCGCGTTCCGCAAGTTCGGCTTCGTCCAGTCGAGCGTGGTCACCCGCTGGCCCGAGATTGTCGGGCCGCGCCACGCTCGCGCCTGCGCCCCCGAGATCGATCCGCTTCCCGATCGGCGAGAAGCGGGACGGGATTTTGCAGTTGGTGGTCAAGCCCGCCTTTGCGCCGCAAATCCAGCATTCGATCCCCGAGATCGTCGAGCGGGTTAACCGCTTTTTCGGCTATGCCGCGGTGGCCAAGGTCAAGCTTCGGCAAGGCGAGGTTCAGCCGCCGCCTGCTGTGGCGGGCGCCAGCCGCGCCGCGCCGCCGTCGCTCAAGCCGATCCCGTTCGAACTGGGCGAAAGCTTGCGCGACATCGGCGATCCAGAGCTGCGCACGGTTTTGGAATCGCTGGCCCGCAGTCTGGGCACCGCGGCGGGCAAGGATGGGGACGACGATGCGAATTGAAGTAAAGGTCATCGGCTTCGCGATGGCTCTCTTGGCCGGAGCGGCAGTGGCCCAGACCAAGCCGGCCACTCGGCAGGACTGGAACACGACCGTCGCGCTCACCCCGCAGGGCACCCACCTGCTCGGCAACCCCGCGGCCAAGGTCAAGCTGACCCAGTTCATCAGCTATACCTGCCCGCACTGCGCCCATTTCGAGGAGCAGGCCGACGCCCAGTTGCGGCTGCTGTTCGTCGCGGGCGGCAAGGGTTCGATTGAGGTCCGCAACTTCGTGCGCGATCCGGTCGATCTGACCGTGGCGTTGCTGACCAACTGCGGCCCGTCAGCCAAGTTCTTCGGCAACCACGCGCTGTTCCTGCGCCGGCAGGACAAGTGGATCCAGCCGATGGTCCACCCCAGCCCGACGCAGCAGGCGCGCTGGAGCAGCGGCTCGTTCGCCCAGCGCACCCGCGCCATCGCCAAGGATTTCGGGTTCTACGAGATGATGCAATCGCGCGGCTACACCGCCATCCAGGTCGACAAGTGCCTTGCCGACGAACCGCTCGCCCGCCGCCTCGCAGCCTCGACCGACGAAGCCCACGACAAACTGTTTATCACCGGCACCCCAATGTTCGCGATCGACGGGATAGTGTTGGCGGGAACGTATAGCTGGGACGTGTTGAGGCCGCAGCTCGATGCGCGGTTGCGAGCGGAGTGAAGTCGGACGCTCCTCTCCCCTCGCGGGAGAGGATACGCAGCCTTGGGAGCGAAGCGATCTAGGCGCAGTTGGCGAGGGGGCGGCTCAGCGCCAGACCTCGCCCCCCACCAAGCTGCGCCAGGACCTTGCGCAAGAAGGTGCGCTATCCTCTCCCGCAAGGGGAGAGGAAATTGCAAACTGTGGATGGGCCGCCCCGCGCGGACACGCCGCTCTTCAAGAATCCCGCGATTTGGCCTAGTCCCCAAGTCAACGCTTCCATCCGACAGGACAACCGCATGCACTTTCGCGCCGCCGTCGCCACGCTCGCCGCCCTCGCCCTCGGTGTGTCCGCTTGCGGCAAGTCCACCGACGGCGCGGCAGACGCCCCCGCCGCCAGCTCGACCCCGATCGCCAAGATCGCTCCGCCCGCAGGCAAAGCCTGGGCCGATACGGTCTCGGTAACTCCCGAAGGCGGCTATCTGATGGGCAACCCCAATGCCCCGATCAAGCTGATCGAGTTCGGCGCGCTGAGCTGCTCGCACTGCGCCGAGTTCGCCGAGAAAAGCTTCGCCAAGATGCGCGACGACTACGTCGCCAGCGGGCGCGTGAGCTTCGAGCTGCGCCTGTTCATGCTCAACGCGCTGGATATCCCGGCGGCGATGCTCGCGACCTGCGGCGCGCCTGAATCGGTCATCCCGCTGTCCGAGCAGTTCTGGGCGTGGCAGCCGAACATGTTCACCAACCTCCAGACCGCGGGTGACGCCAAGCTCCAGGCCGCGGGCAACCTGCCGCCCAACCAGCGCTTTGCGGCGATCGCCGGGCTGGCGGGGATGGACAAGTTCTTCGCCGAGCGCGGGATCGCCACCGACCAGGCCGCCGCCTGCCTCGCCGACGTGAAAAAGGCGACCACGCTGTCCAACCAGACGCAAGCCGCCAACGAGAAGTACCAGGTGAGCGGCACTCCGACGTTCTATCTCAACGGCAAGAACCTCAATACCGCGACCTGGGAAACGCTCGAGCCGATGCTCCAGACCGCCGGGGCCCGCTGAGGCCTCGCGGGAACGCGGGATAGCCCGATGCGCTTCGAGAAGCTCCGCCTGTCGGGCTTCAAGAGCTTCGTCGAGCCGTCAGAACTGCGCATCGAACCCGGGCTGACCGGGGTTGTCGGCCCCAACGGCTGCGGCAAGTCCAACCTGCTCGAGGCGATCCGCTGGGTGATGGGCGAAAGCTCGCCCAAGTCGATGCGCGGCGGCGGGATGGAGGACGTCATCTTCGCCGGGACCGCGCAACGCCCGGCGCGCGACTTCGCCGAAGTGGTGCTGACCGCGCGCGGGGTGCCCGAGGGCTTCGGCGCCGCGAACGACGAGGACGCCGAGATCGAGGTCTCGCGCCGGATCGAGCGCGGGGCGGGTTCGGCCTATCGCGTCAACGGCCGCGACGTGCGGCAAAAGGACGTCGCGCTGGTCTTCGCCGACGCGGCGACCGGGGCGCACTCGCCCGCGCTGGTCAGCCAGGGGCGAATCGCCGCGGTGATCGCGGCCAAGCCCGCCGAACGGCGGATGATGCTGGAGGAAGCGGCGGGGATCGCGGGCTTGCACGTCCGTCGCCGCGACGCCGAGCAGAAACTGCGCGCGACCGAGACCAATCTCGCCCGAATCGTCGATCTGCTTTCGGGACTCGAGGGCCAAATCGCGGGGCTCCGCCGCCAGGCGCGCGCGGCCGAGCGCTACACGGCGCTGTCGCAAAAGATCCGTCTGGCCGAGGCCCGGCTGGTCTACGCGCGCTGGCGCGATGCCGCCGCCGCCGCCGAGGCGGCGCTGGTCGAGGCGCGGGCCGCGGAGGCCGCGGTGAGTGAGGCCCAGCACGCCAGCAAGGAAGCACAAGACACCCAGCACGCCGCCGCCGCCGCGCTCGCCGAAGCCCGCGACGAGCTGTTCGACCGCCGCCAGGACGCCAGCGCCCACGGCGCGCGGATGGCGGCGCTCTCGACCCAGCTCGAAGCCGCCGAGCAGCGGCTGGCCGATCTCGACCGCCAGCTCGAACGGCTCGATGCTGATGCCGGGGATGCCGGGCGGCTGACCGGCGATGCCGCCGCCGCGCTGGGTCGACTGACGCGCGAGGCCGAGGAAGCCGAGGCCGCGGTGAATGCCGAGGAGGCCCGGCGCCCCGCCGCCACCGCCGCGCAAGACGAAGCCGAACGCGCCGCGCGCGCCGCCGAACTCGCGCTCGCCCAGGCGGTCGCCGAGCAGGCCGGCGTCGACGCCGACTGGCGCGTCGCCGAAGCCGCCATCGCCAGCGCGCGGGCCCGGCTGGCGCGGCTCGACGACGAAATCCGCCGGCGGGAGGCGCAGGCGGCGGAGCTCGATTCCGCAGGGGATCCCGAGGCCGGAGTGGTGCAAGCGCAGGCGGCTCACCTAGCCGCGCAATCGGCCTTGGCGGATGCACAGAGAGGCCGTGCGAACCTGGCCGAAGGCCGTACCGCACTGGTCGCCGCCCGCGATGCAGCTGGCGATGCGCTGGCCGAGGCGCGCGCGGAACTGGCAGGGATCGAACGCGAGGCGCAGGCGCTCGCCCGTGACCGTGACGCCCGCGCGCGCAAGGCCACCGGGCGCACTGCGATCGAGGCGGTCAAGGCCGCGCCCGGCTTCGAACGCGCGCTCGCCGCGGTGCTCGGGCGCGAGGCCAAGGCGGCGCTGGGCGCGGCACCCGGGGATGCGGACGGGCGGTTCTGGACGGGGGCCGAGGCGCCCGCTCCGCTGGCTGACAGCCTTGCCCATCACGTCACCGCTCCGCCCGAACTCGCCGCGCGCCTCGCGCTGGTTCGGTTCGCCGAGACCGACGATGGCCGCGTGCTTGCGCCAGGCGAATGGCTAGTCACCACCGCCGGCGCGCTGCGCCGCTGGGATGGTCTGGTGGCGCGCGGCGAAGGCGCCGCCGAAGCCGCCGAACTCGAAGCCGCCAACCGCCTCGCGACCCTGGAGGCCGCGCTGCCCGCCAGGATCGCCGCGCGCGACGCGGCCGAGCAAGCTTTTGCGGCAGCGGGGCAGGCGGTCACCGCGCACCAAGCGGACCTCGCCGCCGCCGAACAGGCGCTGTCCCGGTCCGCCGAGGCCGAGCGCCAGGCGCTGCGCGCGGTCGATCAGGCCGAGGCCGCGCGCGACCGGCTCGCCGCCCGCCGCCGCGAACTCGACGCCGCGCGCGCCGATCTCGACGAGCAGCAGGAGCAGGCGCGAAGCGAGCTGGCCGAGGCTGAAGCCCGGCGCGCGGCGCTGCCCGATCCCGCCGAGGGCCGCGGGGGGGTCGACCGCGCCCGGTCACGCCACGAGGCCAACCGCCAAGCATTGCAGGCCGCGCTCGCCGCGCTGGCCAGCCTCGACCAGGGTCTTTCGGCAGCGCGCGAGCGCCGCGCCACGCTGCGCGCCGACATCCGCGGCTGGGAAACCCGCGCCGGGGATGCCGAGCGGCGCATCGCCGAGATGGCCCGCCGCCGCGAGGATTTGGCCGAGGAACGTGCGGTGATCGCCGCCAAGCCCGCCGGCCTGCTGCGCGAGATCGAGGGCGGCGAGGAAACCCGCGAACGGCTCGGCTCCGAGCTCGCCGCCGCCGAAGCTGCGCTGGCCGAGCGCGAGGCGGTCGCCAAGTCGGCGGGCGCGGCGCTCGAAGCGCTCGCCGAAACGCTCGCCGGGGCGCGCGAGGCGCGCGCAGGCGCGGCGGCGCGGGCGGAAAATAGCCAGGCGCGGCGCGAGGAGATGGCCCGGATTTCGGGCGAGCGGTTCCAGTGCCCGCCGCCGTTGCTCGTCAAGCAGTTCGAATTCGACGCCGCCGCGATTGCGGACGCGGGCGAGGAATCCGCTGCAATGGACCGCCTCGTCGCCGACCGCGAGCGACTCGGCCCGGTCAACCTCGTCGCGGCCGACGAGCTTGCCGAGGCGGAGGCGCGCCACGGCCAAAGCGCCGCCGAGCAGGCCGAACTGGCCGAGGCGGTGAACCGGTTGCGCGGCTCGATCGGCAGTCTCAACCGCGAGGGTCGCGAGCGCCTGCGTGCCGCGTTCGAGGCGGTCGACGGTCACTTCCGCCGCCTGTTCACCCGGCTGTTCGACGGCGGCCAGGCGCACCTCGCGCTGGTCGATTCGGACGATCCGCTCGAAGCCGGGCTCGAGATCTTCGCCCAGCCGCCGGGCAAACGGTTGCAATCGCTGACGCTGCTCTCGGGCGGCGAGCAGGCGCTGACCGCGATCGCGCTGATCTTCGCGCTGTTCCTCACCAACCCCGCCCCGATCTGCGTGCTCGACGAGGTCGACGCGCCGCTCGACGACGCCAACATCGAACGCTTCTGCGACCTCCTCGACGCGATGGTCGGCGAAACCGACACCCGCTACCTGATCGTCACCCACAACGCCGTGACCATGAGCCGGATGCACCGCCTGTTCGGGGTGACGATGATCGAGCAGGGGGTGAGCCGGCTCGTCAGTGTGGACCTTGGCGGGGCGGTGGAACTGCTGGCGGCGGAGTGAAATGAGGGCCGCGTACCCGATCCCAGAATAGAGACACGGCCGGCTTACGCACAAGGCGTCAGCGATGGATCGAATGGCGCAGCCAGGATCTAATCCAGCACATACCTCGGCCCGGTCCCGCCCCCGGCGGCGCGGTCGTCCTTGTTGTAGAGCTGGCAGCGCTGCAAGCTCAGGCACCCACAGCCGATGCACTGGTCGAGCTTCTGCTTGGTCCGCGTCAACAACTGGATCTTGGCGTCGAGCTGGGCGCGCATCGAGCGGCTGATGCGTTGCCAGTCGGTCAGCGTCGGGGTGCGGCCCTGGGGGAGTGTGGCGAGTTCGGCCTCGATCTCGGCGAGGCCCAGCCCGAGCTTCTGGGCGATCAGGATAAAGCTGATCCGGCGGATGTCGGAGCGCAGGAAGCGCCGCTGGTTGCCGCCGGTGCGCAGCGAAGTGAGCAGCCGCCGCTCTTCATAGTAGCGGATGGCCGAGACCGCGACGCCGGTGCGCCTCGCCAAAGTGCCGATGCTGACCAGATCGTTCCTATCCACACCCAACCTCTTTTTTATTTGACCTCAAGTTAGCTTGAGGTTGCACAAGGGGCAAGCCGAATGATTCGCCTTTGACGTTCCGGCACCGTGAATCAACGACTTGGACAGGAAATCTCGCCATGCCCGCAGCCCGCCTCGAACACGCCAACATCACCGTATCCGATCCCGACCGCTCCGCCGCGCTGTTCGAAAAGCTGTGCGGCTGGCACGAGCGCTGGCGCGGGCCGTCGCAATTGGGGGGGTGGACGATCCACGTCGGGACGCCCGAAGCCTATCTCGCGATCTACACCAACGAAGGCCGCGGCGGGCCTTACGCCAAGGGCGCGCCGCTCAACCACATCGGGATCGAGGTCGACGATCTCGACGCCGCCGAGGCGGTGGTGGTTTCCCACGGTCTCGAGCCGTTCAGCCACGCCGACTACGAGCCCGGCCGCCGGTTCTACTTCTTCGACTGGGACGGGATCGAGTTCGAGGTGGTCAGCTATGCTTGAACCGACCCGGACCTGGGCGTGCTTTGCGGCTGCCCCCTCACCCACCGGTGTTGCCGACAACGAAGCATCCCGCCGCGAACAGCACCCCGGCAAACCGGTTGCTGCGGAACTTGGCGAGCGCATCCTCGCCCTGCTCCAGTTCCAGCGCCATCACCTGCCAACCGAGGTGCCCGGCCATGGGTAACAGCGCGAGCATGGCGATCGGGTCGCCGCGCAGCAACCAGATGGCCAGCGCCCACAGCGCGACCGCGGCGGCATAGAACGCGCCCACCCCGCCACGCACATGCGCGCCCATCCGCAGCGCGCTGCTGCGGATGCCGATCAGGGCATCGTCCTCGCGGTCCTGCAGCGCGTAGATCGTGTCGTAGCCGATGACCCAGGCGATGCACCCTGCGTAGAGCGCGGCGAGGACGGCGAGGTGATCGCCGCGAACCTCGACCCAGCCGACCAATGCCGCCCAGCTGAACACGATTCCCAGCCACGCCTGCGGCCACCAGGTGATGCGCTTCATGTAGGGGTAGGCGGCGACGGGCAACAGGCTGGCCAGCGCGACGAGTTGCGCCTGCCAGCGCAACTGGAGCAACACGATCAGCCCGGCCAGGCACAGCGCCAGCAGCCAGACCCACGCCGCCTTGAGGCCGATCGCCCCGCTCGCCACGGGGCGCACCGCGGTGCGCGCGACCTGCTTGTCGAGATCGCGGTCGACGATGTCGTTATAGACGCAGCCCGCCCCCCGCATTGCGATCGCGCCCACCAGCAGCCAGGCGATCAGGCCCCAGCGATCTCCCCCGCCCGCCAGCAGCACCGCCCACACGCCCGGCCAGAACAGCAGCCACCAGCCGATCGGACGATCGAAGCGGGCGAGCTGGGCATAGCCGCGCAGGCTCTCCGGCAACCGTGCGACGAGGCCGCGGTGCTGCGAATCGGGGACGATCGCGTCGTCGGTCACCGCATGCGGCCTCTGATCGGCCAGACCCATGGCCCACTTGGACCACTGTTCTGGGCTAAAAAAAGAGGGGGCGGACGGTCGCTGCGAAAAGGTGCGGCGATCGAACCGGGCGCGACTGCATGGCCCTTCCTTGGCACAAACCGACCCTGTAGGACAGCACGCGATCGTGCCCGCCACTCCCGCCTGGCCCCCGCGCAGCGCGCCGCGGTTATTTGTTGCCGAAACGCTGGCCGAGGGCGCGGCGGTGACGCTGGACGGCCCGCCTGCGCACTACCTCGGCAAGGTGATGCGCGTCGCGCCGGGCGATGCGGTGATGCTGTGCGACGACGCCACCGGCGAATGGGCGGCGCGGGTGATCGCCGCGGGCAAACGCGACGTCACCCTCACCGTCGAAACCCGCCTTCGCCCGCGCGAGCAAGTGCCAGACTTCTGGCTATGCCCGGCCCTGCTCAAGAAGGACCGGTTCGATCTGGTGCTGGAAAAGGCGACCGAACTGGGCGTTCGCGCGATCCGTCCGCTGGTGACCCGGCGTTGCGTCGCCGACAAGCTCAACCCCGAACGCGCCCGCGCGATCGTGGTCGAGGCGGCCGAGCAGTGTGCGCGCACCGCCTTGCCCGAGCTGGCCGCGCCGATGAAGCTCGACGGGTTTCTGCGCGAGTGGCCCGCCGAGCGCACGCTGTTCTTCGCCGATGAACTGGGCGGAACTCCCGCTGCCGCAGCCTTTGCCGCCAATAGCGGCCCTGCCGCGCTGCTAATCGGCCCCGAAGGCGGCTTCGACGACGCCGAGCGCGCGGCGATCCGCGCCGTGCCCCAGGCCGTCCCGATTTCGCTCGGCCCACGCATCCTGCGTGGCGAAACCGCCGCTATCGCGGGGGTCGCAGCGTGGATGACGTTGGCGGGCGATTGGGCGGCGAATTAATGCTGGCGCAACAATCGGTGCTCACTTAATCGCGGGCCATGAGCACGAGAACGGTTTCAAATCGCAACGATCCTGTGATCGAGAGCCGCGACCAGCTGATCGCGCCGATGATCAAGGGCGAGAAGCCTGCTTCCGCGTGGAAGATCGGCACCGAACATGAGAAGTTCGTGTTCGACGAAGCCGACCACCATGCCCCGAGCTACGACGAACCCGGTGGCATTCGCGACCTGTTGCTGGCGCTGACCGAATTCGGGTGGAAGCCCATCGAGGAAAACGGCAAAGTCATCGCGATGGCCGGTGCCGACGGCACGGTCAGCCTCGAACCCGCGGGTCAGCTCGAGCTGTCGGGCGATATCCTCGACAACCTCCACCAGACTTGCGCCGAGACCGGGCGGCACCTCCAGCAGGTGAAGGCGATCGGCGAGCGCACCGGCAAGAGCTTCCTCGGCCTCGGGCTGTGGCCCGACAAGACCCGCGCCGAGCTGCCAATCATGCCCAAGGGCCGCTATGAAATCATGCTGCGCCACATGCCGCGCGTCGGCACCATGGGGCTCGACATGATGCTGCGGACCTGCACGATCCAGGTCAATCTCGACTACGCGAGCGAGGCGGACATGGCGCAGAAGTTCCGCGTCGGCCTCGCGCTCCAGCCGCTGGCGACCGCGCTGTTCGCCAATTCGCCGTTCCTCGAAGGCAAGCCCAACGGCTACCTCAGCTATCGCAGCCACATCTGGTCGGACACCGACCCGCAGCGCACCGGGATGCTGCCGTTCGTGTTCGAGGACGGGTTCGGCTATGATCGCTACGTCGATTACATGCTCGACGTGCCGATGTACTTCGTGTTCCGCGACGGCAAATACATCGACGCCGCGGGGCAATCGTTCCGCGACTTCATGAAGGGCGAACTGCCCGCGCTGCCCGGCGAACTGCCGCTGGCGAGCGACTGGGTCGATCACCTTTCGACCGCGTTCCCCGAGGTCCGGCTCAAGAGCTTCCTCGAAATGCGCGGCGCCGACGGCGGCCCGTGGAACCGGATCTGCGCGCTGCCTGCGCTGTGGGTCGGACTGCTCTACGACCAGACCGCACTCGACGCGGCATGGGACCTGGTCAAGCACTGGTCGATGGAAGAACGCGAGGCGTTGCGCAATGCCGTGCCGAAGCTGGGGCTGAAGGCACCGGTACCGGGCGGACAAGTGCTGCTGGATGTCGCCAAGGAGGCGCTGGAGATCGCGCGCGGCGGGCTGGCGGCCCGGGGACGGCTCAACGAGAGCGGAGATAACGAGACCGGGTTCCTGTGGCCGCTCGATGAGATCGTCGCGCGCGGAGAGACCCCCGCCGAACGCCTGCTGCGGTTGTACGATACCGAATGGCGGGGCAATCTGTCGCGGATTTACGAGGAGAGCTTCTGATGGTCATCGTGATGGGCACGGTCAAACTGGACCCCGCCAAGCTCGAGGCCGCCAAGCCGGCGATGGCCAGGATGGTCGCCGCCAGCCGCGCCGAGCCGGGCTGCGTCGCCTATGCCTATGCCCAGGACTTGCTCGACCCCGCGACGATGCACGTCGCCGAGCAGTGGAAAGACCGCGCCGCCCTCACCGAACACTTCGCCACCCCGCACATGGCCGAATGGCGCGGCGTGATGGGCGGGTTGGGGCTGACCGGACGCGATTTGCGGGTGTTCGAGGCGGATGAGGGTTTGCCGATCTAAGTGTTACTCCGCGGGCTGAAGTGTCCGCGCGCGCCGTGTCGACAATACCCGCAACCGCTCGATGGCGCGCGTCACCACCGCATTGCGCGCCATCCACGCCCAGTATTCGCGATACTTCGCGTCCTCCGCCGCCAAGTGCCTTTCCTCGGTCTTGGCGCGCCACCAGTAGACGGCGCTGACGAGGGCGAGGATCGCGGTGTTGCGGATCGCGTCGGCGGTGGTTCCGGTGGTCAGGAAGGGCAGCGTCGAGAGCCACCAGAAGGCGTTCTTGCTGAGGTACGCAGGGTGGCGGGTGAACGCGTACGGCCCGTTGGTCAGCACGCCGCGGTAGGTCAGGTTGCTGAAGCGCAGGCCGAACGCGACGGTCGCCCAGGCGTAGATCGCGGTCAGTGTCACCAGCGCAGCCCCCCAGGTCCAAAGCAGTGTGGGGTGCGCGCCCAGCCAGACGGCCCAGTCGGCGCTGGCGGGGTGGTAGTCGAGGGGGCCGCCCTGCCCCATCAGGATGAACGGCGGGTAGCAGATCAGCGCCGCCAGCCAGCCGTCGAGATGCGGGTTGGCGGAGCGGATGTGGGCGTCGAGCGGCTTGCATGTCAGCAGATAGCCGACCATCGCGATCTGCACGTCGACGACGAACATCGCTTCCATCAACAGCGTCGCCAGTTGCACCGGATCGCCGAGGATCGCGGCGAAATCGGCTTGCACGACCAGCGCGAAGCCGGGCGGCAGGATCGAGATCATGAACGCGGTGAAGAAGCCTTTCACCGCCCAGCCGCGCAAGTGGTGGCGGACATGAGCGGGGTCGTAAGCCTCGCGCCCGATCAGCATCGCGCCGAAGTGCCACGCGCCGTCGCGCGGGTTAACCAGCACCCGGTCGAGCCACGGAACGTAGAGCAGCGAACCGGCCAGCAGCAGCGGCGCGGCGGCGCTCAGCACTTCCATCGCGAACAGGTATTGCCCCTGCCAGTACCACCGCGCGAGGAAGTAGAGCGCGGCGATCAGCCCCCAGGCGGCCCACAGCCCGGCCAGCTTGGTGATCGCGGTTTCCATCGCCGCGGAAAGGGCTCGCGGGCGACTCCAGTCGATCCCGGTCGATGCGCGGCGGTGGACCTTTTCGATCAGCAGCGACCACGCGACCATCGGCAGCGCTGAGAACAGCACCGCGGCGAGCGCGGCATAGGGCCCGGAGAGCGGCGTGCGCGGTCCCGGGATGTTCAGCAAATCGGCGACGCTCGCCCACTCGCGGCAGACGACGATCCACACGCAAAGCCCGGCCAACCCGGCGAGGCCGACGCCCGCCGAAACGTCGCTGGCGGGCCGGGGATCGGATGCGCTCATAGGCGCGCGGGTTTAGCGGGGGAGGGTTAAAGGCGCGGTAACACCGGGGGCGATCCTCCCCTGCAAGGGGAGGTGTCAGCCCTCTTGGGCTGACGGAGGGGTGCCGACGCTGGCGGGGACACCCCTCCGCCTCCGCTTCGCTCCGGCACCTCCCCCCACAGGGGGAGGATCATCTCACCGAAACGCCGTGATCCTGCCGCTGTCGTCGAGAATATACAGCATGTTGTTGGCCACCACCGGCGCCAGGCTGACCGGATCGCTCAGCTTGGTGAACGGGGTCATCGTGCCGTCGGCGGCGTTGATCGAGACGACGTCGCCGCGCATGTTGGCGACCCACAACCGGTCGCCGGCGAGGACCGGGCCGGTCCAGTAGAACTCGCCCTTCTTCTTGTCCGCGTTCTTGTACTGCTGGAGCTGGGCGATCCAGCGGACCTTGCCGCTGGCGCGCGCCAGGCACAGCAGCCGCGAATCGTCGGTCAGCACGAAGATCCATTCCCCCGCGATCGCCGGGGTCGAGATGCCCGCAAGGTTGAGCTCCCAGATGCGCTGGCCGGTGACCAGTTCGTAGGCGGCCATGCGCCCGCCCTGACCCAGCGCATAGACCCGGCCGCGGTCGATGATCGGATCGGCGTCGATATCGGTCAGCGTCGCGACCGAGGTCGCGATGCTGGTCCGCGCCAGCGCGTCGGTCCAAAGTTGGCGGCCGTTCTCATAACGATAGGCCGTCAACTCGCCCGAACTGTAGCCGGCGATCACCGTCCCTTGCCCGGCGGCGGGTGCCGCCACGCCGAAGACCCCGGCAGAGGCCTGCGCCCCGCCCTCGTTCCACAGCGGCTTGCCGTCGGCGGCATTGAGCGCGAAGATCTGGTTGTCCTGGGTCATCACATAGATCGCGTCGAACGCGATCGTGGGCGATCCCCGCAGCGGACCCGCGGGCTTGACCCGCCAGATCTGGCTGCCGTTGGTGGCATCGAGCGCGGCGACTTCGCCCAGCCCGGTGGTCACGTAGACGCGGTTGTCGGCAAAGCTGACCCCGCCGCCGAACACCGAGGAGTTGTTCTCCTCCATGCGCAGCTTGACGCTCCACTTCTCGGCGCCGGTGTTGGCGTCGAACGCATGGACCGCGCCGGCGGTGTCGAACGCGAACAGCTGCCCGCCGCCGATGACCGGCGCCGCGGCGAGCCGCTGGCTCGGCTTGGACCCGGCGATGCTCGCGCTCCAGGCCTTGGTCGGGCTCGCGGACAGGGCGAGATTGCCATAGCTCTTACCGGCGTTGCCGCCCGGCTGGCCCCATTCGGTGTTCGTCTCGGCAGGCGGCAGGACCACGGCGACGGCCGCCAGCGAAGGGTCGACCTTGGCCCCGCTCTCGATCCGGCTGAGCACCGGCATGCGGTTGCCCAGCGTGGGCGTGGTCTTGGGCTTCTTGTTGCCGCCCACTATCCCGCAGGACGCGACCGAAACCGCCAGCAGCACGACGAGGGGCGCGGCCAGCAAGCGGCGAGCGCCAGGACTGCTGCGAAAGGTACGATTCATCGGGAAATCCTCATCGGGCTCATTGTGCCGGCGCGGGCGCCGCACCCCCCACCGGGGAGTTGACCAGTGCCTTGTCGACATCGACGATCGCATCGACCCCAAGCAGGCCAGACATCTGGCGGGTGCGGGTGCGCAGCGTTTCGGGCACCGTGGGGTCCTTGGCGATCTGCGCGAACAGCGGCCCGGCGAGATCGTTCTTGCCTTGCTTGAGATAGGCCGCCGCGACCAGTTCGCCGGCACTGCCGAACCACGGGTTGCCGGGGACGGCGAGGGGCTTGAGCCGGGCGATCACGGTTTCGGGCGGCAGCCCGTCGAAGTTGATCGCGACGTCGCGGATCGTAGCGAGATCGCGGTACGGTTGCGGCATGTCGCTGCCGGTGGCGACCTGGGCGTAAATCTTGGCGGCCTCGGCCCTGCGCCCCTCTTCGGCGGCGATCCCCGCCTGCATCAGCAGCGCCGCGGCACGCGCCCCGGCGGGGCCTTCGCTGGTCAGCGGCTGGAGCGCGCTCTTAGCCGGACCGAGCCGCCCGGCCTCGACCTGATCGAGCGCGACAGTGTATTTCTCACCCAGCTCGCCCGCAACCGCCTGCTGGTGCTCGCGCCACCACAGCCAGCCGCCGAGCGCGGCCAGCAGCGCGACGACCGCGATCCCCGCGACCACGCCGTAGCGGGTCATCGCGGTCTTGAGCTGGTCCTCGCGCAGCGCCTCGTCGACCTCGCGCATGAACACGTCCTGCTGGGCGAGCGCCTTCTTGTCGGGGGCGGGCGAAGTGTTGTCGGCGGGGCGGAGGGCCAAATCGGAAGTTCCGTCAGTGGGTCGGGGGGTAAGGCTTGTCAGCGGCGCTGTTTAGCCAAAGGCGGCATCAATTCAATGTTCTTCGGCACAGTCGCGTGAACCATCGGTGAAGCGCGGTCCGGATCACGGAAACCGATCGCGCCCCATCACCCGCGCATAGAGCGCGGCGTGGCGCGAAACCATCCGGTCCTCGTCGAATTCGGCGCGGGCCCTGGCGCGGTTTTCCGTGCCGATCGCCGCGCGCAGGCGCGGTGCTTCGGCCAGTACGCGCAGCGCGGCGGCGAGCGCGGCTTCATCGCCGGGAGGGGTGATGTAGGGCCGGTTGCCCTCGCCGACCATCGCCGCGATGTCGCCCACCGCGGGGCTCGCAACCGGCAGCCCCGCGGCCATCGCCTCGATCACCGACATCGGCGCCTGCTCGCTGTCGGACGAGAGCGCGTAGAGATCGAACAGTCCGATCAGGCTGGCGGGATCGGCGATAAACCCGGTCAGGTGGACCCGGTCGGCGACCTGGCAGCGCTCCGCCTCGGCGAGGATCGCGGCGCTCTCCGGCCCCTCGCCCGCGATGACCAGGTGCCACGGCTCGGCCAGGCCGGCAAAGGCGCGGACCAGCCTCGGCAAATTCTTGACCGCGCGCAGGCCCGCGAAGGTTCCCAACCACCGCTCCCCCGGTCGCTTGATCAGGCGTGGCAGCGCGTCGCGCTTGGGCTTTGCGGTAAACCGCGCGGTGGCGACCCCGTTGGGGATCAGGTGGACCTTGGAAAGCGGCTGGCGCCAGGTCTCGAGCGCGATGTTGCGGAGGATCGTCGAGGGTACGACCAGCGCCTGCGCCCGCGACAGCGCCAGGATGCGGTAGGCGTTGCGTGTCGCCATCAGCCCATCGGCCTCGTCGGCGTTGAACCCGTCCTCGTGGTGGATCAGCCCGGCGAGCCCAAGCGACGGGCCGAACGCCGAATGCGCAAGAACCGCATTCATCGCTCCCCAGTTGTAGGTCAGGATCAGGTCGTAGGGCTTCATCGCATTCGCCAGCGCGCGCAGCTTGAGCGGACCGGGCTTGCCGCTAAGCCCGGGGAGGTTGATCGCGAGCACGGGGATGCCCCGTGCGACATGGCGCATCGCCCCGGTCGCGCCGGGCACGGCCGAGACGATCGTATGCATCACGCCCTTGCCGAAGCGGTTGATCAGCTGGACGGTCCGCAATTCCTTCCCGCCGGGATCGAAGCTGGAAAGGACGTGGAGCAGGCGCAGCGGGCGGCCGCGCGATGGATCGGCCACTACTCCGCCCGGTCGAGCAATCGCTCGATTCCCGCGACCGCCTCGGGCTCATCGAGCGTCGGGGCGTGCCCCACCCGGGGCAGCGTGACGAGCTCGGCCTCTGGCAGTTCGGCGATCATCCGGGCCGCGGTTTCGGGGGCGAGAATGTCGGACAGCTCTCCGCGCAAGACAAGCACCGGACGCCCGCCCAGCGCCCGCCAGCAGGGCCACAGGTCGGGTGGCGCAGCGTTGGAGGGCGTGGCAAACGGCTCGGCGATCTTCATGTCGTAGTCGAACACGATCCTGCCGTTCGAACCCAAGGTCATCGCCCGCTTGGCAAGCGTCAGCCAGTCGGCGATGTCGAAGCCGGGGAACATCTCGCCCTGGCCTTCCTCCAGCGCGCGCGCGGCATGCATCCAGGTCTCGAAGCTGCGCCCCTGCCCGACATAGCCGCCGATCCGCGCGATCCCCACACTCGACACCTCGGGACCGACATCGTTGAACACGGCCCCGGTAAGGCGATCGGGCCGGGCGCCCGCCAACAGCATCGTGACCAGCCCGCCGAGCGAGGTTCCCACCGCGACGAACCGGGCGATGCCCGCCTGATCGAGCAATGCCTCAAGATCGGTCACATACGTCGGCGGGGTGTAAGTCGCCGGGTCCTTGGCATAGGCGCTGTCGCCACGCCCGCGCAGGTCGAGGCACAACACTCGGCGGCGCTTGGCCAGCCGCTCCGCCAGCAACTCGAAATCGCGGGCGTTGCGGGTCAGGCCGGGAAGGCAAATGACCGGAGCCTTGTCTTGCCGCCCGGCGCCCGGCCCCGCGTAGTCGCGATAATGCAGCCGCAGGCCGTCCTCGCTCGTCCAGTGGCGATCTTCGAACTCGGCCATTGCTGGTGATTTACGCCCCCGGGATATGCGCGGCTTGCGCAGGGCGCCGCCGCCTTCCACTATCGCGCGATGCGCGCCGAACCGCAAGCCGCCCCGTATCTCGCCGAGCCGCGCATCCTGCAATTGGCGGGGTGGATCGGCGACGAGGTCGCAGGGGCCGATTTTCCCGAAACGGTCGTGCGTTTCCGCAACGATGCACACGCCGCGACGGTGGGCCTGGCCGGGCTGACCGACGCCGAATGGTGCGCGCATTTCGGCCGCTTCGCCGCCTTGCCGGACAATCTGCCGCGGCCGCTGGCGCTGCGCTATCACGGCCACCAGTTCCGCGTGTACAACCCCGAGATCGGCGACGGGCGGGGTTTCTCTTCGCGCAACAGCGCGACGGGACGAACCGTTTGCTCGACCTCGGCACCAAGGGGTCCGGAACCACCCCGTGGAGCCGCCAGGGTGACGGGCGGTTGACGCTGAAGGGCGCGGTACGCGAGATTCTCGCCACCGCGATGCTGGAGGCGCAGGGGGTCAACACCAGCAAGACCTTTTCGGTAATCGAGACCGGCGAGGCGCTGTGGCGCGGCGATGAACCCTCGCCCACCCGCTCGGCGGTGATGGTCCGGCTCAGCCATGGGCATATCCGCATCGGCACCTTCCAGCGGCTGGCGGCGCTGGGCGAGGTCGGGCACATGGCCGAGCTGGTCGACTACTGCCTAGAGACGTATCCGGGACCGCAAGCAGGCGAGAGCCGCGCTGCGGTCTTGCTCAACCAGGTGGTCGAGCGGCTTGCCGATCTGGCCGCCTCCTACATGACCGCGGGCTTCGTCCACGGCGTGCTCAATTCGGACAACATGAACATCTCGGGCGAAAGCTTCGACTACGGGCCGTGGCGCTGGGCGCCTACCTGGGACGCAAGCTTCACCGCCGCCTATTTCGACCACGCCGGGCTCTACGCCTTCGCTCGACAGCCAGAGGCCCTGCACTGGAACTGCGGCCAGCTCGCGGTGGCGCTGCGCCTGCTCTCCGATCCGCCGCCGCTGGTCGCCGCGCTGGAGCGGTTCCCCGCGCTCTACCGGACCAACCTGGCGCGACGGTTCCTGTGGCGGCTGGGCCTGGAGCCGCGCGGCGAGGAAGCCGACCTGGCGGTGGTCGTCGCCGCCGAAAAGGCCATGCGCGAGAGCGGCGCGGGCATCGACGAGTTCTTCTTCCGCCACCGCGGCGGTCGCGAGGCGGACGCGGAGCTAGCGACCGCATGGGCAGGCCATCGAGGCGAGGCCGAGCATCCCTTCTGGAGCGATGCCAGCCCGCAGTCGATGCTTATCGACGAGGTCGAAGCGATCTGGGCAGCCATCGCCGAGCACGACGATTGGTCGCCGCTCCACGCCAAGCTGGCCGCGCTCAAGCGGATGGGCGAAGCGCTGGGTGAGCCGCCGGTTCCGGCTGGGCACGCCGCCTGAGTTAGAGTCTTTTCTATCGATTGCGCCGCTTGGGCGGAGAAGACGTCGGCGCGGGCTGCGGCTGCGGCGGGGCTGGCTGGGACATCGACCCGGGCTGGACACTGATCCCGAATAGCTTCCAGCGGCCCTGCTCCCACTGGAAATAGAAATCGAAGAATATCGGCGAAGGTCGCAGCGGAAAGTAGCCCTGAACGCGGAATACGTCCGGCTGAAGCAGCGTAGGTCCGCCGGTATAGGTCGGAGCCACGATCAGCGCGTTGCTGAGATCGACTCGCAGCGCGCGGATCGGAGCGAATATTTCAGCCAGCCGCGCGGGATCGTTCTGGATCTGGAAGCCGCTGGCGCTGGAATCGCGGAGTACCGAATAGTTGCCCGATCGGTTGGCGTGATCGACCATGGCCATCGTCGACCAGACCAGCTTGGCCAGTTCGAGTTCGCTCGGCACCGGCTGGCTCGATACCGCTGGACGACCGGGTTGCGCGGCTTGCGCAAGCGCGCTCACCGGTATCGCCGCGACGACCGCGGCGGCAAAAAAAATGGCCGGGGCACGAAGCCCCGGCACGAACAGTCTGCTATTGGTCATTTGGACATTCGGTTCCTTGGGCGATCTCACCAGGCGAACTGGAAGCCGCCTCGCGCGCCGACTTCGCCGCTGTCGACACCGAAGCCGATACCCGCCGAAATCGCCGCATTCTCGCCGACCCGCGCCGCGAACGCCGCGGTCGCCGCAGCCTTGTCGTTATAGTAGCCGACGCCGCCCGAGATTCCGAAGGTGGTCCCCGCCGGAAGCGACGGCGATTCCATCGCCAGCCCCATCGCGACGCCCTCATAGGCCTTGTCGACACCCTTGAACAACGAGTTGATCTGGGCGCCCTGGGCCGCGGTGAGCGTCTGTAGGGTGGTGATATTGGCGGTATTGGCAGCGACACTGGTCTGCAGCGCGGTGAGGTTGGTCGCAGTGGCGAACGACGAAACCAGCGGTCCCGCGCCCAGAGTTCCCGAGGCATCCACCGTCGCGAACGAGAGCGCCCCGGTCTGGGCCGCTGTGCTCGCCGCGATGTCGCCCACGGTCACCGAACTGCCCGTGCCGCCCAGCTTGACTTGGTTGGCGCGCGTGGTCGTCGCGCCGAAGCCCAGCGCAGTCGCTCCGGCCTGCGCCGCATTGGCGTTCTTGCCGATCGCGCTGGCATTGGCGCCGGCCGCATTGGCCTGGTGACCGGCCGCCAGACTGGTCCCGCCGCTAGCGTTGGACTGCCAGCCGAACGCCTGCGCGCCGCGGCCCGAAGCAACCGATTCGCCCCCGACCGCGGTCGAGTGAAAGCCACTTGCCGCGGCCAAGTCGCCGACCGCGACGCCATCCTCATCGGTCGCCGCGGCACCATTCCCGAGCGCGGTAGAGGTCAGGCCAGAGGCCGTCGCGGTCCGCCCAACGGCAACCGCGGTGACCCCGCTCGCCACCGCCGTGTCGCCGATAGCCACTGCGCTGTCGCCGCCTGCATTGGCGGCGAAGCCGAAGGCGGCGGCGTTGGCGCCAGCGGAATTCGCGTTCTTGCCCACGGCGGACGATTGAACGCCGGTGGCGACGGCCTGGTGCCCGGCCGCCAGGCTTAGGTTCCCGGACGCATTCGATTGCCAGCCGAACGCCTGCGCGCCGCGTCCGCTCGCCTTGGCCTCACCGCCGACCGCAGTCGAATGGAAACCCGATGCCGCGGCCTGATCACCGATGGCGACAGCGTCCTCGTCCGACGCCGCGGCGGCGTTGCCGATCGCTACCGACGTGCCCAGCGATGCGACATTGGCGCTTGCGGTCGTGGCGCCGTTGCCGAGTGCAACCGACGAAATCGCCGAGGCGACCGAGTTGCTCCCGCCAGCGAACGAGTTCGCGCCCGAAGCCGCCGCGGTGTCGCCCACCGCGGTGGAGGAAACTCCGCTGGCTGCCGCGGCCTTGCCCAAGGCGGTGGCGCGGACCGCGGTGGCAAGGGCCTGGTGACCCACCGAAGTCGAAAACTGCTGCGTGGCCTGCGCTTGCCAGCCGAACGCCTGCGCGCCGGTTCCGGATGCCAGGGCTTCCCCTCCGATCGCCGTCGAATGGAAGCCCGAGGCGATCGTCTTGTCGCCCAGAGCTACCGCATCCTCCGCGGTCGCCTGGGCAAGGTTGCCGACAGCGACCGAGGTACCTTGCGAGGCCGCGCCCGAGGGCGTGACCCCGTTGGCGGTCGTCGCACCGTTGCCGACGGCGACCGAACTGATCGCCTGGGCGCTGGCAGCGGCGCCGCATGCCAAGCTGGTCGCGGTGCCGTCCGACGTCGCACCGCCGTCCGTGTCGCCCGCGCTCGCCACACCGTTGCCGTCGGTATCGAGCAAGCACTCCGCCGCGGCAGCGCTGGGCGCGCCAAGGCCTGAGAGTGAAGCGAAAGCGAGAACGGCGGCAGACGCACCTAACAAACGGCCCGCGATCCGGGATTTGGCTGGAATGGACATGAAAATTCCCCTGGTTGCTGCTGGCGCGCGGAGTGATCCGGACACCCGTCAATGACCACCCGCGGAGCGTGGCGGCCTGCGTGCGATGCGACCCGCAACTTTCTAGGTTGTCAGCATTGTGCCAAACGGTGCGCGCGAGTCAAACCCTTGTTAGGCCTCGCTGGTTGCGGCATCGACCGCGGCAAAGCTCCTGTTTCGCAGCGCTCCGGCGCGGCGCGCCCATCCTAGAATTCTTTTGTCGCGACAGCGACGCTGTGGCATCTGCCGTGGCATTCCAAGGCTTCGGATGATGGGACTGCAGGGCTTGGCCAGCGAAGAAATCGTTAGTTACGAACCTGCTACCGGGGCCGAAGTCTGGCGCGGCAAGACCGGTGACGTCGACGAAATCGTCGCCCGCACCCGCCGCGCATGGCCCGCCTGGGCGGCGCAGCCGCTGTCCACCCGGATGGAGCTGGTCCGCCGCTTCGCGAACGAAGTGCGCAAGGACGCCGAAAAGCTCGCCACGCTGATCGCGCGCGAGACGGGCAAGCCGATGTGGGAGGCGCGCACCGAGGTCGAAAGTGTTGTCAACAAGGTCGAAATCTCGATCCGTGCGTTCGCCGAGCGGACCGGCCAGCGCAAGCTGGACTCCGCGCTTCAGGGCACTGCCGCGCTGCGCCATAAGCCGCACGGGGTAATGGCCGTGCTGGGGCCGTACAACTTCCCCGCGCATCTTCCCAACGGCCACATCGTGCCCGCGCTGATCGCCGGCAACGCAATCGTGTTCAAGCCGTCCGAAAAGACGCCGGCGACGGGGGAAGCGCTGGTCCGGTGCTTCCATCGCGCCGGGATCTCGGCCGAGGTCGTCCAGTTGGCGATCGGCGGTCCGGACGAGGGCAAGGCGCTGGTCGCGCATGACGGGATCGACGGAGTGCTGTTCACCGGATCGGCCCATGCGGGAATCGCGATCAACCGCGAACTCGCCGGCAACCCGGGCAAGATTCTGGCGCTCGAAATGGGCGGCAACAACCCGATCGTGGTGTGGGATACGCCGAAGATCCAGGACGCCGCGGTCCTGATCGTCCAGTCGGCCTTCACCAGCGCCGGCCAGCGGTGCACCGCGGCGCGGCGGCTGATCGTCAAGGGCGCTCTCTACGACGCGGTGGTGAGCGAGGTGAAGCGCCTCGCCGACCGGCTGATCGTCGGCGCGCCGTTCGACGAGCCCGCGCCGTTCATGGGCCCGGTGATCGACAACGACGCCGCCGACGGCCTGACCGAAAGCTTCCTCTACCTGCTCGGCCACGGCGGCAAGGCGATCAAGCACATGGCGCGTCCGGTCGAGGACAGGCCGTTCCTTTCGCCCGCGATCATCGATGTGACCGCGATGAAGGAACGGCCCGACGTCGAACTTTTCGGGCCATTGCTACAGGTGATCAGGGTCGACGATTTCGATGCCGCCATCGCCGAAGCCAACGCCACCCGTTTCGGCCTTTCGGCCTCGTTAATCGGCGGGAACCCGCAGGACTACAACCGCTTCTGGGCCAACGTGCGCGCCGGCGTGATCAACTGGAACCGCCCGACCAACGGCGCCTCGTCGGCTGCGCCGTTCGGCGGGGTCGGGCTCTCGGGTAATCACCGCGCGAGCGCCTATTATGCCGCCGACTATTGCGCCTATCCGGTCGCTTCGGCCGAATTGGACCAACCCCGCGCGAGCATCGCGGTCGGTTTGCGCGAGGGCTGAGGGCCAAGCCAGGAAGCGAACGGACGAGGACCGCTTCGCGACGCGAAAAGGCCCCGGATCGCTCCGAGGCCTTCGGGTGGGCGCGGGGAAGGGGAAAGCCACGCCCGTTATCGCAATGCCTGCTGCTTAGCGGCAGCGCGACGAACTGTTGCGCTCGACCGAGCGACCGAGCAGCGCGCCACCGGCGGCACCCAGAATCGTGCCGAGGGTGTTGTCGCCGCGCCCCGCGATCGAGCGGCCGAGCAGCGCGCCCGCCGCGCCGCCAACGATGAGGCCGGTCGTGCCGTTCTTCTTCTTGCAATAGTACCGCCCGTCGTTGCCGCGCCAGGTCTGGTATCCATCATTGCTGTAGTACGGCTGCTGATAGGTGCGCTGGCCGTAGCCTTCGTAATAACGCGAGTCGCGATAGTCGCGCTCATGTTTGTCATAGACCATCGACTGGTCGGTGCTGGCGGGCTGCCAGGTGGCGGCGGCGGCAGGCAGGCTCGCGGCCATCACGCCGGGAAGCGCCAACGACAGGGCGGCGGTGCGGAGAGCATTGTTCATTTCGTTTCTCCTTTCGGGGAGTGGCGACCAACCCTTATGGATCGGCTTCGCGTTCATGCTTACGACCCCGAACATGAACGGACCACAACCCCATCGTCAGGATCGAAATTTGCGGCGAAGCGATCCTCGACAGCGCCGGATCGACCTGCCAAGCGCCCGCGATGGCAAACCCCTCCCCCGCCCGAACGGCCTCCCGCTGGCGCTCGGGGCGTATACGATCTGGGGATTCCTTCCGCTTTACATTGCCTTGCTGCGCCATGTTCCCGCGTTTGAGCTGGTCGCCTGGCGGGTCGTCTTCACCTTGCCGCTGTGCCTGGCGATCGCCGCGGTGCGCCGCCAGCTAGGCGAGATCGCGCGCGGGCTGGCGGATTGGCGCGTGTTGCGGCTGATGCTCACCAGCGCGGGGCTCATCGGGATTAATTGGGTGATCTATATCGCCGCGATCAACGGCGGGCACATCTATGCCTCCAGCTTGGGCTACTACATCAATCCGCTGGTCAACGTCCTGCTCGGCACGGTTTTCCTCGGCGAGCGGCTTAGCCGCCTGCAGTGGGGCGCGGTAGCGCTTGCAGCGCTGGGCGTGGGGGCGCTGTTGCTGGGTGCAAGCGACACGCTGGGGATCAGTCTCGCGCTGGCGCTGAGTTTCGCGCTTTACGGCCTGGTCCGCAAGGTCGCCCCGGTCGGCGCATTGCCCGGGCTGACGATCGAGACGATTCTGCTGCTGCCGTTAGCCGCCGCGACCACGCTGTGGTTCGCGCACGGTGAGGGCGTCTCCAGCTTCGGCCACGATCCGCGGATCAGCCTGCTGCTGGCGGGAGCGGGGGTGCTGACCGCGACGCCGCTGCTTCTGTTCGCGCTGGCGGCGCGGCGGATGGACCTGTCGACGCTCGGCTTCGTCCAGTTCCTCTCGCCGACCATCGTCTTCGTGCTGGGGCTGACCGTGTTCGGCGAGGCGCTGCGTCCGGCGCAGCTCGCCAGCTTTGTGTTCATCTGGGCGGCACTGGCGCTGTTCAGCTGGGACCTGTGGCGGCGCCACGCCGGCTCAGCGAAGCCGCCAGCCTAGCGTTTCGCCGAAGTGGAACGGCACAAGCGTGGTGCCACCCACCATGATCTTCGCGGGCACTGCGGTCGCGCCTCGCTCGAGCGTGACGGTGCCTTGGTTGAGCGGCAGACCATAAAAGCGCGGACCGTTCTCGCTGGCGAAGGCTTCGAACCTGTCCAGCGCGCCCTCTTCGTCGAACACCGCAGCATAGCTTTCCAGCGCGAAGGGCGCATTGAAGATGCCCGCGCAGCCGCAATCGGTTTCCTTGGCGCTCTGCGCATGGGGTGCGGTGTCGGTGCCGAGGAAGTACTTGGCCGAACCCGAGGTCGCCGCCCGGCGCAGCGCGAGCCGGTGCTCCTCGCGCTTGACCACGGGCAGGCAGTAGGCGTGCGGACGCAGGCCACCGGCGAACAGCGCGTTGCGATTGAGGTGAAGGTGCTGCGGGGTAATCGTCGCCGCCACGTTCGGCCCAGCGCCGTCGACGAACGCGACCGCCTGTGCGGTGGTGATATGCTCGAACACCACCTTCAGCGCCGGCATGGCCTCCACCAGCGGGGCGAGCACGCGATCGATGAACACCGCCTCGCGATCGAACACGTCGATTTCCGGCGTGGTGACCTCGCCGTGGACCAGCAACGGCATGCCTATCGCCTGCATCGCCTCCAGCGCGCCGCGGATGTTGGCGACATCGGTCACGCCGTGGGCGGAATTGGTGGTGGCATGCGCCGGGTATAGCTTGGCGGCGGTATAGACCCCTTGCGCAAACCCGCGGCGCAGATCGTCGGGATCGCTCGCGTCGGTCAGGTAGCAGGTCATCAGTGGGGTGAAATCGCTTCCTTCGGGCAAAGCCGCGATGATCCGCTCGCGATAGGCGGCGGCCATGGCGGTACTCGTCACCGGCGGCGAGAGGTTGGGCATCACGATGGCCCGCGCGAACTGGCGGGCGGTGTGCCCGACCACGGCCGCCAGCATCGCGCCGTCGCGCAAGTGGACGTGCCAGTCGTCGGGGCGGCGGATGGTGAGAATCGTCGGGTCGGGCATCGGCTTGCCATAGTGATGGGGTGGCCTATCTGTCACCCATGCCTGCAACCCGTCTTTGCGACCGTGCTGTCGTCCGCGTTTCCCCGCTCGAGCCGGACGAGGACGTGGCCGGGTTCCTCCAGGGCCTCGTCACCAACGATGTCACTGGAACGCAGCCCGTGTGGGCGGCGCTGCTGACAGCTCAGGGCAAGGTTTTGTTCGACTTTGTCGTCTGGCCGTCGGGTGCGGACCTGCTGCTCGATTGCGAGGCCGATGCGGCCGAGGCGCTGGCCAAGCGACTGTCACTCTACCGGCTGCGACGCAAGATCGGGATCGCGGTCGATCCTGCGCTGGCGGTCCACTGGCGCGATCATGCCGGAGACGGTGTGGCGAGTGATCCCAGACTGTCGGCGCTGGGCGAACGCTGGATCGCTCCGCTCGCCGACGGCGGCGAACCCGCCGATGCCGCCTGGCTCGCCCACCGCCTGAAACTGGGCGTCACCGAAGGCCGCGCCGAATTGGGCAGCGACGCGACCCTCTGGCTCGAATGCAATGCCGCCGAACTCAATGGCGTGTCGTTCTCCAAGGGCTGCTACATCGGCCAGGAAAACACTGCGCGGATGAACTGGCGGCAAAAGGTCAACCGGCGGCTGGTGGTGGTGCCGCTGGCGGACAGCGACCCCAAGCGGCAGCGCGCGGCCTATCCCGATTTGGGGTTGGCGATCGATCACCGGCGGGTCGAGGATATCGATCCGGCCACCGTGCCGGGCTGGATGGAACTGGCCTGAAGCTACTCCGCCGTCGCGTGCGCCCGCGCGATCGAATCGATCAGGAACCGTTCCGCCGTTTGGCGCGCGGCTTCGCGCGGGAGATCGAGCGCCTTGGCCATCGGCCCGCCCAACAAGGCATCGCCCAGCGCCATCAGGACCAGGGTCAGCGTCGAACGGTGCATCGTCTCGACGCTCTCGCTAACCGGCCCCAACCGGTCGACCAGATCGTGCACCGCCTCGACGATCGGATCGAGCGCGTCCTCGTTGCCCGACAGCAGCATCCACGAGGCAAGCGCGCCCGCGCCCTCCTTGTCGAACGCGTCGAACGTCAGATCGACGATCTCGCGCGCCGAGCCGTGCCCCGCGCGCTGCGCCAGCACGGCTTCGGCAATCGTCGCGCAGACGCTTTCCGACAGATGCCGCGCCAGCGCCTTCTGCAACCCCGAGGCAGAGCCGAAATGATGGAGCAAGTTGGCGTGGGTTCGCCCGATGCGGCCTGCGACCGCCTTGAGCGTCACCGCCTGCGGACCGGTCTCGATCAGCAATTCGCGCGCGGCGACGACCGCCGCGGTGCGGCTCTCGTCCGGGGACAGGCGTTTTCTTATTGACATTGATGTCAGTTAATCTATTGCGACCGTCATGAACGCACCCTTCAAGCCCGATACCGCCCTAGAGTTCGCAGTCCCGGCTCGCAAGGCCCCGACCCCCGCGGACCTGACCATCACCGTGCGCGATCGCCGCTTCGGCCGCGACCAGGCGCCGCCAGCGCGTTGGTGGCTCAACGGCGATCCCATCGGCAGCGCCTGGCACAATGCGCTGTCCGCCACCTTCCCGCGCGGCGAAGCCTATTTCATCGAGTCGGTGAAGGCCAACCGCGCCGATGCCCCACCCAAGCTGGAGGCCGAGATCCGCGCCTTCGTGAAGCAGGAAATCAACCACACCCGCGAACACATCGCGTTCAACCGCACTGCCAAGGATGCCGGCTACGATCTCGACAAGATCGACCGCCGCGTCGCCGACCGGCTGGCGCAGATCGACGGCCGCGCGCCGATTCTCAACCTGGCCGCGACGATGGCGCTCGAGCACTTCACCGCGATGCTCGCCAACGAGCTGCTGTCGAACCCGCGCCACCTGGCCGGTGGCGGCGAGACTTCGGACCTGTGGCGCTGGCACTCGGCCGAGGAGATCGAGCACAAGGGCGTTGCCTACGACACCTGGCTCCACGCCACCCGCGACTGGACGCGGTGGAAGCGGTGGAAGGTCAAGAGCCTGATGATGCTGGTCGTCACCCAGACGTTCGTGACCCACCGCTTCGGCGATACCATCAACCTGCTAGCGCAGGACGGGCTGACCGGCGCGAAGTGGAAGGCGAAAGTGGTGTGGTATCTCGTCGGCAACCCCGGCCTGCTGCGCCGCATCTTCCCCGCGTGGGCCGCGTTCTTCCTCCCCGGCTTCCACCCCTGGAACCACGACGACCGCGCGCTGATCGGCAAGTACGAGAGCGAGTTCGCCGACGCGGTGATGGGGTGAGTAAAGTCCTCCCCGAGCTGGCTCGGGGAGGATGTACAAACTAGGCAGCTCGCATCGCGGCCCAGTTGGCGCTGGCCCCGTCGCAATCGCTGGCCGCGCCGAGATCGCTTGCATATTCGACCGACTCGACCTCGCGCCCGCGGGCCAGGCTGAACCGGTTGACGATCCTGCCGGTGGGCCGGAAGCCGACTTTGGCAAGCACCCGCCCCGAAGCCGGATTGTCGACGAAATGCCCCGCGACCAGCCGCCGGTGCCCCAGCGTCTTCGCCAGGCGCAACACTGCGCGCGCCGCTTCGGGCGCATAGCCGTTGCCCCAATGGGGCCGCGCGATCCAATAGCCGAGTTCGGTCCGGCCTTCGTCGTCACGGCCCAAGCCGACGCTGCCGATCAGCTCGCCGTTGTTGGCGGTGCTGACGAAGAAGTTCGGCCGGCGTGAATCCTGCGGGCGAGCGGCGAAATCGCGGGCCTGATCGGGGCCGTAGGGCCATGGCGCCCGCGCCAGGTTGCGGACGATCGCCTCGTCGGCGATCGCCGTCAGAAGCTCTTCCCAATCCTCTGGCCAGGCCGGCCGCAGGAACAGTCTTTCGCTGCGAATGAACACGTCGTCTCTCCTCGTCGGTCCCTGCGAGAGAGGTCCTAGCCCACCCGCATGACACTAGCGTTGCGCGTTGCGCCAGGTTGTCGGCCCGGTGCGGTTGGCTGAGGGAGACGTGCAAAGAGGGAGACGGGCGGGGCCCCTCTCCCTCGTGACGCTGGACGATTTCACATGTCCAGCGGGGGGCCATCCCGTCGAGGATGGCCCGTTATCGACCATCCGTTATTCGGCTGCTTCGGCCATCATCATGTCTACCGACACGTACTTGCGGCCAAGCTTGCCACCGTGAAATCGGACGCGGCCTTCGCCGAGCGCGAACAGGGTGTGGTCCTTGCCGATGCCGACGTTGGCGCCCGGATAGACCCGGGTGCCGCGCTGGCGAATGATGATGTTGCCGCCGATCACTTCCTGACCGCCGAACTTCTTCACGCCAAGGCGGCGGCCCGCCGAATCGCGACCGTTGCGCGAAGAGCCGCCTGCTTTCTTATGTGCCATCTCGAACTACTCCGGATTCTTATTCAGCAGCGGCTTCGGCGGCAGGCTTGGCAGCCTTCTTCGCCGGGGCCTTCTTGGCAGGGGCGGCATCGGCCGACTTTTCCGCCGGAGCGGCTTCCTTGTTGGCAGCCTTCTTCTCTTCCCCACCAACCGACAGGATGCGCAGCAGCGTCAGCTGCTGGCGGTGGCCGTTGCGACGGCGATAGTTGTGGCGGCGGCGCTTCTTGAAGACGATGACCTTCTCGCTCTTGGCCTGAGCGATGATCTCGGCCGAGACGACGATGCCCGCGGCATCGACGACTTCGCCGCCGTCACCAGCCAGCAGGACTTCGCCCAGGCGAATCGTGTCGCCGGCTTCGCCCGCCAGCTTCTCGACCGCGATCTTGTCTCCGGCGGCAACCCGGTACTGCTTGCCGCCTGTGCGCAACACTGCGAACATCGTTCGATTTTCCATCTATCTGCTTGCCCCGTTTCCGGGGAACAATGCCGGACACCCCGCAAGCGCGAGGGGCCGCAAAGAACGCCGCCGTTAAGCGACCGGCCCTGTGCTGTCAACCACGGGCGAGCAGGATTCGCCAACTCTCCCGACCGTGCTATGGCCGCGCAATGCGCGTCGCAATCCTCTTTCCAATCGTCCTGCTGGCCGCCTGCACGAGCACCGGCGCGGGCAAGTATCCGTCGCTCGCCACGCGTCCCGGCGAGCGCGTGAGCGGATCCGCCGAGCCGGTCGCCACCCCCGCCCCGCCCCCGCCACCGCGGCGACCGGCAGCCGGATCGCGCGGTTGCGGGCCGAGGCCCAGGCGGCGCACGCCCGCTTCGGCGAGCGCCGGGGAAATGCCGCGGCGCTCTCCGCCGTCGCGCAGGGCGCCGCGGTTGGCAGCGAGGCGTGGTCGGTCGCCCAAGTCGCGCTGGCGAGCCTCGAGGCGGCGCGGAGCGAGGCGATGATCGCGCTGGCCGATCTCGATTCGCTCTATGTCGATGCGAAGAACGAGGCGGTCATGACCGGCGGCTCGGGCGATGTGGACGCCATCGGCGAGACCCGCGACCAGGTCATCGCGCTGATCGGCGAAGAAGACGCGACGCTCGCGAGCTTGCGCGGACGCCTTCGCGAGTAGCGATGAGCGTTGCCCTCGCCTGTGCGGGATGCCCGGTTCGCGATCGCGCCGCCTGTGCCGCGCTGTCACCCTGCGAGCGCGCGGAACTTGCCGCAGCGGGCCGTATCGTCGAACTTGCCCGCGGGGAAACGCTGTTCGCGGCCGGCGATGACAGCGACCGGTGCGCGACGCTGATCGAGGGCGCGCTCAAGGTCACCAGCTTCGACCGTGAAGGCACCGAGCGGGTGCTCGCGCTGGTCCATCCGGCGGGCTTCGTCGGCGAGTTGTTCACCCCGTTCGCCCGCCACGACGTCGTTGCGTTGACCGACAGCCGCCTTTGCGTGTTCGGCACGGGCGCGTTCCAGGCGGCGTTGCACCGCTATCCCGCCCTGGCCGAAACCTTGCTCCGCCGCGCTAGCGCCGATCTTTATGAGACCCGCGAGCTGATCGGGTTGATGGGGCGCCGTCAAGCCAGCGCCAAGGTAGCCGGGCTGCTGCTCGCGTTCTCGCGCGCGGCGAGCGAATCGCCGTGCCACGGTGCGGACGCCTTCGATCTGCCGCTGTCGCGCGGCGACATGGCGGGGCTGCTGGGGCTCACCATCGAGACCGTCAGCCGCCAGCTTTCTGCGTTCGAGCGCGACGGACTGATCCGCAAACACGGCGCGCGCGGGATCGAACTGGTCGATCCCGCGCGACTGGGAGGTCTGGTGAACTGAGGGGTCAGGTGAATGCGGCGATGGTCGCCACCGCTACCGCCCACAGCAGGATGAGGGTCGGCAGGACGAGGACCTGGGTCGTGGCATCGGCTGCATTCATCCGCCCGGTGTAAGTCATGATCCCGCGATTGCGGAACTCGCTCCAGCCCATCGCCCGCCCCTTGGTTTCCGGCCGCATCCTTGCCCACAGCGCCGGAACCCCGAAGCCCGCGCCGATGAGGATCGCAATGACCGCGATCGGCAGGATCAGCTCACGCGTGGCGAAGGCGGTTGCCAGAACCGCGACGAAGGACAGATACGCCGCGGCGGTCAGCGCGTAGAGCCGCGGCGGCATCTCAAAGGTGCGCGCCGGGTGCGCGACTGCTCGCGGCGCGGCGGCTTCGTGCGCGACGATCCGCGCGACATCGGCAATCTGGGTGCGGTCGAATTTGCGGGTCATCGTTCGGCTCCTTGTCTCTGGAGCGGTCTGTGCGCGAATCGGATGTCGCGCCTTGATATCCGTCAAACCGGCGGCGAACTTTCCCAGCGTGATTTGTCCGCGTGATCCTCGCTCCGGGGCTCTATCCATCGCCAGCCTGCCGCGGTGCGTTCGCGCTTCCAGAACCAGGCCTCGCTCTTGAGGTGATCCATCGCGAAATCGGCGGCGAGAAACGCGTCGCGGCGGTGGCGCGCCGCCGCCGCGACCAGCACGATCGGCTCGCCGGGAAGCAAGGTGCCGGTGCGGTGCAGGAGGAGCAGGCCATCGAGCGGCCAACGGCTGTGGGCTTCGTCGGCCAAATCCGTCATTCCGGGCAGGGTCAGTGGCGAATAATGGCTGAGCTCGAGCTCGAGCACCGCCGCCTGGCCCGCTTCGGCGCGGACCTGCCCGATGAAACTGGCGATCCCGCCCGACTGCGGGTGCGCGGCGGCGAATCGCGCCAGTTCGATCGCCGGATCGAACGGGCTATCGAGCAAACGGGCATCCCGCGGCATTAGCGGGCTCAGCCGCCACTGACCGGAGGCAGGAACGCGACCTCATCGCCATCCGTCAGCACGCTCGCGCCGATCGCCCCGTTGACCGCGACCCGCACTTTGGGGGAACGCAAGGCTGCCGCCAACGCAGGCTCGAACGAATCGATCAGTCCCGCCACGTGCCGGCGGTATTCCACCATGCGCTCGCCCGCCCCGGCCGCGTCCTGCAGCCGGCCGAGGAACAGCACTTTGAGCGTCACCTCAGCCTCCGGTGACCGACATATGCCGCGCCAGAGCCGGGGCCTCGCCGCGGCGGTCGATGCGAAAAGCGTGGCGCTCGGGCTTGAGCACCATTGCCCGGTCGAGCGCGCTGTCGAGCGCGCCGGCCTCACCCGAGCGCAGCGCGGCGCGCAGATCGACCTGCCCCTCGCCGCCCAGGCACATGAACAGTTGCCCGGTCGCGCTGACGCGCACCCGGTTGCAGCCATCGCAGAAATTGCTGGTCAGCGGCGTGATCAGACCGAGCCGCCCGCCGGTCTCGCGAATGTCGAAATAACGCGCGGGGCCGCCGCTACGGTGTCCGCTGGGGCTCAGCGTCCACAGCCGTTCGAGCCGCTCGCGAACCGCGCTGAGCGGCAGGTAGTGGTCGAATCGGTCGCCTTCGATCTCGCCCAGCGGCATCACCTCGATCAAAGTGATCGCGTGGCCTTCGCCGTGCGCCCACTGGATCAATGTCGGCAGTTCGGCCTCGTTCAGCCCCTTGAGCGCGACGGTGTTGAGCTTGACCTCCAGCCCGATCGCCTTCGCTGCGGCGATACCGGCGAGGACTTGCGACAGCCCATCGCGCCGGGTCAGCTTGGCAAACAGTTGGGCATCGCGGGTATCTAGGCTGACATTGACCCGCCGCACGCCCGCATCCCTCAGCGCGGGCGCGAATTCGGCGAGGCGCATGCCGTTGGTGGTGAGGGTCAGCTCGTCCAGTCCGTTTCCAATCTCGCGCCCCAGCGCATGGACCAGATCGATCATGTCTCGGCGGACCAGTGGTTCGCCTCCGGTCAGACGAATCTTGCGAACACCGCGCCCGATGAACGCCTGCGCGAGCATCCGCAGTTCCTCGAGAGTCAGCACTTCCGCCTTGGGCAGGAAGGTCATCCGCTCGGGCATGCAATAGGCGCAGCGCAGGTCGCACCGATCCGTCACCGACAGGCGCAAGTAGGTGATCGGACGCTTAAAGGTATCCACGAGCGGGGTCATTCACGCCCCATATACACGAAATCGCGCGGGAATGCCTCAAGATTGGCGCCGCTATCGACATAGATAGTCTGCCCGGTGACCGCCTGCGCTCGGGCGAGGTAAACCACCGCGGCGGCGATGTCGGCCGGAGCGGCGAGCCGTTCGAGCGGCATCAAGGCGGTCAGCCTGGCCCATTGCGCGTCTTCGTAGTCCTCGGTCGGCAGCACCAGTCCGGGCGCCACCCCGTTGACGCGCATGCGCGGCGCGAGATCGCGCGCTAGGTTGCGTATGCTCGCGTGAAGCGCCTGCTTGGACAGCGAATACGACAACTGATCGGGCACCGGATTGCGCACCCGTTGGTCGAGCAGCATGACGATCGAGCCCCGTCCATCGTCCAGCGCCGCGGCGAAGGCCCTGGTCAGCAGCAACGGGGCGGTGAGGTTGGTGCGCATGTGCAAGTCGAGCGATTCGGCGGTCAACGTCGCCAGCCGGTCGTCACGAAAGATCGAGGCCGAGTTGACCAAGAGCGTCGGCGCGCGCCCGAACGCCGCGGCGACCTCGTCCACCAACCGCCCCGGAAATTCGGGATCGGCAAGGTCGCCCGCAAAGCCCTGCGCGCGCGACCCGCCGCGCTCGAGCCGCGCGATCATGTCGCGGTCGAACGCCTCGGGATGGTGCGCGTGGAGCGCCAGGTCCCAGCCGTCCGCCGCCAGCGCCTCTGCAATCGCCGCGCCGATCCGCCTCCAGCCGCCGGTGACGAGCGCGAGCGGTCGCACCCTCAATCCCGCCGTTCGCGGGTCAGCGTGATGCCGATGCGTTCGCCGCCCTCGCTGATCGCCAGCTTGACGATCCGCACTGTCACCGCCTCGACCCGCTTGTCCTGGATGAACAGCGTTTCGCAGATGTGGTCGGCGACCGCCTCGATCAGCTTGAAATGGACGCCATCGGGCAGCGCGGTCGAGGCCGCGAACTTGAGGTCCATGTAGTTCTTGCTGCGATTGAGCGGGGTGTCCGGCTCGAACCGGTCGGCCGGTTTGAGCCGGGCCGAGATCGTGAAGCGCAGCGGCTGCGGACGCCCGGTCTCTTCGGAATAGATCCCGGTGAGCACGTCGTGCTCGAAGTCGGCGATTTCGAGGATCAGGCTGTCGGACATCGCGAGGCTCCTAGCGGCGGCTCAGCCGTTGCGCCAGCGCGCGAAAATGGCCGTGGGGAGGAGGCGGCCGTCTGGCGGAGATTCGCGCACCGCCAGATCGCCAAACTCGACCTTGCCGGGAAGGTCGGCGAAGGTCTCATGCAGCAGCCCGGCCAGCGCCAACGCGCTCATCCGCACCGCGTATACGGTCAGGAACAGGAACCGGCTGTCACCGTCGAGCAGTCGCACGCAATCCGCGATCAGCGGGGCGAGGTGATCCTCGAGCCGCCACACCTCGCCTTCGGGCCCTCGCCCGAACTTGGGCGGGTCGAGAATGATCCCGTCGTAACGCCGCCCCCGCCGCACCTCGCGCGCCGCGAACTTGGCGGCATCGTCGACGATCCAGCGGATCGGGCGATCGGCCATGTTGGAGAGCGCAGCATTCTCGCGCGCCTGGGCGACCGATTTCTTCGAGGCGTCGACGTGCGTGACCGGACCGTGGTCGCTCAGCGTCAGCGAACCGACGCCGGTATAGCTGAACAGGTTGAGCGTCTGCGCGTCGGTTCGCCCCGCTAGCTGCTCCCCCATCCAGTCCCACACGGGGGCCATGTCGGGGAAGAAGCCGAGGTGGCGGAACGGGGTACATTGCGCGGTGAACCTCACCTTGCCCCGAGCGAGCGGCCAGCCTTCGCGGGGTACCGGCTTGCGGAACTGCCAGCGCCCTCCGCCGTCCTCGTCCGAGGCGGGGACGAACTCGCCGTCGGCGTCCCACTCGCCCATTTGTGGCTGCCACAACGCCTGCGCATCGGGGCGAATGAAGCTGTACGGGCCGTAGCGCTCGAACTTCAGGCCGTTGCCGCTGTCGAGCAACGCGTAGTCGTCCCAGCCCGCGCCTTCCAGGATCAGGGGACTTGGAGAAAGCTCAGCCAATCCGACCTCCGCTCGCGTCGAGCGAATTGCTTGTCCCTCACGAGCGGGCCACCGCGTGGGCGGTCACGTAATCGACCATCGCTGAGTAGTCGCCGGGCAGCTCGATCATGCGCTCCTCGCGCTTGAACAGGTCGCCCACCCGCGCGGGTAGCGGCGGACGCTGACCGGTGGCGCGTTCGACCGCGTCGCGGAACTTGGCGGGGTGCGCGGTGGCGAGCGTGACCACTGGCACCGCCGGATCCAGATCGGTCTGCGCGTGCGCGGCATGGAGACCGCAGGCGGTGTGCGGATCGATCGTCTGCCCGCAGGCCTCGCTCGCCCAGCGCATGGCCTGCGCCATGTCGCCCGCCTCGGCGCGTGCGCTGGCGAACAAGCCCGCGGCGCCCTCGCGCTGGGCGTTGGTGAGCTGCATGGCGCGGCTCGCCTCGAAGCCCTTCATCTGCGCCGCCAGCGCGATCCCGTCGCGCCCACCCAGGTCGAACAGCAGGCGTTCGAAGTTGGAGCTGACCTGGATGTCCATCGAAGGCGCGATCGTCGGCTCGACGCTGCCTGCCGAGTAGTCGCCCGTGGTCAGCGCGCGGTGAAGGATGTCGTTGACGTTGGTGGCGACGATCAGCCGCTCGATCGGCAGGCCCATCCGCGCCGCGACGTATCCGGCGAACACATCGCCGAAGTTGCCGGTCGGCACGCTGAACGCGACCTTGCGCCGCGGCGCGCCGAGCTGGAGCGCGGCGGCGAAGTAGTAGACGACCTGCGCCATCAACCGCGCCCAGTTGATCGAGTTGACCGCCGACAAGCGCAGCCGCGCGGTGACGGCGGGGTCGCCGAACATCCGCTTCACCATCGCCTGGCAATCGTCGAAGCTGGCGCCCTCGACCGCGATGTTGTGGACGTTGGGGGCGAGCACGGTGGTCATCTGGCGGCGCTGGACGTCGCTCACCCGGCCCTTGGGGTGGAGCATGAAGATCTCCACGTTCTCACGCCCCGCAACCGCGTCGATCGCCGCCGACCCGGTATCGCCGCTGGTTGCGCCGACGATCGTCAGCGGGGCGTCGCCCTGCGTCAGCAACTCCTCGAACAACAGCCCGAGCAGTTGCAGCGCGACGTCTTTGAACGCCAGCGTCGGACCGTGGAACAGCTCGAGCAGCCAGTTGCGCTCGTCGAGCTGGACCAGCGGGGTCACCGCGGCGTGGGCGAAGCGGCCATAGGCGGTCTCGCACAGCGCGAGCAGGCGCTCGGGCGCGATGCTGTCGCCGACGAACGGCTGCATGATGCGCTGAGCCAGCCGGGCATAGGGCAGGCCTGCCAGCGCGGCGATCTCGTCAGGCGTGAACCGCGGCCACTCGCGCGGCACATACAGCCCGCCGTCGGGAGCGAGGCCGGCCAGGGTGACCCCGGCGAAGTCGAGCGGGGGCGCGGTGCCGCGGGTCGAGACGTAGTCCATCGCGGGGGCGGTTAGCGACCCCGCGCCAATCTCACAACCTCCGCTCGCGTCGAGGCGGTCAGGTCGAGCGCAATCGCTTGCGCAAGGCGATCGCGTAGATCGCCGCCGCCACCCCGGCGAACAGGAACCACTGGATCGCGTAGGCAAAGTGGTTGTTGGGGATGTCGTTGGGATCGGGCCGGACCAGCGGTTGCAGCCCGGCAGGCGGCTTGCCCGCGATCAGGCGGACGCTGCCGCCCTCGCCCGGGGCGACCACGCCCTCGATCTCGCCGCCGGGCCACGGGCGGATCGCGGGCGACTGGGTCCAGCCGAGCGCCACGCTCGCCTCGCCGCCGCCGTCGAGGGCACAGCGGGCGGTCTGCGCCCACCCGGTAACCCCGGCCAGATTGCGCCCGGCGGTCGCGTCCTGCGCGAGCACCCGGTCGCAGCGGATTTGCGCATGGCGGAACAGCGCCGCCTCGGCCGCGGCAGGATCGCGCGGCCAGGGGATGGCGGAGGATATCGTCTCGGCCCTGGCGTAGCGCGCGATCAGGGCTTCCTTCCACGCCAGGCGGTGGAGCTGCCACACCCCCAGCGCGATCATTGTCGCGACCGCCGCGGCGACGACCAGCGTCGCGACGACGGGGATGCGGCGGGTCATGGTGCCGGCCGCCGCGCTTCGCCCGCCTTGCGGCGGTATTCGGCAGCGAGCAGCCGGGATTTGCCATAGCGCAAGCCGGCCAGCACCGCGAAGATCGACAACGGCACCCACAGCACCACGTGCACCCAGAACGGCGGCTCGACCGATAGCTGCAGCCAGATCGCCAGCGCCGAGATCAGCCCTCCGACGATCAGGGTGAGAAACGCCGCCGCCCCGTCGCCGACGTTGAAGGCGGAGTAGTCCAGCCCGCAGCCACTGCATTTCGGCGCGAACGAGATCACGCCGGCGAACAGCGTCTTGGCCCGGCAGCGCGGGCAGTGGCCGAATGGCAACTTGGCGGAGAGGCCGCCGGGCGCGGTTTGCTCCCCACCCGGCGCATCTGTCATCAGTGGATCGGCGCGCCCCAGCCGCCCCAGACGTAGACGACGATGAACAGGAACAGCCACACCACGTCGACGAAGTGCCAGTACCACGCCGCCGCTTCGAAGCCGAAGTGCTGACGCGGGGTGAAGTCGCCGTTGTAGGCGCGCTTGAGGCACACGGCCAGGAAGATGGTGCCGATGATCACGTGGAAGCCGTGAAAGCCCGTCGCCATGTAGAACGCCGAGCCATAGGTGTTCTCGCCGAACGCGAACGGCGCATGGCCGTATTCGTAGGCCTGGATGCTGGTGAACAGGATGCCCAGAACGATCGTCGCCCACAGGCCCTTTTTCAGCCCGTCACGGTCGCCGTGGATCAGCGCATGGTGCGCCCAGGTGACGGTGGTGCCCGAACACAGCAGAATCAGGGTGTTGAGCAGCGGCAGATCGAACGGGTCGAGCACCGCCTCGATCCCCTTGGGCGGCCAGGTGCCGCCGACCACGTCGGTCAAGGTCGTGGGAAACAGCGAGAAGTCGAACCAGCTCCAGAACCAGCCGACGAAGAACATCACCTCCGAGGCGATGAACAGGATCATGCCGTAGCGCAGGTGAAGCTGGACCACGGGGGTGTGGTCGCCCGAATTCGCCTCGCGAATCACGTTCGACCACCATTCGAACGCGGTCAGCAGCACCCCGAACACGCCAAGCAGCAGGATGTACTTGCCGAACGGCATCGAATGCATCGCCAGCACCCCGCCGCTGGTCATCGTCACCGCCGCGGCGGCGCCGACCAACGGCCAGATGTCGGGCGGAAGAATGTGGTAATCGTGGTTCTTGGCGCCGGCCATCTGCGGGCTCCCCCCTGTAGGTTTCGAACGGGCCTTAACGCGCCGCCCCGGACGGGTCCAGAGGCTTCGGTGCCGGGTAGCGCGCTTCGTTGAAAGTGTAGCTGAGGGTGATCTCCTCGACGTCATTCGCGTCGGGATCGTCGAGGATCTTGGGGTCGACGTAGTAGATCACCGGCATGTGCACGTCTTCGCCCGGCTTGAGGGTCTGCTCGGTGAAGCAGAAGCACTGGATCTTGTTGAAATACTTGCCCGCCTGCTCGGGGCTGACGTTGAACACCGCAGTCCCGGTGATCGTGCGGGCCGAGGTGTTGCGGGCGTGGAAGGTCGCCATCGCGCGTTCGCCGAAGGGGATCGTCTGGGTGATCTGATCGGGTGCGAACTGCCACGGCATCCCGCGCGCGACGTTGCCATCGAAGCGGATCACCACCGACTTGCCCGCTACCGCCTTGACCGCGGCCGCTTGCGCCGCGGAGGCGCGCTGGGTGGTGCCGCCGAACCCGGTCGCCTGGCAGAACAACCGGTAGAGCGGGACCGAGGCATAGCCCAGCCCGAGCATCGCCAAAGCGAACGCCGCGGCATAGCCCGCGACGCGGCGGTTGCGCGCGGGATCGGGACGGACCGCGACGCTCATTGGTGCTGCGCCCCGATCCGCACGAAGGTGATCGCGTAGAACAGCACCACGAAGAACACGAGCACGGCGCCCAGCGCGCGGTTGCGGTTCTTCTGGCGCTTGCGATACTCGGCCAGCTCTTCGGGGCTGAGCTGAGCGGGGGTCAGCGGATCGCTCATCATTGCCACCCCTGCATGGTCGCCGCGCGATCGAGCACCAGCGCGCCGAACAGCACGAACAGATAGACGATCGAAAACGCGAACAGGCGCTTTTCGGGCCGCATCCCGTCACCGGGAGCCGAGTTGCGCAGCCCCACCGGCACCGACAGCGCGACGAATGCCAGGCTCAGCGCCAGCGCCGCCACGCCATAGACCGCGCCGGTTCCGCCGATCGCCCACGGCGCCACCGCTACCGGCACCAGCAGCACCGAATAGGCCAGGATCTGGCGCCGCGTGGAAGTCTCGCCCGCGACCACCGGCATCATCGGGATGCCGACGTTGGCGTAATCGAGCTTCACCCACAGCGCGAGCGCCCAGAAGTGCGGGGGGTCCACACGAAGATGATCGCGAACAGCAGCAGCGGCATCGCGCTGATGTGCCCGGTCGCCGCGACCCAGCCGATCAGCGGCGGAAACGCGCCCGCGCCGCCGCCGATGACGATGTTCTGCGGGGTGCGGGGCTTGAGCCAGATGGTGTAGATCACCGCGTAATAGACGATCGAGGCGGCCAGCAGCGCGGCGGCGAGCCAGCCGACCGCCAGGCCCATCGTCAGCACCGACCCGACCGACAGCACGATCCCGAAATCGCGCGCGTTTACCGGGTCCATCCGCCCCGCGGGGATAGGCCGCTGGGCGGTGCGCTTCATGCCCGCGTCGAGCTTGCCCTCCCACCACATGTTGAGCGCCCCGCACCCGCCCGCGGCCAGCGCGATGCACAGGATCGCGGTGAAGCCGAGCAGCGGGTGGATGCCGGTTGGCGCGGCGAGCAGCCCGCACAGCCCGGTATAGACCACCAACCGCATCACCTTGGGCTTGGTCAGCGCGAAGAAATCGCGCCAGTCGGTGGGGAGCTGGAGGGTGGTGCCGGGAGTCATCGAGGGGGTCATGATCGGGGCGGCCTATAGTGGGGTCTGGCCAAAGGGGAAAGTTAAACTCTCACGCGTCGCCCCGGCGACGGATCGAAGCTGCGGGGTTAAGGCCGCCCCAGCCAATCGAGCAGCAGCGCGTTGACCTCGGCGGGCCGTTCCTGCTGGGTCCAGTGGCCGACGCCTTCGAGCACGTGGCCTTCGACTTTGGGCGCGAACAGCCGCATCATCGCCACCGGATCGGTCACCGCGCCGAACAGCGTGGTCGCCGGATCGCGCGTTCCGCCGATGAACAGCGCCGGCTGCTCGATCCTCTTGCCGGCGAACCCTTGCAGCCACGCGAAGTCCGCCTCGTGGTTGCGATAGCGGTTGAGCGGGCCGCGGAAGCCCGAAGCCATGAACTCGCCCTCGTAATAATCGAGATCGGCTTCGCTCAGCCACGACACCGGCTGCGGATCGGGCAGGCCTTCGAGGAAGGTCGCGCCCAGCGGCTTGTCCCAGTACGCCCCCGGCGGCACGTCGCCCGAAATCGAGTACATCATCCGCGCGACGAAATCGCGCGGGTCCGCCTCGGCCTCGGCCTCGGCAACGCCGGGCTCCTGGAAGTACTCTTGATAGAAGAACCGGCCCTGGCTGGTGAAATGCTCGCGGAAAACCTCGGTGAACGGGCGCTGGGGCACACCCGCGAACGGTACCGACAGCCCGGCCACGGCGCGAAACCGCGCCGGGTTGGTCAGCGCGGCGTTCCACACGATCGGCGCGCCCCAATCGTGGCCGACCAGGATCGCCGGCGCATCGGGCTGGAGCGCCTCGGCCAGCCCGGCAAGGTCGGCGTCGATCTTTTCGAGCGTATAGGCCGAAACCTCGCGCGGCTTGTCCGACCCGCCGTAGCCGCGCACGTCGATCGCGCAGGCGGTGAACCCGGCCGCGGCCAGGGGTGCGAGCTGGTGGCGCCACGAATACCAGCTTTCGGGAAAGCCGTGGACGAGGATGACCAGCGGGCCGCTGCCCTCGATCGCGCAGCGCAGGCTGACGTCGCCGACGTCGATCATGCGGAATTCGGGCATTCGTCGCTCTCCCTGGACCCCACCCCTATCCGCTCATGTCGAGCGAAGTCGAGACATCACGCGCGACTCTCGACTGAGGACGACGTCGGCAGTTCATCCTGAGGCTGGCGAAGGGCTCGACATGAGCGGGTCAGGTTGACGTGCGGCAAAATACGAAAACGCCCCGGACCTTGCGGCCGGGGCGCTTCGCTGACCAGCCTTGCGGCCGGGCTCAATGGTGCGCGTGGTCGTCGATCACTGGCAGCGTCTCGAACTGGTGGAACGGCGGCGGGCTCGACAGGGTCCATTCGAGCGTGGTCGCGCCTTCGCCCCAATAGTTAGCCGCCGCCTTCTTGCCCGCGGCCAGCGCCCAGCCGATGTTCACGAAGAACACCAGCATGCCGATCGCCATCGTCGAATAGCCGTACACCGACGAGACGTGGTTCCA